>DUQQ01000038.1 GCA_012837705.1 Hydrogenispora sp.
AGCTTCCGCCCGGCGGTCAGTGCCAGGCCGGCGGCAATCTGCACCATGTTAACACTGTCCCGCCCGTTATGGGCGTATTTACTGATAATCTCGAGTCCGCCCTCTTCCAGCTCAAACCCGATCTTTTCCACCGCATTCCACGCGATCTGTTGGATCTCATCCGGCGTGAGCGCGCGGAAGAAAACTTCCACGCACCGGGAGCGAATCGCCGGTGGAATCTCGTGCGGTTGGCGTGTCGTCGCCCCGATTAAACGGAAATCCGCCGGCAGACCATTCTGGAAGATATCATGAATATGGGAAGGGATATTATGGTCTTCGGAGCTATAATAGGCACTCTCAAAGAAGACCTTCCGGTCTTCCAAAACCTTCAACAACTTATTCATCTGATAGGGATGGAGTTCGCCGATCTCATCAATGAAGAGGATCCCACCGTGGGCTTTCGTCACGGCGCCCGGTTTCGGCTGGGGGATCCCGGCCATCCCCATCGGTCCCGCCCCCTGGTAGATCGGATCGTGGACCGAACCGATCAACGGATCGGCAATTCCCCGTTCATCGAAGCGTGCGGTGGTCGCGTCCACTTCAATAAACTTGGCCGTACTCTTCAGCGGTGACAAGGGATTCTGTTTGGCTTCCTCCAGGACCACACGGGCGGCTGCGGTCTTGCCCACCCCCGGTGGCCCGTAGATTAACAAGTGTTGTGGGTTGGGGCCACACAACGCCGCCCGCAACGCCTTTAGCCCTTCCTCTTGGCCGATGATCTCTTCAAACTTGGATGGTCGGGTTTTTTCGGAAAGGGGTTCCGTTAAGGAGATCGCCCGCAAACGCCCCAACCTTTCCATCTCTTTCTTCGCTTCCCGGTCAACCGCGACTTTGGTTCCTTGCTGCGCGCGCAAGAGATTCCAAAAGTATAAGCCAATCACAATGGCAAAAAAAAGATTGATCAAACCTAATATACTTCCTGCGTAATTCACCTGTCATTTTCCCTCCCCAAATCCCAGCTTCCCGTATATTATCCCCAGCGGTGCTATTTTCATGAGTTTTTTCCAAAAAAATAAACCCGCTGTCAAGCGGGTTTTAAGCTGATTCTTCCTTCTTTTTCTTGCGCTGTTCCGCGCTGGTCGAAAGGAGTGGCTCTTTCTGCCCTTCCACCATTTCCTTGGTGATTACGCATTTTTTCACATCGGACCGGGAGGGAATCTCGTACATCACATCCAGCAGTAACTGTTCGATGATGGCCCGTAGACCCCGCGCGCCCGCATTCCGTTTCACCGTCCGAGCGGCAATTGCCTGCAGGGAATCGGGGGTAAACTCCAACTCGACCCCGTCCAACTCCAACATCTTCTTATACTGTTTTACCAAAGCGTTTTTCGGCTCGGTCAGGATCTTAATCAACGCGGTTTCATCCAAAGCGTCTAGGGATACAACCACCGGCAAGCGGCCGATGAACTCTGGAATCATCCCGTACTTCAGAAGGTCCTCCGGCATTACTTGCCGTAAAAGCTCGCCAATGGGCTTCTCTTGTTTCGACTGGATCTCGGCACCAAAGCCCATCGTCTTTTTCCCGACCCGGTTTTCAATGATCTTTTCCAGTCCATCAAAGGCACCACCGCAGATAAAGAGGATATTCGTGGTATCAAGCTGAATAAACTCCTGGTGCGGGTGTTTCCTTCCCCCCTGGGGTGGAACCGAAGCGATCGTCCCTTCCAAGATCTTCAGTAAGGCTTGCTGGACCCCTTCCCCGGACACATCGCGGGTGATCGAAGGGTTCTCCGTCTTCCGGGCGATCTTATCGACTTCGTCGATGTAGACAATCCCCTTCTCCGCCTTCTCCACATCATAATCGGCGGCTTGGATCAGTTTTAATAGTATATTCTCTACATCTTCACCCACATAACCGGCTTCCGTAAGCGAGGTGGCATCAGCAATCGCAAATGGGACATTAAGGATCTTGGCCAAAGTCTGAGCGAGTAGTGTTTTTCCGCTACCAGTCGGTCCCATTATCAGGATGTTACTCTTTTGGAGCTCGACATCGTCAAACATCCCTTCGGCGTTAATCCTTTTATAGTGGTTATAAACGGCAACGGAAAGGATTTTCTTCGCTTCTTCCTGTCCGATCACATACTGGTCAAGGATGGCCTTAATCTCCACCGGCTTCGGGATGGTTTCCAAGTCGAAGGAGGTATCGTCGGTTAGTTCTTCATCGATAATTTCGTTGCAGAGTTCTATACATTCATCGCAGATATACACACCAGGTCCGGCGATCAGTTTCTTCACTTGTTCCTGAGCTTTTCCGCAGAAAGAACATTTTAACTGTCCTTTATCATCCCCGAACTTAAACATCTCACCACCTCTTTCTTGTGGAATTAAGCGCCTACCTAAAATATGATTGGGCGTTGACTCGCGGTATCGACAGCAAACAGAGCAATGGCCCCTGCTTGCTGAGGCGGGCGACTACTTTAATTTTCTTTTGTCGATGATCTCATCGACAATCCCGTAGGCTTTGGCCTCTTCGGCGCTCATCCAGTAATTGCGGTCCACATCTTGGGCGACTTGTTCAATGGCTTTTCCCGTGTGGCGGGCAATAATGCCGTTGGTCACCTCACGCAGGCGCAAGATTTCGCGGGCTTGAATCTCAATATCCGCCGCTTGCCCTTCGGCACCACCTAGAGGCTGGTGGATCATCACCCGTGAGTTGGGCAGCGCATAACGCTTCCCCTTCGCCCCCGCACTCAGTAACAGGGCAGCCATACTGGCGGCAAACCCAACACAGATCGTGGAAACCTCTGGTTTAACATACTGCATGGCGTCGTAGATTGCCAATCCAGAATAGATTACGCCACCGGGGCTATTAATATACACGGAAATATCCTTGTCCGGATCTTCACTCTCGAGGTAAATTAACTGCGCCACAACTAAATTGGCCATCGTGTCGTCGATCGGACCACCAATAAAGATGATGCGCTCCTTCAGCAGGCGGGAAAAAATATCATAGGCCCGTTCCCCGCGATTGGTCTGTTCCACCACCATAGGGACTAGATTCATTCTTCTTTCACCTCTTCCTCTTTTTGGTCTACATCCGCCGTCGTCTCCGCTTCTTCTTCCGGCGCGACGAAGCCAACGAGAAGTTTAACCGTCTTTTCCCGTTCCAGAGAAGAGCGGACACCTTCCACAAAGTCACGGTTTTTACCCTTCAAAATATCTTCTCTTAACTCTGGGGGATAAAACTGGAGCAAATAACCGATTCTATCTTTAAGTTCGTCCTCACTAACGGTAATTCCTTCTGCTTGTGCCACCGCCGACAGAACCAGATCGGTCTTCACCCGTTCCTCGGCTTGCGGCCGCAGCTGATCGCGGAACTGCTCCATGGTCTGTTCAGTATGGGTCAAATACTCCTCTAATTTTAACCCTCTTGCTTCTAGATCATGCTCCATGCGGTGAATTAAGTGTTCCAATTCCCGGTTAATCAGAGTATCTGTTAAGTTAACCGTACTCCCAGCCACCACTTGTTTGATCACTTCATCCTCAAACTTATGGTCGGCTTCATGGTCTTTACGCTCTTGGAGGCGTTTCCGGAGATGAGCTTTAAAATCATCAAGCGTCTCGTACTCCCCTTGCTCCTTGGCAAAATCATCGTCAAGGGTCGGCAGTTCTTTCGTTTTTATCTCGTGCAGTTTAACCTTGAAGACCACTTCCTGTCCAGCCAGATCCTTCTGGTGGTAGTCTTCGGGGAAGGTAAGATTTAAATCGCGCTCCTCGGCCGGGGCCATTCCGATCAGCCCTTCCTCAAAACCGGGGATAAAACGGCCAGCACCTACTTCTATAGTATATCCTTGTGCTGCGCCGCCGGGGAATGCTTTTTCGTTTAAATATCCTTCAAAATCGATGACGGCAAAATCGCCCTTTTCTAGCGCTTGCTTATCGGTAGCAACCAACTCGGCGTGCCGTTCCTGAAGCATTTTTAACTCTTGCTCCACCTCTTCGTCGGTGACGACCGGCTGTTCTTTTTCCACGTCCACCTCTTTATAAGCACCAAGTTTAACTTCGGGCAGAACTTCCACTTCCGCCTGGAACTTAAAGGGCTTGCCTTCCTCAATTTCATCTTCAAAATCGATCTTGGGATTCTCGATCGGTTCCAGTTTATGTTCGACGATCGCCTCGTAATAACTCTTACTAACGAGGTACTCAACGGCGTCTTGATACAAGACTTCCTTCCCAAATTGTTGTTCTAGAATAAACCGGGGCACCTTCCCTTTCCGGAAACCCGGCACCGATACTTGCTTGACCACTTTTTTATAAGCTTGGTTAAAAGCGTCAGCCACTTCCTGCGGATCGGCTTCCAGCTTAAGTAAAACTCGGTTATTCTCCAATTGTTCAAGGGTTGATTGCATGATTTTCCACCTTACCTTCCGTCTCTAAATTAACATTTTCTGGTTTATTATAACCATAAACGCCAATAAACCTCCATGGCAATGAGGAGCCGATAAAACCATCCGGTTTTATCGGCTCTTTTCCACATTATACATACCATGTTTAAATTTTAACTGCACAATGGTATTGTGTCAAGTTAAGGAATTGCATAAAAATTGGCGTAAAAGAAGAAAACGGCTTACGCCGTTGTTTTTTGGTGCGAGAGAGGGGACTTGAACCCCTACGGTTGCCCACTAGATCCTAAGTCTAGCGCGTCTGCCAATTCCGCCACTCTCGCTTACTTACCTAACAATATTACCATAAACACCAGGGGAGCGTCAACCTTTATTTAAGGAGGTCCTTTTGCCGAAGCTTCGTTTCATTGGTCCCATTACATTTTATTCTTATCGGAACGGGACCTTAACGCCAAGAAACGCCGATAAAAGATGAAGAGCACACAAGGTTTTTAAACCGCAAAAACATGGCGTCCAATCCGCGTGGTGACGGTTCGCGACCAAATCCAAGCGGACGTGGTTTTACTCGGGTTATAGAAATACAAGGCCCCATTGGTTGGATCCCACCCGGCTTTCGCCATGCGGGCAGCACGGTAAGCAGTCGCGTCCGGCTCGAGCCAAATCTGCCCGTCCCGGACCGTGCAGAATTCACCTTTTTTGAAAACTACGCTCCACAGATCATTCGGAAACTTCGGGCTACGTACCCGGTTAATCAGGACCGCACCGACGGCAACCTGCCCTTCAAGGGGTTCGCCCCGCGCCTCGGCGTAAATCACCCGGGCGAGAAGATTCAGATCTATCCCATCGGCTTGGCTGTCACTACCAGAATTTGACGCTTCGGCTGTGGTCGACACCGTCTTCGGTTGCTCCTGCGGCGTTGCTGGTGGCACCGGTGCCACTTGGTGGTGCTTCGTGTCCATCGTTGGTTCTGCGTCCGCTTTCTGATCAATGGCGGCCACGGTCTGATCCACCACCGGTTCCGGTGCCGTTTCCCCTTGGTTCGGTTGGTCCGGCACCGGCAGCGGTGCAAGTATTGAAAAACTCATTACGCCGAGAAACGGTACCACCCAGCATAACAAGGCAAATAAAGCGACCCAACGTTTCTGTTCGGGGTTAATTAAAGATAATAAGGTCATCTTCTTCACCTCCCATTGTTACCACGCTTTTTTACCTGTTCACCTCAAGTTCTGTTCATAAGGGCATTGCCGCGTCTCTTCTGCCTGTATTTTTTCATAACATATATCCATATATCCTTCGCGGCCATCAGCGCTGGTCTGACCAGCATTCCCAGATAATATAACCTTTTCCTGAGGTAAAAGGCGTTACCAGTACTTATCATGATGATAACATAACAATGGGGAGATGATTAACCCCTTAACCGTTACCATTTAAGGTAAAAGCCACCATCACTCTTTAGTTATAGGATAACCCTAAACCTAAGAAGAGGGCGTTACCCTCGCTACTATAACCCACACGGACTAAGAGGGGTGTTAGAATCTGATAAAAAGCTTCTACTTCATAAACAACCACCTTCGAGGGGACCAAACACTTAACTCCACCATTTAATAAAAACGGCGAGTAGCGGTGGCTGTAATTAAATCCGGCCCCGAACAGAAAATCAAGTTTGTCATCGATACTAGCTCCGACGGCTGCATACAAACCCGTATTATTACCAAAATCCACAAGTGTGCTCCCGACCTGGATCTCTGAGGTAAATACCCCGTTAACCTGCCTGGAAAGAATCTTGGTCGACACATCGTCTTGGTGCAGGTATCCCATTTCCCGCCCGTCCTGGCTCAGTTCGGTTCCGAGCCAAACCGTATTTTCCCAAGCGCCATAGGCAACCGTGGTCATTGCTACGACCATTCCGATCGCGAGGAAGATCGTCATAAGCTTTTTCATTAATCATCGCCTCCACAAAGTTACCGGTCCATAAACTTCCCCCATAAAGAAAAGCTTCCGAAAACACCGGTTATAATTCCTCTTATTAGGTTCGTAGCGTAAAAAAGGAATTCCTGCTAAGATTAGGTTAAAATCTTTATCGTTTCCAAAGCGTGCTTACTTTTTCGTCTTAAAGCGCAAAACATTCCAGGAAACACGGGGTAATCTGACCGTCATTATTTTTCTATCGCCTTGCGGAAGCGCTAAAGGCTCTGGTACGACCTTATGCGGTTCCGCAAAACAATTAACCGCTTCTAAATCGGGACCGGTTAACACCAAGTGTTCCTGGGGCATAACCGCACTGAACGACCGAAAATCCAAACTTAGCTCCACCTCTTCTTCCTGAGCGCAGTTGAGAACAAAGACGTTAACCTCCCCTTCTTCCTCCCTATAAACTGCGGAAAGCTGAAGCACAGGAGCATCCCCATAAACCGACTCATACCGCGGCGATGTGATTAAAGGCCGAAGCACAACGCCCCTCCCCAGCGTAGAAACTTGCGCGAACGGGTAGTAAATTGTCTGTTTTATCACTGCCCCACCTGGTTGCGTCAAGATCGGCGCGATGGCATTGACCAACTGGGCAAGGCAAGCGATCTTCACCCGATCCGCGTTGTTAAGAAGCGTACAAAGGAGACCGCCAAATACCAGGGCGTCTTGTAGATTATAGATCTGTTCTAAACGGGGTTTTGCGTAATCCCAAGTTTCATAGGAAACAGTACGATCGGCCCAAACATTCCACTCGTCAAACGATAAAAACAACCTTTTCCGACTGCGTTTTTTCGCTTTAACGTAATCGGCCGCTGCCACCACGGTCCGGATAAACTGGTCCATGTCAAACCCCTTTTCGTCACGGCAATACTTTTCGTAGGTTAGTGGCGTCATTCCTAAATAATCCTTGAAAACTTTAAAGAAGTAATTGTAATTACTAAACCCGACTTCCTCCGCCACTTCTTTGATAATTCGCCCCCCATTTTCAATGAGGATTTTTGCCTTTTTTATCCGGAAAGTGTTGAGATACTCCACGACTCCTTGCCCACATTCCTGCTTAAATTTCCTACTAATGTAGGAACAGTTGACGCCAACTGCTTCCGCAATATGCCGCAGTCCGATTGGCTTTTGGTAATTCCGCTGAATAAACTGGACCGCCGCTCTCGTCACCTCCGTCAGATGGTCTTCTAAATAATATAATTCCATCGCGTCGAGCAGTTTGTTATAGAGTGTTATAATCCACTCTTTCCCTTCCTGGAACGTATCGAAGTCTTCTAATTTAACAAACGGATTAACTTTTTCCGCATAGATCATTTCACTAGGCAGTTCAAAATCGCGGATGAGACGATTAACGATACCTACCAGGTTCACAAAGACCATCTTACTATCGCTAATCTTTGGTTGGTAACGTTGGATTCGGGAAAAAACCGTATCTAGAACTTGGTTTAATTCCTCCCGCTTCTGCGTCTTAACCAACTCTAGCAGGCGTTTCTCTTCTTCAACTTGCAAAAGAGGCTGTTTTTCGGGGATTTGGCCGACCACTTGGTCGTAAAACACCTGGTCTTTGCCATGATAAAATCTTTTCTTTAACATCTGCTCCGCCTGTTGGTAAAAGAGAGTCACCTTCGTAATACAGTTGCAAATCTCGCTAACACCAAAACTAGCCGTGATATTTAAATACCGTTTAAGGGTTACCCGAATCCGGTTCAAGACCGTAAGGACCTGGTTGTAGATCTTCTGGTTACTACAAAGATCATTAAAAGAAAAAATGATGACAAACCTTTCCTCATCCAGGGGGGAAATTAAGCTTTGGCCCACATCCTTCAGTATTTCCTGGCCGATATTGAGTAAGGATTGGATTAACTCACTAAACTCGGCCGCCGAATAACGCTCTTTCAGCAGGTTATAATCATCAACTAGCCCCGCCGCGACCACTAGGTTCTTCATACTCAGGTTCACAGCGAGCCTTTTTATCTCCGCACTGATCTCTGCCCTGCTCAGCTGATCAGTAAAGATTAACTTTTTGACAAAATTCTGCTGTAGTACGGAACGTCCCAGATTGATCTGTTCTTTGATCTGACTTTGTTCCTTCTCTGACCGCTTTTCTTGTTCAATCGACCGCTTCACCGTGCTAAGGACAGTACTTAAAGTCGCCGGCGTCAACGTATGTTTTAATAAATAGTCAACCGCACCCATTTTTAAACTTTCTTTTACATAGTGAAAATCCTTATACGCGCTTAGGGCAATTACTTTCAACCGTGGGTGGAGCGTAAAGGCCTGCCGAATTAGATCCACACCATTAATTCCCGGCATACTCATATCAGTGATCATAAGGTCTGGCTTGACCGCTGCGATCAAATTCAAAGCTTCAACCCCATTCACGGCCGTTCCACAGATGGTAAATCCTTCATCCTCCCATGAAATTAACTGTTTTAGATTGTTATGAAAAAACACGTCATCATCCACGATGATGATTTTCAGCATCGCCCATTCTCCTTATTTAATGATTGGCAAGTTTATCTCCACCGTCGTAAAATGATTAGGAAGACTCACCAAACTCAAACCGTATTTCTCACCAAAAAAGAGCTTGATTCGTTCTTGCACATTCTTAATCCCGATCCCGGAAAAACGATCCGACGAATCGTTCTTGGCCATCAGTATTTTATTGATTGTCTCTTCCGACATACCAACACCATCATCGGTAATGGTGAAATTTAGCTTATCTTCATACAGATAACCTTTGATCTCAATCTGTCCTTGCCCTTTTTTGGGCCCAATCCCATGAATAATCGCATTTTCCAAGATCGGCTGGAGTAAGAATTTGGGAAGCTTGCAATCGAGAACCGCTTCTTCTAGTGCAAAAGTGACCTGAAACTTTTGGTAATACCTGTATTCCTGGATATTCAAGTAATTACGCAGGTAATCAAGCTCTTTACGTACAGTAATCAATTCTTCATCCTTACCCATACTGGCATGGAGAAGATTAATCACCGAACTTAGCAACGACGCCACATTCTCCGCATTTTGGGCATCAGCCAGTAAACGTGCCGTATTAAGAACATTAGAAAGAAAATGCGGATTAATCTGCGCCTGTAAGGCCATTAGTTCCGCTTTTCGCTTTTGGCTTTCTTTCCGCTTAATATCTTTCATTAAAAACTTGATCTCTTTGACCATCGCATTAAAATGGTGGGTGACAACCGCAATCTCATCCTTGCTGTTGTCTGGAACCTTAAAGGAGAGATTACCCTGTTTGACTTCATTCATCGCTTTAATTAGGGCGTGCAAGGGCGACACAATGCTCTTGGAGAACAAAATGGATAAGAGAACGGCCAGAAAAAAGCAGCCCAAGCCCAGAAGGACAATTTTTCTCCGAATAAGCCTCGCCTCATAATTTAGATAGGCGTAGGGGATCGTGGCGACCACATACCAGTCAGCACTTTCAAGGCGCGCAAAAGTCACTAAATGCGGGTGCCCATTGATCTCGATTGTAAAGACTTGATCTCCTGTTTCTTCCTGTTTGCGCAGGCCCGTGATTAACGCCCGTTCCGGAAAGGGTTGCTTAAAAGGGATGGTCGTCGTGCGACTCGAAACAATGGTTCCCTTTTGGTCAATAATGAAGATATCGGCACCGGTACCCAGATCAATCGCTTCATAAATTGCGGCAAAAAAGCGTTCGTTGGTCCGAATCAAGACCGTGCCGATATTCTCTCCTTCATATAAACTCTTGATGACCCGTCCCACGATCAAACCATTCCGGTAGTCAATGATCCGCTCGATAATGTGCTCTTCATCTTCCCAATTCGCCGCGGTCCAAACGGCGCGGCCATTTTCCCTTTTTATCTCGGCCAAAAGCGGTTCCTGAAAATCAGCACTGAAATTCAGCTTATAACCTTCATCACCGTAAGCAATAATCTTCTCGTTGTCTACGGTAAAGAGCAGCACATCCGAAACATCATGGAGGAAGGAGAATTTTTTGACTAATAAATCCCGAATGGTGTACTTGGCATCAATCTTTTCCCATTCCGTCAAGGTCTGATAATTCGACAATAAGTCTTGGACAAGTTCGGAAAACCCAATTTCGATCGTGTCATATTCCAGCCTTTTCATTTCAACCTGGATATTTTGGGCGACTTGATTCACTACTTGCTGGGAATAGGTGTTTATTTTATTCTGAATCGCCTGTCGCGATTGGCGGTTGGCGAAATAACCGGTAATCGTCATTGGTAAAAGCGCCAGCAATAAAAAGAGCGCAACCATTCGGGTCTGAATTTTCGTGTTCCGAATCCGCCAGAAGGCTCTGGGTTGTGAAATAAATCTGATTTTCAGCCGACCTCCCTCCTCCTTTTTGCCCGATTGTTTCACACACGTGAGATAAATAGCACCGGATTACTCTTTAACTGCACCGATCGTAAGGCCGGAGATGAAAGCTTTTTGGTTAAAGATAAAGATAATAATAATCGGAAGAACAGAGAGTACCGCCCCGGCCATTAGCATATCGTAATTATGGCCATAAGGAGTGATCAGGGAACTTAGTCCAATCGGAAGGGTCATCCGCTCATTGGAACGCAAAGCAATTAACGGCCAGACCAGGCTATTCCAGCTAAACATTGCTTGGAGAATGATAATGGCACCAAATGCCGGCTTCATCAAAGGCATCATAATCCGAAAATAGATCCCGTACTCGGAACACCCGTCGATCCGCCCCGCATCCAATAGATCGCGCGGTAAGCCAAGGGCAAATTGGCGGAAAAAGAAGACGGCAAAAGGCGGAACCGCAAACGGCAAAATAACACCGGTATAGGTATCAATAATCCGCAAACGAATGATTAACTCATATAAGGGCAGCATTAAAATTTCGATCGGGACCATCATCACAACAAGAACCGCAATGAAGATTAAATTTCTCCCCCGAAACCGGTAAACCGCCAGTCCATAACCGACTATCGCACTTAAAAACACCGCAACAAAAGTCTGGAAACAGGTTATTAATACACTATTTTTGTACCAATGAAGATAAATACCTTCTTTTCCGGTGAAAAGCAGATAATAGTTCTTTAAGGTCATAATCTCCGGTTGCCATTTTAAATTGATCCCATATCTGATCAATTCCGATCCGGGTTTAAAGGAGGATACGAGCATAAAATAGAAAGGAATCAGCGCAAAAAGGCTAAAGATCACCAGAACTAGGAAGATCGCAATCTTTGCCCACCTCTCCCTGGGCCTTTTCTTTTCTTTGACGCCGTATTCGCTTTTAAACTGGTCCTTCAGTTGGTGACCCATCCTAATTTGCCTCCTTCTTAAAAAATCCCATAATGGTCAATTGGACTAGATTGAGCAGCATGACAATGAAAAGTAAAGTAACCCCAATTGCGGAAGCAAACCCCATATCAAAATCGTTGAATCCCATTTGATACAGGTAAGAGACGATCGTCATGCCAATGTCCCCCGGTGTATGGGTCTGCCAATAGGCAAAACTCTCGGCGAACATGGAATAACCACCGTGAATACTAATGGTTATGACATAAATGATCACCGGCTTTAGACTTGGCAGGGTGATCCGGAGAAAACAATTCCACGCATTTGCACCATCAATGGCTGCTGCTTCGTATAGCTCCCGGGGAATTGCCTGCAAGCCCGAAAGAAAATAGACTATATTCACTCCCAACCACCGCCAAGTACAAAGCACAACCAGCGCAAACATGGCTGGGCCCCTCTCTTGTAACCAGACCCGGGGGGCGATTCCAAAAACTCCGGTAATTGCATTCACTAAGGTCGTAGCTTGTTCCCCGAAAGCATAGCGAAAAAATATACCCGCGACAATTACCGAGGTCAAAGCCGGCATAAATAAAGCGCCTTTAAAAAAACCTTTGCCTCTAGTTGCCGGATTGTTCAAGAACACGGCAAGAATAATCGGTAAAGGGATTAAAACCAGAATGGTCCAAAAAGTATAGGCCGTGGTCGTTTTTAGGGCATTAAAAAAGTGGGGATTGTTCAACCTCCGGTAATTATTTAACCCGATAAAAGTCACATCATCAAAACCATAGATTTGCTGCATACTCATCTCTATCGTTCTGAGAAAAGGATAAACGTAGCAAATCAAGAAAAACAGAATAAAAGGGGCAACAAAGACATACGGAGCAACCTTGGGAGAAGATAAAAAGGAGCGTAATGACGCTTTTTTTGTTTTAGTCATCGGCATGAGCCCACCTTTTGTTAATAAAATAAGAGTCATTATTAAGGGAAAGAGCTGTAGATTTCGACGACCACTGCGCTTTCTTCTACAGCTCTTATCCCTAAGGAATCCTTAAATTATCGTCGAAGTTCCCTTGCTGCTTCCTTCAGCGCCTCTTCTGGCGATTGGCTTAATTCCCGCAAGGCTTTAAAACAAACATTTTTCTTCAGCAAATCAATCGCCAAGGGATATTTATCAGTAATCACCGTCGGGTTGATCTCGTCTTTGATCTCCAATAGCATGTTAAATACTTCTTTTCCAAAGTACTCGGTATAAATGTTATCTTCCCGCATTGCCGGGTCATCCCAAACATCCCAGCGCAAAGGATCGAACCCCAAGATCGTCCAGGTCTTAATCGCTCCTTCCCGGGAGAGTTTAGCGGCATCTAAGAACCGCACGGCTAAGTCTTGGTGTTTACTCTGGACGGTCACTACTGTCCCCGTTCCACCCATACCGGCTGAGCGGTTGCCCCCTGGCTCCCAGGCTGGCAGCGGCCGAATAATGATTTTTCCTTTAAGGTCCGGCATATACTGGACAAAACGCCCCATAAACCATAAGGGCATCATCAAGGAGGCGGCACCACCTTGGTTCATAAAGGCCCAATATTCTTCAGCATGATGGAAGCCACCCGGTGCCGGAATAGCGATTTCATGTTTGTAGATCATATCCTTAATAAAAGTAAGGACCTTTACATTATCCGCATTATCGAGGATAACTTTACCATCAGGCGTAAAAATATCGGTGCCATATTGACTAAGCATCGGATAAAAAGTCCAGTGTTCGGTAACTTCCACTGTGGTCATCGGTTTACCCGTCGCCGCAACCACTTTCTTCCCGGCCGCGACGTAGTCATCCCATGTCACAATGGTATCAACATCGACCCCGGCCTGATCTAAGTACTCCTTGTTATAGAACATAACGGTCGCACCAACATGGTAATCAATCCCGTAATACTTTCCGTCTTTACTATAGTTGTCGAAGCGAGCTGTGATTAACCGGTCCAACTTCGGTTCGATAATCTTATTTAACGGTACTAATTGGGGATTTCGACCCTTAAGATAGTTGGCAAATTTGGATATTTCGATATCAGCTAAGTCCGGTGCCCCCACGCCGGATTGTAGGGAAATCAGCAGTTTATTGTGCATTTGGTCATAAGGATAAACTTCGGTTTTGAGAATGATTTGTTCATTAGGGTTCGCCTTATTCCAGCTTTCAACCGCATCATCCATAAAAGCTTTATGCAGTTCTTGAAAGGTCCAGAACGTAAGGGTTGTCGGCGAAGCGGTCTCCCCTGGAAGGGCCGTCGTCATGAGACATAAGCATACTAACAGGACGCCAATAAATTTTCGCATTTGATCAACCTCCTTTTTTGTAATACAAGTATAATATAGCTTCCGCGCGTAAACACTCTAATTTTTTTACCTTTTGCTATAATTTCGTTACTAATTAATTACAGTCCGGATATTGACCCGCGTCCCGTCAAGCTCTCCAGCGCATCCCAGTCCCT
>DUQQ01000012.1 GCA_012837705.1 Hydrogenispora sp.
CGGTCCGGCGGGTGCCGTAGGAGCAACTGGTGCGACTGGCCCAGCAGGTGCGACGGGTGCCACCGGTCCGGCGGGTGCCGTAGGAGCAACTGGTGCGACTGGCCCAGCAGGTGCGACGGGCGCGACTGGTCCGGCGGGGGCCGTAGGGGCAACTGGTGCGACGGGCCCAGCAGGTGCGACGGGCGCGACTGGCCCGGTGGGACCGACTGGTCCTGGTGCGCCGGAGACCTTTGCCTATATCTATAATATAGGGGAGGTCGAAGAAATACCCGTGGAAGGAGCAGTTCCTTTCAGTAACAATGGTCTGATCGTCGGAGGAATTGTCCATCCGCCGGGAAGTACGGAAATTATCATTGAGGAAACTGGCGTCTATGAGATCACCTTTATGGTACAGGCGGATCGGGTGAATCAATTTGCGATCTTCCTGGATGATAGTTTAGTGCCTGGCACCATTTATAGTGTTGGGGCCGCGAACATTCAAAATACCGGAAGGGTAATCGTTGAGATTGAGGCGCCGGCAATTCTCGATATCCGGAACTTTACGTCGTTCAGTCCGGTTACTTTAGAAACAGAAATCGGAGGAACCCAAGATCAAGTTAATGCCGCGTTACTGATCCGTAGACTAAGCTAAGCTTGTTTTGTTGGCGTTGGAGAGCAGGAAGAATTGTGCCACTATGGGGGCACAATTCTTCCCCTTCGTTTTTGGTAGTTATTTAATTTTGCGGCGAAAGGAGTGAGAAAAGTGAAAAAACTCCGCTTCCATCTTTTGGGCCTGGCCCATCTCGCCACGCATCGAAAGAATTCGGCCTGTGCTTATACCCAAAAAGTGGTTAAGCTTGCCCGTATCTTGAAAAGCTACGGCCATCAGGTCTTTTTTTACGGGGTCGAAGGCTCCGATCTGGAATGCGACGAGTTCATCCAGGTTTCCACCGAGGATGTTCTCAATGAAGCCTACGGAAAATACGATCAAAGAAAAGAATTCTTCAAACACCACCCCCAAGACTTCGCCCACCTTACCTTTAATGCCAATGCCATTAAGGAGATCAATGCCCGCAAAGCCGACCAGGATATTTTGCTTTGCCCGATGGGGAATTACCAACAACCGATCGCCCAAGCGGTTAACCTGCTAACGGTCGAGCCGGGGATCGGTTATACCGGTGTCTTTTCTGCATTCCGGGTTTTTGAGTCTTACGCCTGGATGCATTATGTTTATGGCCTTTTGAAACAGGACGATGGGGTTTGGTACGATGCGGTGATCCCCAATTATTTTGACGTGGCCGATTTTCCCTATGAGGAACAAAAAGAGGATTATCTACTCTATTTTGGGCGCATCATCTGGCGTAAAGGGGTACAAGTTGCTTCCGACGTGGCGAAGGCGACCGGGAACCAACTGTATGTGGTGGGGCAGGGTGCTTTGGATAATCCCCAGGAAGGACTGGCCTTAGGCAATGAAAAACACATCAAATATCTGCCGGCGGTTGGTCCGGAAGAAAGGGCCCGGCTCCTTGGCAAAGCCAAGGCGGTGCTGATGCCGACCTTTTATTTAGAGCCTTTCGGCGGGGTTAATGTGGAAGCACAGCTTTGCGGGACACCGGTGATCACCAGTGACTGGGGGGCTTTTCCGGAAACCGTCCTCCATGGTGTTACCGGGTACCGGTGTCGGGTTTTTGAGGAGTTTTGCTGGGCAGTGAAGAATGTCCACCGGATCCGGCCGCAGGATTGCCGGAAATGGGCGGTGGCAAACTATTCTTTGGAGCGGGTCGGCAAGATGTATGAGGAATACTTCCAGCGGGTCCACCGGCTCTTCGGCCGGGGCTGGTACGAAGCCAATGATCAGCGGCAGGAGCTGGACTGGCTTTGCCGGTATTATCCGCAGCAGAACAGCGCCGAATCTCCTGTGGTGCTGGAGGCAGAAGGGAAGAGGCGTCCGGAAGACGGAGCGGCCAGCTAGACTCCTCCTGATCATTCCGGATAATTAGTTGGCAAATCCGCTCCGTTTACGGGCGTCATATTGATGGACCGGTTGGCGGGAATCCGCTCGATCTTATATTCCTGGTATAGAGTATTAAAAAAATATCGGTAGGACCTTCGTTTTTTGGACCGGAGTGGCTGAGCATCAAAGATGCTTCTCTCCGGTCCTAATTTTCTTAAAAATCCATATGTCAAACGGTTGACATATATTACAGAAACGTACTATAATATTAACGGATCATTAGCAAAATGATCCAAGGGAACGGCCGTCCCTAAGTACAAAGGAGGTAAAAAGGATGAAAAAAACACGACTTCTCCTGTTGGCACTCAGTTTTCTCCTCATGGTTTCGCTCTTTGCAACCACGGCGTTTACACAATCGACTGTTAATGTAACTTTACTTAATTCAAAAGGTGAGATTCAGGCTCAATTAGAGGAACTGGCGGCGTATTATAACAAGATAACGAAAGGCGTAAAGTTAGAGATTATTGCCTGTCCGGTGGGACAATCTCCTTTTGAGCGCACGATGGCGCTCTATGCGGCGGGTAACGCACCGACGATTGCGATGTTGGATCCGGCTGATGTGACAAGATTCCAAGATAAAGCATTAGACCTAAAAGGCGAAAAATGGGTCGAGGAGGCGATCGACCGGAGTTTAGACCGGATAACCTTGCCCAATGGGAAGCTGTTGGGATTCCCCTTTGCGGTGGAAGGCTATGGTCTGATCTATAACAAGCAGGTTTTGGATAAAGCAACAAACGGTAATTTTGATCCCAGTTCAATCCGGACGACCGCCGATTTAGAAGCCCTGTTCAAGAAGATTGAAGCTTCAGGGGCCAATGCTTTGGTTGTGTCGCCCTTGGATTGGTCGTTAGGCCATCACTATTTAGCAATCTCCTATTCCACCCAGTCCACCGATTCGGCTGCTATTGATGAATTTCTCGTCAAACTGCGTGAAGGAAAAGCTAATTTAGCGGCCAATAAACAATTCAATGGTTTGCTGGACACCTTCGATGTAATGAAAAAATACAATGTTGATAAAGGGGATCCCCTTTCCGGTACTTACGATCGGGGTTCGGAACTATTGGGTCTCGGCGAGGTTGGCCTGTGGTTTATGGGGAACTGGGCCTGGCCGAACATAAAGGATTTTGATACGGCAGACGGCCAATATGGGTTCTTACCCGTCCCGGTCAGTAATAACCCACGGGATTATGGCAACAGTCAGGTTCCGGTCGGCGTCACCAAGTACTTTATCGTTGATGGTGAACAAAGCACTAAAGCCCAGCAGAAGGCGGCTAAAGACTTCTTGAACTGGCTGGTTTATGATGCCAAAGGGCAAGAGTTCGTGGTCAACCAAGCCAATATCATCCCGGCTTTTAAAAATGTTTCGGTTGAACCCAATGATCCCTTGGCACGCTCCCTCCTGGAATATGTGGCAAATGGTCAGACCCTGGAATTTATCACTCAGTTACCAGCCGATCATTGGGCCGTATTAGGGGCATCGATGCAAAAGTATTTAGCCGGCGTTATCGACCGTAAGGGCTTAACGAACGAAATTGAGCAGTACTGGAAGAATTTGAGGTAGGTTAAGGTAATTTAAGGTAAGTAAAGGTAATAACCGGGCATTAAATAACGGCTTCTTCGTCCGTTATTTAATGCCCCCCTCCGAAGCGCGTTTAAAGGTGATCAAATGATAGTTAAGGAGTAAAAGACGATGATAACCGAGAAGGGTTTCTGCGCGAAACTAAAAACTTTCTTGATCTTTGCTGGCCCAACAACTTTTGTTTTTCTCTCGGTCGTGATCATCCCTTTCCTGTTTGGGATTTATCTGTCCCTGACGAACTGGGATGGTATCGCGTCCGCATACCGGTTTATTGGTTTGCAAAATTATTTAACGGTCTTTCGGGATCAGCTTTTTTGGAAATCCTTTTTCCTGACGTTGAAATATGTTTTTTCCACAGTAGTCTTGGTCAATGTCATCGCATTTGTTCTTGCTTATCTCTTGACACGGGGTGTTAAAGGCGAGAATTTTTTACGAGCCGGTTTTTTTGTGCCCAATTTAATTGGGGGTATTGTTTTAGGGTTGATCTGGCATTTTGTTTTTTCCCGTGTTTTGGTTTTTATCGGTAAAAGCCTCAATCTGTCCTTGTTTTCTTATTCATGGTTGGCCAATCCGCAGAAGGCATTATGGGCTTTAGTCATCGTTAGTGTTTGGCAGTACTCAGGCTATATGATGTTGATTCATATTGCTGGTTTGGTCAATATTCCGAAAGAATTATTCGAAGCCGCGATCATCGATGGCGCCAGTGCCGGGCAACGGATTAGAAGGATCATTCTGCCGTTAATGGTCCCTTCCTTTGTGGTTACGCTCTTTTTAACGCTCCAAAGAAGCTTTATGGTTTATGATGTGAACTTGGCCCTTACCGACGGCGGCCCGTTCAGAAGTACCGAGTTAATCTCGATGCATGTCTACAAAAAAGCTTTTTTGGCCCAAGAATATGGGATCGGACAGGCACAAGCATTTTTCCTTTTTATCATCGTGGCGGCGATTACCCTTGCCCAGGTTTATTTCACTAAAAAGTGGGAGGTGGAGATGTGAAGGACGTGAAGATGCAATTTACCGTTAAAGAGAAAAAAGGGGGAAGCATTCTGCGCTCCTCTAGGCATCTCCTGTTATACCTCGTCTTGCTGATTTATTTGTTTCCCTTTTATTTAGTGGTGATCAACGCTTTTAAAGACAGAAGAAGTATCATCTTAAACCCGCTCGGTATCGGTGGTGCGGTGAAACTGACCAACTTTGTCGAGGCTTTTACCAAAATGAATTACTGGCAAGGTTTTTGGAATTCCTTAGTTATTACCGCCTTAAGTGTCTTGATCATTGCTTTCTTCTCTTCCATGACGGCTTATTATTTCCTCCGCTATAAAGGGAAGCTAAATAAAATTCTGTTTTTTATGATGGTGGCATCAATGCTGATCCCTTTTCAGTCGATTATGATTCCTTTGGTCCGCATTTACGGATCAACTTTAAAACTACTCGACAATAAATGGATTTTGATCTATATGTATCTGGGTTTTGGTTCCTCCCTTTCGGTCTTTGTTTATCATGGTTTTATGAAAAGCATCTCGGTGGAGTTAGAAGAGGCTGCCCTGGTCGATGGTTGTACGCAAATCCAGACCTTTTTCAAAATTGTGTTTCCGCTTTTACGGCCAACCACGATAACGCTTGTCGTTTTAAATGTACTTTGGATCTGGAACGATTTTCTCCTTCCATCCTTGGTCCTCATCTCAAAGGCCAATCGGACCTTGCCTTTATCGACGTTTTATTTTCATGGCACCTATACCTCGGATTACGGTTTGTTAATGGCGGGTTTATTGTTAACGATCCTTCCGGTCATTGCCTTTTTTATCCTGATGCAAAAACACGTGATCAGCGGAATGATGCAGGGCGCGATCAAGTAATATGTGGTATGAAGATGGGACGACGCGAAAAGAAGAACGCGCGTGAAAGGGAACCGGTGAATATGGTATAATTTAAAAGTTAGTAAAGTACTGATTTAAATCATTATTGTCGATATTTAATTACTGAGTAGGGGTTTTACCCAAAAGGGAGTGAAAAGATGCCGACAATTAAAGATGTAGCGGAAAGAGCAGGAGTTACTGTTACTACCGTTTCACGGGTTCTCAACAACCGGGGCTATATTAGTGAAGCGACGCGAAAAAAAGTATATAAAGCAATGGAAGAGTTGGACTATCAGCCAAATGAACTTGCCCGGTCTTTGTTTCGCGGAAAGTCCCATTTGCTTGGCTTAATCATCCCGACGGTCGCCCATCCGTTTTTTAGCGAATTATCAGCACACATTGAAGGTTATGCCCATGCGAAAGGCTACAAGGTTCTCTTATGTAATTCCCAGTTAAATCGGGAAAAAGAGAAGGAATATGTTGAAATGCTGAAACGGCACCAGGTAGATGGGATCATTATGGCCAGCCATACCATGGAGGTTGATGAGTTTACCGGTGTCAATTTACCGATTGTCACTTTTGACCGGAGAATTGGCGGCGATATCCCCTACGTTTCTTCGGATAACTACCAGGGTGGTAAACTGGCCACCAATTTGTTGATTGATAAGGGCTGCCAAAAAATAGCGCATGTTTGTGGTAACCTTAGCTTGGATATGCTTGCCAACAAACGGGATGAAGCTTTTGTCGCCACGGCCCAAGAACGTGGGGTGGAGTATTATACGATTCAAACGGAAATCGATGTTTTTGAGACAAAACAGTATGAACTGTTAATCAGGGATTTGTTTGAGGAACATCCCGATTTGGATGGGATTTTCGCCAATAGTGATCTAATGGCGGTCAGTGCGATTAAAGTTTGCTCTTTATTAAAAAAGAAAATCCCCGATGAAGTACGCATTGTGGGCTATGATGATACGAATATAGCTTCTTTAGTCTTACCGCAAATTACCACGATCCGACAGCCTATTGAGCAGATGGGTGCGTTGGCCATCGATCTCCTGATTCGACAGATGAATAAGGAACAGGTTGCAGTCGATAATATTCTGCCGGTTACTTTACAAGAAAGAGCAACGACTTAGAAGAACGGGGCACGAAAATAAGGAAAAGGGTGCTTGTTGTGGCTTTGTGTCAAGCGGTTGTCTTTGGTGCTTTCGGAATTATCGATGACCAATTATAAGGAAAACAGCTAGATAGGAGTAGATTGTTTTGACGCTCAAAAATGAGATCGTTCTGATTACCTATCCGGATAGTATGGGTAGAAATCTAAAAGAGTTAAAGGATATTTTGTTGAATCATTGCCAAGGTGTCGTGGGGGGCGTTCATCTTCTGCCTTTCTTTCCGTCCTCTGCGGATCGCGGTTTTGCGCCTCTTACCTATGAAGAAGTAGATCCGGCCTTTGGGAGCTGGGATGATCTGCAAGCGATCGGGACCCATTTTTACCTGGTCTATGATTTTATGATCAATCATATTTCACGCCAATCAACCTATTTTCAGGATTTCAAAAGAAAGAAAGATCAATCGGAGTTTGCCGATTTATTCATTCGCTATAAGGATTTTTGGCCGGGCGGAGAACCCAGTGAAGAAGAGGTTGAGTTGATCTATAAAAGGAAGCCAAAAGCCCCTTATACGACGGTGCGGTTTGCTGACGGGACCGAAGAGAAGATCTGGTGTACATTTACCGATGAGCAAATCGATCTAAATGTCAATACGAAGGTTGGAAAGGGCTTTATCCGTGACGCGCTCCGTTTTCTGGTCGAGAAGGGTGCTTCTGTTATTCGGCTTGATGCCTTTGCCTACGCCACAAAAAAAGCGGGGACGAACTGTTTTTTTGTTGAACCTGAGGTCTGGGATTTGCTGGCAGAAGTCGATTCGATTCTTAAACCCCATGGAGTTGAGCTTTTACCAGAAATCCATGAACATTACTCGATTCAATTGAAATTAGCGGAGAAAGGGTATTGGGTTTATGATTTTGCCCTTCCCATGTTACTTCTTCATGCGCTCTACTGTGGGACGAATAAAAGGCTGGTTAATTGGCTAAAGATCTGTCCGCGCAAGCAATTTACCACTCTGGATACGCATGATGGGATCGGGGTGGTCGATGTCAGGGATCTTTTAAGTGAAGAGGAGATCGAAAGGACCAAAGATTATCTTTACGCCAAAGGGGCCAACGTCAAAAGGATCTATAGTACAACCGCCTATAATAATCTGGACATTTACCAGATTAATTGTACTTATTATTCGGCGTTAGGCAATGATGATCAGGCTTATTTACTGGCGAGGGCCATTCAGTTTTTTACACCCGGGATTCCCCAAGTCTATTATGTCGGCTTACTCGCCGGGGAGAATGATATTGAACTCCTGGAAAAGACCAAAGTGGGGAGGGACATAAATCGGCATAACTACACTAAGGAAGAGATTGAAGCGAACTTAGCCCGCCCGGTGGTCAAAAAACTCTTTGCCTTAATGCGCTTTCGCAATGCCTATCCGGCTTTCCAAGGCGATTTTCACTGCGAACCGATCGGTGATGATGCGCTGGCACTGACCTGGCAAAAAGGAGAGTATAAAACAACTTTAAGGGCAAATCTGAAAACCCATGAGTATCGGATCGATTATTTTGACCCACAAACGGGGCGGGATTGTACCTTATAAACACCAAGGCGTCCTTGGCGGGAAGGAAAAGCGAACAGCGGTTGCAATAACGACTTGGCCTAATAGTTTCTGATAATCAATTCATTGATCGCACCCCGTTTCCGGGCGTCACTATTGATCGACCGGTTGGCGGGAACCCGCTCAATCCGATAGCCTTGGTAGAGAACTTCAAAAAAATTATCGGCGAGGTCTTCGTTTTTTGGATCGGAGTTGCTGAGCATCAAATATGCTCCTCTCCGGTCCATTTCTTTATAGAAGACGGCCAGCCTCTTTTGGTCCTGGTCGGAGAAGCCCTGGCGGGAATAGGCGGTGAAGTTGGCGGTGGCGTTTAACGGCCGGTAGGGTGGGTCTAGGTAGACAAAGCTCTCTTTGGTGACAAACTCCTTCGCCTTTTCAAAGTCCCCCCAAACCAGTTGGGTGTCTTGTAAAGCATGGTGGATTTTCTTCAGGTTCTCCGGATCGTAGAAGCGGGGGTTAGTATAACTACCGTAGGGCACGTTAAACTCCCCCTTTTGGTTGAGGCGATATAACCCGTTATAACAGGTCTTATTTAAGAAGATAAGCAAGCAGGCCCGTTCGATCCAGGTCTGATTGAAGACTTGAAGATTCAGCGTTTGGCGTTGCTTGTTGAAACGGGTGCGGATTTTGTAATAAAAGGCCTTCCGTTCTTCCTTGTTTTTCTGGGCGAATTCACCGGAAATTTTGGCCAATTGCGTAATTAGCGCGGAGGGCTGTTGTTGTAATACTTTATAACAGAGGATCAGATCGGGATTGATGTCAAACAAGTAAGCCTGGCCAATCTGGTAATGGGTTTTTAAATAAAAAAACATCGCCCCGCCGCCGACAAAAGGTTCGAGATAGCGGGGGATCGCTTTGGATTCTTTGATTGGTTCCGGTAAGCGCGCGGCAAAGGCTTTCAGTAATTGGCCTTTACCACCGGCCCATTTCAGAAAGGGACGCATCCACGTTCAACTCCATATGCATAGTAAGATTGCTCTCTACATCATTATACAATATTAAGCGTTATTCGGGTTAGTAATCGGTTGGAGAACGCTAATTGTTTACTAAGGAGGCTTTTGGCGAAGTTCTCTCTTGTACGTTACGTTTGGCCAGGAGCGTCTCACGCCATTAACGGGGAGTTTCCGGAAGCGGTGAATAGAAGGATCTTGGATTTTGTCAATCGCATCGAAGGAAAGGGGGTAAACAAATGACCAGCCAGAACGGCTGGCATTATCCCTATGTCTGCGGTGCCAAGTAGAGCCTGGATGGTATAAGAGATTGGCGGCGCTAAGCGCCGCGTTTCATCCGACACCATCCTCCAACCGCTGTACTTCTTCCCCGGTTTCAATATCCCAGATGACAACCGTTGTATCGTCGATGAGGGCTATGGTCGGGGTTTTTGGGTCGTTCTTTGGTAGGGCGGGGCTACCGGGGTTTAAATAAATTACCCCGTTTTCTTTTTTGATGCCGGGTAAATGCGTATGGCCGGAGATGATCAGGTTATAATTCTGCTCGGCTTTTGCCGGTAACCGGTCTTGGTGGCCATGGTGGACGAGAATCCGCCAGCGGCCCATAAAAAGGTGGGCATAGGGCGCTTCGATGGGGTGATCGAGGATCATCTGGTCGACTTCGGCATCACAGTTGCCCCGGACGCAAACAAGGGGCTTTGCGAGGGTATTGAAGAGGGCACATAATTCGCTTGGCTTATATTCTTCGGGGAGAGGGTTCCGGGGTCCGTGGTAGAGGAGATCACCGCAGTGGATAATCAGGTCGGTTTGGTGTAAAAATTTATCGTAGGCTTTCTGCCAGGCGCTGATCGAGCCATGGGTGTCGCTGATGACGCCAATGCGCATGAAAATCACTCCTTTGTCTTAGGTTGAGCCGAGACTACAGATAACTTAACCGGTATCTTCTACCGGTCGCCCGGTTTATGGTCGTCCGTGACCAGCACCGTTGTATACGTTTTATGGTTCGCGGTTTAGGCCGTGCTTTCCTTTGCTGGAGGGCGGCGTGCAGCGGGATTTCATGAGATCTTTACTTTTGGTGGGGCGTGTCTTACTGGGCGGTTGGCAGGCGGCTTGATCGGTTTCGTAGAGCGGCGTTTCTTTGCCGGAGAGTGAAGGTTGACAAGTTGGGGTCGTTGCCGGAAAATAAAGGGGAATTCAAATTTGCCTGCGTTAAGAATTGAGGAGAAAGGAAGGATCGGTTGTGACGAAAATGATTAACAGAGAAGCAGCCTTAGCGCTGTACAAAAAGTATAACCAGGACGAGAGTCTATTCCGGCATGCCCTGGCGGTAGAAGCGGTGATGCGTCATTTTGCCAACCTTTTTGGGGAGGATGAGGAGAAATGGGGGATCATCGGCCTGATCCACGATCTGGACTACGAACGTTACCCCGACCAGCACTGTATCAAAGTGAAAGAAATCTTGACGGATGAAGGGTGGCCGGAAGAATATATCCGGGCCGTGCAGAGCCACGGGTGGGAGATCTGTTCGGATGTGGAACCGGTGGAACGGATGGAGAATGTACTTTACACCATCGACGAGTTAACCGGTCTGATTACCGCCGCGGCTTTGGTCCGGCCAAGTAAGAGTATTTTAGATTTGAAAGTGAAGTCGGTCAAGAAAAAGTGGAAAGACAAGGCCTTTGCGGCGGGCGTGAACCGGGCAGTGATCGAAAAAGGGGCGGCCCGTCTCGGGATGGAGTTGGATGAGGTGATTAAGGAGACCATTGCCGGGATGCAGAAGGTCGCGGCGGAGATTGGCCTCCAGGGCAACCTCTGAAGACGAGAGGAGCATCGCTGATTATTTTGAATGGGATAAATCCGATTTGAGGGCAAGAGAACCTTGGTTGTAACCGGGGTTCTTTCTTTTTCTTCGGGTTTGATCAAAGGGAGGAGGGGGATTGCGCCCTTCCCGTTAAAGCTGGTGCAATTCCCCAATTACCCGTAATATAGCCGGGCTTAGCTTAGCCTTTCAAAATTTCGGTAAAACGTCATTTATTCTTAAAATGGCCATAACTTCTGTAAGCTATAATAAGATCGAGTTCATGAAAGGAGGTGAAAGTAATGAGTGTGTACTTGATGGGAATCAGACGGTTTGAGTATAAGGTGTTGGTAAGACTCAACAGTATCATTGAGCACCGGGTTCTCCGGGGTTTGGTGTTGGCTGTGACCCAGTTGGGTGAGATGATCACCCCGTTTATTCTAGCGGGCATATTTTTGGTTAACACCGCAACGAGACCGGTTGCGTTCTTGCTGGCGGCCGCCCATTTTGCCACCTTTATTCCGGTGCAGTTGATTAAGGAAGCGGTTGCGCGGCCCCGACCCTACCAGGCCTACCGGAACATTACCAATGGCGGTCCGTCGCTTAAGGACTATTCCTTCCCCTCGGGCCATACGACTTCGGCCTTTACCACGGCAACCGTGTTGGCTTATTTTCTGCCGGCGGGAGCACCCCTCTTTTATACCTTGGCGGCACTGGTTGGTTTAACCCGGATGATCTTGGGTGTCCACTATCCCACCGACGTCTTCATCGGTAGCATCATCGGGACGGTAATCCCCCTGTTTCTCCTCGCTCTTCTCCCCTAAGATAAGACCCCTTATTTCCTCAGTTAGAAGTACCCTTATTCTGCTTAAAATGCAGCGTCGGGGTTCGCCCGACGTTAATAATTTATTACAAACAACATGCTTTCCCGGTACTAACCCAAACGGAACCGGATTCAGGATTTACCGACGGAATTTTGAGAAGAAAAATCGATTAAGCGGCCTTTACAGAATGGTAAAGAAATGTCGTTTTTACCCGAATATTATATTGGGCTATTCGTTATAAAAAGAAGCTTCGTTTTACCGGTAAAAAAACGTTTGGGGGGAGAGAGCATGAGTTTCAAGTTCAAACCAGGATTTTTGCTGGGCGCGGCGACGTCTGCCACCCAGATCGAAGGCGGTGATCTTGGTCACAACTGGAACGACTGGTACCGCCAGGGCCGGATCAAGGACGGTAGTGATCCGGCGCGGGCTGATGATCATTACAACCGGTGGCGGGAAGACGCCGATCTGATGGTAGATTTGGGCCTTCAAGTCTACCGGTTTGGGATCGAATGGGCGCGGATTTGTCCCGCCCCGGACCGGGTGGATGAGGCGGCCATCGCCCATTACCGGGAAGAGATGATTTACCTTCGGGAGAAAGGCGTCAAGTTACTCCTGACCCTCCACCATTTTACCAATCCCATGTGGTTTGAGGAAAAGGGCGGTTTTTTGCAAAAAGAGAACCTCCAGTATTTCCTGGACTTTACGGAACTGGTGGTCCGCTCCTTTGGTGATCTGGTGGCCGAGTATATCACGATCAATGAGCCCAATGTCTACGCCACCTGTTCCTATTTCTGGGGGGACTGGCCCCCGGGCGAACGCTCCTTCCGCAAGGCTCTGACGGTGATGGCCAATCTGTCCTACTGCCACATTCAGGCCTACCAGCTCATCCATAAGCTCCGCCGGGAGATGGGCTATGATGATACAAAAGTTAGCTTCGCCCACCATCTACGCGTCTTTGATCCTGCTCAGCCCCGCAATTTACGCCACCGGATCAACGCCAAGCTTTTGCACCACTTTTTCCAAGGCTTGATCACCCAGGCGCTCTTTTTTGGGAAGTTTAGCTGGCCGCTCTGTGCACCCGCCCCGGTAGCGCGGGGAGAATACTGTGACTTTATTGGCCTCAATTATTATACCCGGACCACTGTTTCTCGGTTCGGTGACGGTGCGCGCGCCGGCGCGCCGAAAAACGATCTCGGGTGGGAGATTTATCCGGAGGGTTTGATCCGGTGTGCCGCCTGGCTGTATAGCCTCCTCCAGCGGCCGATCTACATCACCGAGAATGGAGCCTGTGATAATGAAGATACTTTCCGTTGCCGTTACCTCTATGATCACCTGAAGGTGATTTCGGAAGCGGATTTACCGGTTGAACGCTACTATCATTGGTGTTTCTGTGATAATTTTGAGTGGATTGAGGGGGAGAGTGCCCGCTTTGGCCTGGTCCACGTGGACTATGAAACGCAAAAGCGCACGGTGAAAAAGTCCGGTACCTTCTTCGCGGCCATGATCAAGGCAGGCGGTGTAACGCCGGAGCTTTACGAGGAATACGTAAAAGAACAAACATATAAAATTGACTAATTTGCGGTCGAAGAAGGAGGTTAGGTCTTTGATTTCGGTAAAGGATCGGGTTTTCCGGCTGGATACGGTGGACACTACTTATCTGTTTCGGGTTACTAAATTCGGCCATTTGGAGCATATCTATTACGGACCACGGCTCGTCCCCGGGGAGGATGCCCAGGTGCTGGCGCAAAAAAATATCGTTCCCATGGGGAACAGTGTAGTCTATGACGAAGCGGATGAGATATACAGCTTGGACCAGATGTACCTCGAATGGTCCGACAACGGGCGCGGCGACTACCGCCAGAGTCCGACCGAATTGAAGATGCCCGATGGGACTTTTGTCAGCGATTTTGTCTATGCGTCCCACGAGATTAGAGAAGGCTCCGTGCCGATGGAAACTTTGCCGTCGGCTTATGGGGGCGACCAGACGCTGGTGGTTACCTTGCGGGATACAACCGTCGACGCCACCCTTACGTTGTATTACACGGTTTTTGCACAAGCAAACGTCATTACCCGCCGGGCGGTTTTGAGCAATGAAAGCCCAGAACCGTTGGTGATCCGCCGGATGATGAGTATGATGGTGGACTTACCGGATCAGAATTTTCACCTGTATACGCTGGATGGCGAGTGGATCCGGGAAGCTAATCTGCACTGCCGGCCGGTGGAGTATGGCATGGTCACCAATGCGGCGAACACCGGGGCCAGCAGCAACCGGCATAATCCCGCTTTTATGCTGGCGGCTGCAGCGGCGACGGAGGAGCACGGTAATGTCTATGGTTTTAATCTGGTGTACAGCGGAAACCACGCCAGTTACATCGAGAAAAGCCGGCGTGACATCGTCCGGGTCGCTACGGGGATCAATCCCCACTGTTTCGAGTGGCCGCTGGCGCAGGGAGCGAGTTTTGAGACCCCCGAAGCGGTCCTGACCTTCAGCGACCAAGGCTTTAACGGAATGAGCCATAACATGCACTACTTTGTCAACGAACATATCGTCCGGGGTCCCTGGCAGAAGCGGGAACGGCCGATCTTGATCAACAGCTGGGAAGCCTATTACTTTGACTTTGACGAGGGTAAGCTGCTCCAGCTGGCCAAGAAAGCCAAGGATCTGGGGATCGAACTCTTTGTCCTGGATGACGGCTGGTTCGGCCAGCGTAACGACGACAAAGCCGGTCTGGGTGATTATACCGTCAACCGGAAAAAGTTCCCCCGTGGGCTGAAGGCCTTTGCCGATCAGGTGCGTAAACTCGGTCTTGAATTTGGGATCTGGGTTGAGCCGGAGATGGTCAATCCCGACAGTGACCTCTACTGGGAACACCCGGAATATGCGGTGCGGCATCCGGAGAAGAAGCCGGTCCTCGGCCGGAATCAGTTGGTCCTTGACCTCTGTCAGCAAGCGGTTCGGGATTACATCATCGACCAGGTCGGCCGGATTCTCGACGAGGCGGAAGTTAGCTACGTCAAGTGGGATATGAACCGTTTCATTGCGGAAGCCTGTTCCCGCGCCCTGCAGCACCAAGGGGAGTTTTACCACCGTTATATCATCGGCCTTTACGAGGTATTGGACCGGATCTTTCGACCCCGGCCCCAGATCCTGCTGGAAAGCTGTTCCAGCGGAGGAAACCGTTTTGACCTGGGGATGTTGTGCTTTAGTCCCCAGATTTGGACCTCCGACAATACGGACCCGATTGCGCGGCTAGCAATTCAAGGCGGGCTTTCCTACTTCTATCCGCTGTCGACGATGGGGGCCCATGTTTCCCAGTCGCCCAGCCAGCAAACCCTGCGGATCACACCGCTTTCGACCCGTTTTAACGTGGCTTGCTTCGGTTGTTTCGGGTATGAGCTTGATCTGCGCCACCTGACTCCCGAAGAGAAAAAGGAGGTTAAGGAGCAGATTGCTTTCTACAAGCAGTACCGGCGGGTCTTCCAGTTTGGCACCTTTTCCCGGTTGCCCGCGACGAAAGGAAACCAGGTGCACTGGCAATGCGTCAGCGCGGACCAGGACACGGCGGTGGTGGGCTTTTTCCAAACTCTGGCCCGTCCGGCGGAGACCGACGACCGCTTGCGGGTTACCGGACTGAAGGCGGGGCAATACCTGGTGCGGACCCAGCCCCAGCGGCTATATCTGGCCCGCTTTGGCAGTCTGGTCAATCATATTTCGCCGGTGACGTTGAACCCGGAGGGCATTTTGTTGCAGCAAGCCAACCGCTATTACAGTCTGGCCGATTGTGTTGAAGAATATAACTGTTCGGCCGCAACCTTAAGCGTGGGTATCCCCCTCAACAACCAGTTTACCGGGGTCGCCTATAACGAAAACGTCCGGCTCTTGGGGGATTTCGGTTCCAATCTCTATATTGTCGAAAAAGTAAACACAGAGGAGGCGGATGATGAATAAGCACGCCAAAGCAAACCGCTATTTCTTCGGTCTGGGCACCGTTGGTCGGGATATGCTCTATGCCCTGGTCAGTATGTATATTGTTTTCTACCTTACCGAAATCCTTGATCTGTCCGATGCCACCATGTGGTGGATGACCGGCGTTTTTACGGTTTTACGCATCTTTGATGCGGTGAACGATCCCTTTATGGGCTATCTGGTCGATAACACCCAGTCCCGGTATGGCAAGTTCAAACCCTGGATCGCCATCGGGGGCGTGATCGGCGGTATCCTGACCGTTTTACTCTTTACCGATCTGGGTCTGAGCGGTCCCGCTTTTGTACTGACCTTTGGCCTGTTTTATCTCATGTGGGATTTTGCCTACGGAGCTAACGATATCGCTTACTGGTCAATGCTGCCCGCCCTGACCATCGACCAGAAGGAACGGGAGAAGACCGGTGCCTTTGCCCGGATCTGCGCGAATATCGGCCTGTATCTGGTGGTGGTCGGTATCATCCCGATCACTAACGCCCTGGGCGGCGACAAAAAGGCCTGGTTTGTCTTCGCGCTTCTGGTGACCTTAATCACGTGGTTCTTTTTACTCTTTACCCTGTTTGGGGTTAAAGAGCGGCGTGATCTGTATAAAAAAGAAGAGCAGACCTCGCTGAAGGAATTGTTCGCCGTCATCTTCCGCAACGACCAACTCTTGTATACGGCCATCGCGATGGCCCTCTTTATGATCGGCTACTGCACAACCACCAGCTTCGGTGTCTATTATTTCAAATACGCCTATAAAGATGAAAACATGTATTCGGTCTTTGCCGGGATCCTCGGTGTCTCTCAACTGGGGGCCTTGTCGATCTTCAATCTTTTTTCCAAGCGCTACAACCGAAAGCAACTTTACACCTTTGCCACCGCCTTGGTGGTGCTGGGTTATATCATCTTTTTCCTTGCTCCGGAGCGGATGGCGTTCATCGGACCCGCCGGAGTCTTGATCTTCGTGGGCGAGGCCTTTATTCAACTGCTAATGCTGATGTTCCTGGCCGATACCGTCGAATACGGCCAATGGAAGCTGGGACGGCGAAATGAGAGTATCACCTTTTCGGTACAGCCCTTCATCAATAAGATCGGGGCCGCTCTCGCCAACGGGGTCGTCATGGTCACCGTGGTGCTCTCCGGGATCAATGCGGCCGTCCGCCCCGAGGATGTGACCACCAGTGGCTTGTTGATGATGAAGTTTTCCATGCTCATCCTGCCGCTCATCTGTATCGTGGCGGGTTATCTGATCTATCTTTTTAAGTATAAGATCGATCAAGCGATGTTCGACCAGATCCTTTCTGATTTGGCAGCACGGGGCGATCTTAAGCTGAAAGGACGTGAGAGGTTTGCTGACGATTAATAGCCAGCTCAAGGAGGTTTATGCTCATCCGATCGGCCGGGATCTACTGAAGAAAGTCCTCTTCCAAAAAGCCCTTAGCGAGCGGATCATCACTAATCCGCTGGTTTCCCGGTTGAAACTGAAGACTTTACCCGTCCTTACCATGGGTGCGGTGGATCGGGCCTTTCTCGAGGCTTTTCTGCAGGTTTTAAATGAGGCCCCCGACCGGCCGCGCCCGGTGGAGAAGGGGCCAGTCCAAGCCGCCTGGTGGAAGGAGGCCGTCTTTTACCAGGTTTACCCCCGGAGCTTTAAGGATAGCAATGGGGACGGGATCGGTGATCTCTGCGGGATCATTGAAAAATTGGATTATCTAAAAAGCCTGGGCGTGGATGCGATCTGGCTTTCCCCCATTTATGATTCGCCCAATGACGACAACGGGTACGATATCCGTGACTATCATAAGATCATGACCGAGTTTGGCACGATGGAGGATTTCGACCGTTTGCTGGCGGAGGTTCATGCCCGCGGAATGAAATTGATCATGGATTTAGTGGTCAACCACACCTCCGATGAGCATGAGTGGTTCCAAAGGGCTCTGACCGAACCCCATTCCAAGTACGGCGACTATTATCTCTTTCGGGACGAACCGAATAACTGGACTTCAATCTTCGGGGGCAGCGCGTGGAAGTACTGTCCGGAACGAAAACAGTATGTCTTGCATCTTTTCTCCCAGAAACAGATCGATCTAAACTGGGAGAATCCCGAACTCCGCCGCGAGATCGTCGCGATGATCCGCTGGTGGCTGGAGAAGGGGGTTGATGGCTTCCGGTTGGATGTGATCAACTTCATCTCCAAGCGGGCAGGGCTACCCGATGGGAACGAAAAAATCGGGAAGATGATGGGGCTCTACGGGGCGGAGCATTATTTTTACGGACCGCGGCTCCATGAATACCTACGGCAGATCCGCAAAGAGGCCTTTGCGCCCTACAACGCCTTTACGGTCGGCGAAACCCCGGGGATCGGGATGGAAATGGCCAAACTTTTGACCGCTGCTTACCGGGAAGAACTGGATCTGATCTTCTCCTTCGACCACTTGGAGACACCGGGCCATGGCAAGTTTGATGATTATCGTTACGATCTTAATTACTACAAGGAGTATATCATCTACTGGTTGGAAAATTACGGGAACCAGTGCTGGATGTCGCTTTTCTTTGAAAACCATGACAACCCGCGGATGGTTTCGAAGATCGATCCGGATCCACAGTTCCGGTTTCTTTTAGCCAAACTCTTAGCGACGATGCTCTTGACGCTTCCCGGTACACCCTTTATCTACCAAGGCCAGGAGCTTGGGATGATCAACAAGGACTTCCAGTCGATGGCGGATCTGCGTGATGTCGAGAGTCTGAACTTCTATGAAATCTGGCGGAAAGAGATGGGCGATGCGGCGGCGTTCCGGCGGATCTTGGCGGGTAGCCGTGACCATGCCCGCACCCCCATGCAATGGGAAAAGGCGAAATACGCTGGCTTTTCGACTGTGGAGCCCTGGATCGGAACGGATGAGGACTATAAGATCTGCAATGTGGAAGACCAGATGAAGAGGGAAGATTCGGTCTTGAATTACTACCGGAAACTGATTCAGCTAAGGAAGTCCCATCCGGTCCTGGTTTATGGGGAGACGGCGTTTGTCAACAGAAAAGTCCGCGACCTTTTTACCTATTACCGCCGGGATGAGCAGGCCGTCTTCTATGTGGAGTGTAACTTGAGCCGGAAGCAACTGAAGCGTCGCGGAAGGCGACCCGAAGGCCTCCGTTTACTCTCTAATTATCCGGAGAACGAAGGCCATGAACTACGCCCCTATGAGGCGACGGTCTGGCGCCTGAAGTGAAGCGGGTTTACTACAAAAAGGAGTAGAAGGGGGCTTACGATGGACCGGTTACGAGCTGGAATTATTGGTTGTGGTGGAATTGCCGAGAGCAAGGAGATGCCGGCGATCAAAGCGACGGGTCTGGTGGATATGGTTGCTTTCTGTGATACCGCTTCGGAACGGGCAGAACGGGCAGCCCAGGAGTTTGGCGCCAAAGGGGCCAAAACCTACACCGACTACCGGGCGCTTTTAGAGGAGAAAAACATCGATCTTGTCTACGTCTGTACCCCCAACTGTTTCCACCGGGAAATGACGGTGGCGGCGCTCAACGCCGGAAAGCATGTGATGTGTGAAAAGCCGATGGCGATGAATACGGCGGAAGCGCAGGAAATGGTGGCCGCGGCGAAAGCCAACAATAAAGTGTTGACTATAGCCTATCAGAACCGTTTTCGCCCCGATTCCCTGTACTTAAAGGAAGAATGCAAAAAGGGTGTGTTGGGCGAGATCTATTTTGCCAAGGCCCGGGCGATCCGGCGCCGCGCGGTCCCCACTTGGGGCGTTTTTCTGGATGAAGCGATGCAGGGGGGAGGACCGCTGATCGATATTGGGACCCATGCCCTTGATCTGACCCTCTGGATGATGGACAATTACCAGCCGAAATATGTGGTGGGTACCGTCTATCATAAGCTGAACAAGCAAAGGAACACGGGTAACGCTTGGGGAGATTGGGATCCGGAGAAGTTTACGGTGGAAGACAGCGCCTTTGGTTTTGTCGTCATGGAAAATGGAGCGACGGTCATCCTCGAATCCAGTTGGGCTTTGAACTCCCTGGAAACGCTGGAGGCGGCAACCCTGTTGTGTGGAACGGAAGCGGGGGCCGATATGTTTGATGGGCTAAGAATTAATGGGGTTAAAAACGGCCGTCCTTATGTGCTCAAGCCGGATTTCAGCACCGGCGGTGTTGACTTCTATGCCGGGGCCAGCACCAAACCGGAGGTCTTGGAGCAACTATCCTTTCTCCAAGCCGTGCGCGGCCAGGGTGAACTGGTGGTCAAACCGGAAGAAGCGCTGGTGGTGACGCAGATCCTCGAGGCGATCTATGAGTCGGCAAAAACCGGCCAACCGGTCTATTTTTCCTAATAAGCGAAAAAAGAACCGCAACCAAACGGTAGGCGGTTCTTTTTTTAGCCTCAAATTATAGGGTACGGTTAATGGGGGCTTGCCGAGTTTTATTCTGTTTTTGCGGCCAGCTGTATAATGTCGTGGATGAGCGGGTTAACCATAGCTTGCGTAAATATATCAATGTAAATTTCTTCCCATAATGCCGCCCATTCTTCGGCGGAGGTTTGGCCGACGTTGACCATTGTCGCGGAGTGAAAATTAGGGAAGGTTGGCTTTTGCCCCGGATTAACCAGACTTTGATCGATCTTCATCGTAAACTGGGCCACGTCTCCCGTGTCGGGGTCGGTAATGTGCATGGTTTGGTCGGTTACCGCATTGCGCCATAACCCCTTCTGATCGATGAGGATTTTCCCATCCATCCTCGTAAAGGAAGTTGGGGAAGTGGTCGTTGGGGTATCGGCTAATACCGTTACCATCTGGGTTAGGAAATGGTCGATTTGGTCGTCAATATTATCACGGAAGGCGATTAGATCTTCTTCGGTGATCGGCCAAGTCGCCAAGTCGCCATTGTTCTTGGCGATGGTGATAAACTGGGTGATTTTGTCTTTGATTAAAGTCCGGACAGCGGGATTACCGAAGATACCTTGTAACAGGCGACTTATTTCTTCCGGGGAAAAAGCAGCGCTATCCATCTGCAGAAGCAGTTCCTTACAGGTAATGGTTTTTTCTTGATCGTTTTCAATGACGGCCAGTTTCACCTGCTTGTCACCGGCGGTGATTTTGTCCTGATAATAGTCGGCGTAAAAGTCATAAAACGCCAACTCCACTTCTTCCCAGGTTTTTTCGTCGGTTTCAAGGAGAAGTGGGAAATAGTCGGTAATTTGGAATTGGAGATCAAAGTGCTTTTGTACTATCGGTTGCAGGTCTTTCCATTCGAAGTAAAAAATTCTCGGCCCCAAGAAGACCGATTGGGCGGATATTTTCTCCAGATCGCAGTATAAAGTCAAGTTTCCGCAGTTTACTCCTTTATAAAGGAGGTTGTAATCGAAGAAAATACGGCGGTCTTCTTTATCCAGCTTTAAGGTTGCTTCGAAGGAAACTTGATTGAAGATTTGAACAAGCGCTTGGTTTTCAGGATTGTCTGCCTCGATACGCATTGACGCCTTGGCCACATAATCCAGATACTCCAGGTCGTTTACCTTTTTTAGGGCGGCAATGTAATGTTCATGGGGGGCTTTAGGGACACAACCGGTTAAGGTAGTGACCAGTAGAAGACAGACGATGGCGACCAAGGTAAATTTGCTCAGTGCTCCTCTTTTTTTCGTTGTGTTCTTGAGCGCAGTGCGCTCGGGTTTTACCCCAGTAGGTTTGTTCATAAAATCTCTCCTTAAAATTTTTAGTAATGGGCCGTAAAAACTAAGTTTATAGGATTTATTTCGTTATTTAAACTAATTTTCCTTTAATTGCTAGGTGAGGGAATTTCATAATTCCTCACCCTAAAAAAGAAGACAAATCTCCCGTATTTTTTAAAGATGTTTTTTAAAAAATTGTAGAAGTTAAAATCAACCCTTTCGCATTGGATTAACAACAACCCATCGTGTTAAACTAAGCAGCAACTTGTTTGCGATTTTTTTGATGAACCGCTATATTTCGTTCCATCTTGCTCTATTTCTTTTTTAGGCTGCTTCTTTTCATAGGCCTTAATGTTTGTAGCATCAATTGCGATAATTTCGGAATCTATGATCCCAAGGTTACGTGCTGTTTCGATCCAGCATTCAAAGATTTTTTCCAAAGTATTATTGGTGGAAATGGAGTTGAAAACTCGACTAAAAGTAGCCTTGCTTGGGACAGGTCGATTTAGGTCAAAACCACAGATATATTTGAATTTTAAATCCAACAACAACCGTTTTCTAAGTTCCACAACTGTAGGAATTGAACAGAGCTTCATAGCCAAGAAAGCTCTGTAAAATGCATAACGAGCGTAACCCTTTGGTCCGCGTCGGTTTCGCGTATTGTCTTTAATATGGATATGGTATAGTCTAAATTCCCTTGATTTTATTAGGCTCGGAATTATGAAATTCCCTCATTCATCTATCTATAATTTTGAAAACCTGTTTAATGTTTATTTAAAAGCCCGTAAGAATAAACGTTATAAAACAGAAATTCTTGTATTTACCGCTAATTTGGAGGAAAACTTGATCCAGATACTGTTAGAACTAGTCTCCCCCATTTAAACAAAGAACAACAATCGCTTCTTGTGGAGCATTACTTGGGATACATTACATGGGAAGAAATTATTAATACATTCGGGTTAGACACGGGGCTTTTATCGAATTAAATTAAAAGTCGAGAATGCGGCAAAATTCCAGAACGAGCGAAAGGGAATTTAAGTTTGTTCAAGAAGAGTTAAAAGAGACTTTTGGACGGATGGAGGAAAGACCCTTAATGGAAATCGGCGTCAAGCTAACCAAACCGCTTCAAGAAGTAAAATACCTAGCGACGGAAAATACCTGGCGCTACCGGCCAATTATGCGATTTTTTTATTATCAATACGAGCAATTGAGGTATTGGCTTTATAAGGAAGAGGTTTTTGCAGAACTGAAGAAACACCCGGAGTTTGCCGCTTATACCATCGAAGAGTGCCAACAAGACCTGGATACATTGGTGCAGTGGAAGAATCTCATCCCGGTGCAGGATACGGCGAAAGCCAGAACAGTGGAAGAATTCAAGACCAAGCAATTCCGGTACCAGCTTTCCGAGTATGCGGTGGAGATCGAACGGATGACCATAACCCTGGAAAACCTTTCGGTGGAAGGCGCCTCCCTCGAGCCCGGTTATATTGAGCGGATCAGGGAAGCCATTGGGCGGTTGCCGTCCATGGCGGATGCGGAACCGAAAACGGCCGGGTCCTGGTGGCATGGGTTGAATGCTGATTTTAAGAGTTTGAACCAGAACTACCAGGATTACATCAGAAGCTTCCACAGTATGCAGGCGGAAGAGTTGATGAAGAGCACGGCATTTATTGCCTATAAGGGTTCGGTCATTGAATATCTGCGGGATTTTATCAAGGTCCTGCAAACCCATTCCTATTGGATTGAGGAGCAACTCCGTAGTTTTGACGAACGGATGGTCGAAAAGGTTCTCTCAAACGTCTTTGCTTATGAAAAATCCATTCCCCGCCTGGAAAGCGTTGGTGAGTGGGAGATTATGGAGAATATCCGAGGCCGGTGGCAGAGTCTACGGCTATGGTTTCTCGGGTCGGAAGAAAGAAGCAGCGAAGTGGTGAAACTCTTTGAGATCACCAATGAACTGATCAGAAAGATTACCCGCTATGCCGCGCGGATCGTGGAGGACTTAAACAGCGCCGCCAACCGGAAAGAGGAATATAAAAAGCTGGCCGAGCTTTTCCTGGCCTGTGACGGGATTGGCGAATGCAATAAGTTGTCGGCTTTGGCTTTTGGCGTCTTTAACTCCCGCCACTTCAAAGGCGACCAGGAACGTACCACCGAGAGCATCAACAGTAGCGTCTATGCGGAACCTCCGTTGATGGTGGAGATCCGGCCACGAACCCGCCGGTATAAAGAAAAGGCGGCGAAACGGCCGATTGTGGATAAAAGCGCAGAGAAAGGGCGCCTCTACCGGGAATATATCGAAAGGATAAACCAAGAACAAGCCATCATCCAAAGCTACATTAAGGATGATCAAATCAACTTTGCCGCCTTAGCCGCCGGACCCGAGCTTCCAGCCTACGTACGCCTTACCTTGTTACATTGGGTAAGCAGAGCGAGCGCCACAGAGAACCGCCGGGGTAAAACTGAAAACGGCCGGGTGTTCCGTCTACTGGATCCGCCCAACGGGGCTAGGTGCGTCTTGCGTTGCACCGACGGGATGCTGGAGATGCCGGCCTACATTATCTGCTTTGAGGAGGGAAAAAGACCGCGGGGTTTGCGACCGGCACCCGGAGCGCCGTATGGTACGGAAAACGATATTGAAGGCGGTGAGCAAAGAAGGGTCCTGTCATGAGAGAATTCGAAGTCTTGCTGGAAAATTTCTGGATTATCAAGGAACAAGATAAAGACCTTTACCAACAAGTGAAGAACATGCTCCCCGCGTTAAAACCGGTGATCGAGAATAAACTGGGGTATCGCTTGGTGGTTACTCCTTATTTCATCAAGATGGAGAAGATTCCAGGCCGAGCTGAAGAGTGGATGGGGATCCCCGGGTTCGACCAGTCGTTGGAATACGCTCTTCTCTGTCTCTTGCTGGTCTTTTTGGAGGACTACGGCGCGCAGGAGCAGTTTATTCTTTCGCAGGTGACCGAGTTTTTGCAGTCCACTTTTCCCGGTGAGGAGAAGGTGGACTGGACCTTATACCGGCATCGCCTCTCCCTGGTCAAAGTTTTGAATTTCGCGGTGGAGATAGGCCTCATCAAAGTGGATTACGGTGAAAATAACACTTTTGCCTCTGAACCGGAGACAGAGGTCTTGTATGAGTCGACCGGACTTTCCCGCTATTTCGCCCGCAACTTCACGCAGAACATCCTCTCCTGCCAAAGCTGGCGGGATCTGGAGCGGGAAGAAAGGTTTGACCTGGACCCGGATCGGGGGGCCCTCCGGCGGTACCGGGTGTACCGGCGGCTTTTGCTCTCGCCCGCCATCATCCCGGCGGGCTCAGACGACCCGGATTTTCTCTATCTGAAAAATTTCCGGCAGGTGATTGAAAGGGATCTCCAGGAGCTTGTGGGAGGTTCTCTGCATATCCATAAATCCGCCGCCCTTTTGGTTTTGGACGCGGAGAAGAACTTCAGGGATACCCTGCCGGATCAGAAGGTCATCTCCGGGATCGCGATCCAGGTCTGCACGGAACTGCGCAGACTGGTGGAGGCCGGCGAACTCACGCCTGGGATTGATGATATGGTGCTGATTGCCCGGGACCAACTGGAAAAGGTGATTGATACCTGCCGGGAGTTGTACAGTGCGGGTTGGAGCAAGGAATTCCGGGAACTGCCCGCCGACCGGTTATACCAGGAGCTCATCACCTACATGAATAGTTTCACCTTGTTGGAAACCGTCAATAAGCAAGAGATTAGGATTCTGCCGACTGCCGGGAAGTTCAGCGGGGCTTATCCGGAAGACTTCGGGGGGGGAGAAGGATGAAGAATAACCGGTGGATTATTAGCCGGATCGGTCTGATTAATTTCTGGTACTACGATGAAGAAGAATTCGACTTTGCTGAAGGCCGTCTCTTGCTGCGGGGCGCCAACGGTGCGGGGAAATCCGTGACCATGCAGAGCTTCATCCCGCTTTTGTTGGACGGTAACAAGAGTCCGGAGCGGCTTGACCCCTTTGGTTCCCGCGCCCGGAAACTGGAGAATTACCTTTTGGGCGAGGACGACACGGGCGAGCAGGAGCGCACCGGCTACCTTTATATGGAGTTCAAAAAACCCCAGTCCGGCCAGTATCTCACTTTGGGCATGGGGTTATACGCCAAACGGGGGCGGCCCCTTGATTTTTGGGGCTTTGGCATCACCGACGGGCGCAGGGTAGGCCGGGATTTTCACCTGGTGAAGCGGACCGGGGAGAAGATACCCCTTACCAAGCAGGAACTGAAGAACCGGATCGGCGAGGGTGGCGAGGTTCATGAGCGGCAAAAAGATTATATGGCCATGGTCAACCGGCTCCTCTTCGGTTACGACCAGTTGGAGGAGTATGACGAATTGATTAAACTCCTGGTCCAGCTGCGCACGCCCAAACTCTCCAAGGAGTTTAAACCAACGGTTATTTATGATATCCTCACCAACTCCCTGCAACCCCTCTCCGACGAGGACCTGCGTCCCATGTCGGAAGCGATTGAAAATATGGATAATATCAAAAGCCGGCTGGATCAGCTGCAAGAGAGCAAAAAAGCCGCTGACCGGTTAGGCCGGGAGTTTGACAAGTATAATGCCTATCTTTTATGGGAGAAGGCCGGCAAATACCTGGAGAGCGCGGCGGATGTGGCCAAAGGAGAGGCGGAAGAGAAAAGGCTGGAAGCAGCAGTGGAGGAATATATCCAGCTCCAGCAGGAGGCTGAGGCGAGGCTGACCTACTTAAAAAGCGAGCAAGAGGCGCTGGAGATTAAACAGCGGGAGCTGATGCAACATGATGCCTACCGGATTGCGGAAGAGCTGAAGAAACACAAAACAGACCTTGAAGAATGGAAAAAGGAAAAGGAACAGAAAAACGGTGCCTTACAGCAAAAAGAGGAACGGGAGAGGAAAATACGGTCGGAGCTGACCAAAGCCGGAAACGACCTGGAGTTGTTAGAAAAAAGGTTGGCGGATATCTTGACTGAACTGACCGCCATGGCTGAAGAAACCAGGTTTGATGAACACTTCTTTATCCTGGGCGATTTCCCCAAAAATCCCGCGGCGGCAGTGGATTGGCAACCGTTGAAAAAGGAGTTGCAGCGCTATAGGGAATTAATCCGCCGGATCCTGGCGAAATTACGGGAAGAAGAAGAGCGGAACCGCGCCTATGATCAAGCCTACGGCGAATTGGAAGAAGCGAAAAAAGAACGGGAGACCGCCCGGCTTACGATGGAAAGAGCCGAGCAGCTACTCTTTGAGATTAAAGAAGAATTCATCGAAAAGGTCTACGCTTGGCGGCAGGCGAACCAGTTGTTGGTTCTTCCGGAAGCGGAGATGGTCCACCTGCAGAGAATGGTTAACAATTACCCGGAGAACAGCTATGACGACTTCATGGCTGTGGTCCGCGCTGCCCGGGACGAATTGGAAAAAGAGCGCTTAAGCGTCATTTCCGGTTTGTCCGCAGCAAAGGATAGCCGGGCGGAGCAGTTGCAGGCGAAAGAGGCGGAACTTGCGGATTGGTTACACCGGAAGGAACCGGAACCCGCCCGTAGTGAAGAGGTGCTCCGGAACCGGGCCCGGCTCAAGGAGGCAGGGGTCCCCTTTATCCCCTTTTACCAAGCGGTTGATTACCGCCCGGAGGTTTCGGAGGAACTACGGGGAAAGATCGAAGAAGCCCTAGCCAACATGGGTGTTTTGGACGCGCTCCTTATCCCTGCGCAATACCGGGAACGGCTTGGCGCTTCTGAAAAAGGAACCGCCGATCGCTACCTCTTTCCTAAGTTCCAGCTAATGACGGCGGATCTCGCCAACTGGCTACAACCGGCGGTCAATGGTAACGCGCCTGTCTCGCCTGAAGAAGTGGATTTGATCCTCCGGAGTATTATGATTGAAGAGACCGAGGCCCTTCTTTACCTGACGGAGGAGGGACGCTTTGGCGTCGGCGGGGTGCTCAAAGGAGAAGTCTCCGCTGTTTACCAGAGTAAATATATTGGCGTAGAAGCCCGCCGCCGGTACCGGGAAGAAGTCATCGCCGGGCTCCGTGGAGAGATTGCGGATCTGAAGGCGGAGATCATGCGGATTGACCAGGAAATCCAGGCCCAGGAAGAAAAGGGCCGGCAACTGGCGGCGGAATATGCGGCCTTCCCGGGTAAGGAAGACCTGGAGGCTGCCTTTGCCACTTGGCGTGACACCCAGCTCACCCTGGCGAACAAGGAGAAAGAGGTAGTGGAGAAAAGCGCCCGGGCGGAAACCTGTTACCAGCGGCTCAAGCAGACAAGGGAGGAGATCCGGGAACTGACCGTCAGGGTTCAACTGCCCGTTAACTTGGCGGCCTTTATTGAAGCCGAAAAGAGAATTGAGGATTATGCCGATGCCCTGCGCGAACTGGAGACCTCCCATACGAAATACCTGGCGCAGCGAGGTTATCTGGCGTCATTGGAAGAGCATTTGGCGGAGATCGAGGCCGACCTGGATGATCTCCGCTACGATCTGGGCCGGCTAAACCGGCTGATCAACCGGGAGGAGCAGGTGATCTGTAACCTCCAGGAAACACTGGACAAGACTGATTATCAGTCAATCAAGAAAGAGATTGAAGCCTGTCTGGCCCGGGTGGCGGTTATCCCCCGCGAACGGGAAGAGGCGGCAGCTCAGAGTAGGCTCGGGCAGGAAAAAGCGGCCGATACCCGGGTAAAACTGGCTGATCTCCGGCGGAAAATCTATTTCCTCCGCGCACTCGCAGGGATTCGCCGGGCAGGCTTCATGAATGAGTATAACCTGGGCTATGTCGCTATTGGTTCCGTCCGGGAGGACCCCTTAGCCCTGGCCAAAAGGATCCGGGAAGAGTACAAAGACTACAAGAACGATGCCAAGACCCGGGAGGATTACCTCTCTACGTTGCAGAGACACTACTTCGAAGTGCGTCCCCAATTGACCGAGTACCGGTTAAGCCTCGAGTACCTTTTTGACCTGGCAGTCAGCGACGAAGGCAGTCCCGGGGCTCCCACAGCCTGGAACAGGCAGGCCCTGGCGGGAGAATGGCTTGGAAGAATGGGAAGCGGGGCTCCAGAAGCCGGCGGGGAAGAGGACGGTATGGATGGGACAGGCAGTCGGCCTAGTAGTAAGTATCTCCTGGATGGGGAAATGACAGATGAAGAACACGCCGCCCTGATCCAAGCACGGGCTGAGTGGAAACGCCTGGATATCCGCGGGCGCATCCAGGGGCGCGACGTCAACTTCCCGACCTTGGCCGGTTTCTTAACCGATTCCATTGCGGAAAATGAAAAACTCCTCCGGGAAAGCGACCGGCAGTTGTTTGAAGATATTTTGGCCAATACCATCAGCAAGAAAATTCGGGCAAAAATCTACCACAGTGAGCAGTGGGTCGAGAAGATGAACCGCTTGATGGCGGCGATGAATACCTCCAGCGGTCTCACCTTTAGCCTGGCCTGGAAGAGCCGGGCGGCAGAGACCGAAGAACAGATGGACACCGCCGAACTGGTTGGACTTTTGAAATCTGATGCTCATCTGCTCCGGTCTGAGGATTTTCAGCGTCTGGCGGAGCATTTTCGTTCCAAGATCAATCAAGCCCGCAAGGGCTTGGAAGAGGCCGGTGTGACCAAGACCTTTCATGCACTGGTCAAAGAGGTGCTGGATTACCGGCAGTGGTTTGAGTTCCAGCTCTTCTACACCAAAACCGGCGAGCGGAAACGGGAAATGACCAACAATGCCTTTGACCGGCTCAGCGGTGGTGAAAAGGCCATGGGCATGTATGTCCCGCTCTTTTCCGCGGTTTACGCCCGCTATGAGGCGGCCCGTCCGGACGCTCCCCGCCTGATCTCCCTGGACGAGGCCTTTGCCGGGGTGGACGAGAACAACATCCGCGACATGTTCCGTCTCCTGGAGGAGTTGGAACTGAATTTTATAATGAACTCCCAGATTCTATGGGGCGATTACGATACCGTGCCGGCGCTCTCCATTTGCGAACTGGTCCGGCCGAATAACGCCAATTATGTCTCGGTGATCCGCTACCGCTGGAACGGGCAGGTCCGGGAGTTGGTGACCAAGGAAGCGATAAAGGCGGAAAGAGAGACCATGGCTAAGCCGGCAGTTTAAGTCCTGGATGTTAAAACGAAGAATAGATTCCTTTATCTTCGATGTCAGGAGAAGATTAGGTATTAGGTGGGTGAAACGTAGATGATGGAGCGGAACCAGATAGACAGAGTACCGAAAGGAACAGCACCCAGAGAGCGGGAGAAAGACAAGACCAATGAATCACCTGCTTTCCGGGAAGCGGTGGTGTACTTTCGTGATCGTCCCGGGCTCCACCGTCTTTTTTGCGCTTTGAAGGAGAAATACAGATCATTAGGGGCGCTGGGCGGGCGGGTCCGTCTGACAGATTTAACCTCTGAAGAAAAAACAGACTTAGCCGGGTTTTTACGGAAGGATTTCTCAGGTGTAAATGAGGTGACGCTGAAAGTAGCTGACTTGTTTACCGCGCTTGAAAAGACGAAGTTCCACCATTTTAGTCTTGAAGAGATTTTTTATGGTTATTGGGATGAAGAAATGCTTTCCAAGAAAGAGGAACGCGTTCGTGCTCAGGAGGAACGGGAGCGCTTTTTTGCTTCAATTATTCGGGAATTGCCACCCCCCGCTGCTTGCTGGCTACAGGATACACTGGAGCGGAAAGAGAATGCTTACAAAATTCTGATTAGCCGGCACGAGCAGGACCGGGAAAAATTAAGTCGTGATTTAAGGGTGGTCGGCCAGGCTTTGGTGAAACTGCCCGGCATGGCTGGGGCTGGGACTCAACTAGCCCTTTTTGCTTCACAACTTACCTCTGATCCTCACTATTTTGACCAGCATCGACCGGCGCGGCAGTTACTCCTCCATGCTTTAAGTCATTATTTCAACGTAGAAAAGCCTAACAGTACTTTTGCCGAGGCTGAGTTGTTATATAGAGCCGGGCTTTTTAATCCTGAAATCAATAACTATACTATCTGTTTTGGACTATTGGGGCAACAAAGGGGGACGCATCTTCACCCCGGATGGGCGGGATTCTTTCAGGAGGAGGAGACCCTCCAACTATCCTTGGAGAATTTGAACCGGATTGAACAGATTGTCAGTCCTACCGGTGTGGTTTATGTGGTAGAAAACCCGGCTGTCTTTTCCGCCCTTGTCGACCGGTGGCGGTGGGGGAGGGGGCGGGGGGCGGCCAGTGAATATGATTTTGCGCACAAGCTAGCCGAAAACGATTTCACGATCCCGGTACCCTCCCTGGTCTGCGCCAACGGCCAGATTAACCTGGCGACGCTGGTCCTCTTAGAGAAGGTGGTCGCGACCGGTGCCGTTCTTTATTATTCCGGTGACTTCGACCCGGAAGGACTATTAATTGCCGACCGTTTAAAGGACCGTTTTGGCGAGGCGCTTCATTTGTGGCGATACTCGTTGGAGGATTATGCGAAGACCGTTTCCGAACGGAGATTAACGGACGGGCGGTTAAAGCAACTGGAAAGGCTGAAAAATGAAACCCTAAGACAAGTGGGGAGAGAGCTATTGAAAAGAGGATATGCCGGTTACCAGGAATTACTGCTCGAAGATTTATGGCGGGATCTTAAAGAATTTATGGAGCGATGTCTTTAGAAAGATAATTTTCAACCGAACTCTTGTTCCGTGACAAACAGTTGTCACCCCTCTTTGTTATAATGAAATCAGAGAGGGGTTTTTAGTATAATAAGTTAGTGTATAATTTTAGTAGGCAGTCAGGATAAAAAAAGGAAGGCACCCCAAAAGGTCCCTTCCCTGTACATAAATCATCCGTTATAATGTAATTGCTCAAAAACACCAAACGGAGTGATGGATATGTACAGTCTAAGTTTAAACAATCCTAATTTGGATTTCAAGACCCTTGAGGAAATAATCTATAAAACTGTATGCGAGATTGCCTGCAATTGCTTAAAAGACGTCTTGGAACGGTTTGATTTGATGTTGTCGGCCAAACGGGATCCTAAAAAATATAGAAATAAAGGATTAAGAAAGACCAGCGTCCATACAGTAATGGGGACAGTGGAGTATAACAGAAGAATCTACGAGAC
>DUQQ01000057.1 GCA_012837705.1 Hydrogenispora sp.
AATGGTGCAAGACTTGCAGCAACATTAGCAAAGGGAGAAGGAAGGGAACGCATTTATATAATAGAACCAACAGGTGAATTTGAAAACGACCCAAATGTTACTGACAAAAAATTCCCTGGGAACTTAACACGTTCTTATCGCTCGAAAGAACCTTTAAGAATTATTGGTGAAGTAACGGAGTGGGCGAAACTGACACCGGAGGAGCGACGTGAATGGCGCGAAGAGTTAGTCAAAAATAAAGGCGAAATTATTAACTAAATGTATTTAATGGTGTGATAGTTTAACCGATATTACCAAAAACGCATTGGATATGTTTTCGAGAACGGACAAGTGTAGTTATAAAGGGTAATCAAAATGAGTATTCTGTCGGGCATTGCGACAAATGTGGTGATGTGGCTGTGCATAGGGTGAAACGCCCGTGTTGCCCATTGATAGCCAGAAGGGAGTGCGGATATGCAAAACAAAGTATTATTTCAAGGACACCGAATATGGGCATGGTTTATCACTTTGTCCATCTTGACCGGTTTGCTTCTCGCTTTGTTCTCCGGCAGTCTGCAAATCAAGCGTGCTATGCGTGCCAACGTGCCGCTTGACGAATTTAAGGCACATATGGATAAGCGTATTCCCGCCCTGATGAAGCTGTATGCGATACCGGGATGCAGCCTTGCGCTTGTGAAAGACGGAGAAATCATTTGGACTGAGGCGTATGGTTATGCTGATGTGGAAAGCGGCAGAGCGTTGACAGTCGATACACCGATGAGTGTCCAATCTATTACAAAATCCGTTACTGCTTGGGGTATTATGCTGCTGGCGGAGAAGGGTTTGATTGACTTGGATGCTCCGGTAGCACGGTACTTGGTAAGCTGGCAATTTCCGCATTCAGGCTATCCGGTGGAAAAGATTACGACACGACGGCTTTTAAGTCATACTGCGGGGATGCCATTGGGCGATTTCACCCAGATCTATGCCCCCGGCGCGGCAATGCCATCGAACCGGGCGGTGATGACCAAAGAAGCGGTGTCCACACGCGAGGCGGGGAAGGCGTTTTCCTACTCTAATGTAGGTTATAATCTTTTGGAAATTCTGATTGAGGATGTAACAGGGCAAAGCTTTTCGGAGTATATACACAAAGCGGTATTTCTGCCGTTGGGCATGGAAAGCGCTACCTTTGCAATTGACACCGCGGCGACGCCTTACCCACCAACGGGGTATAACCTTAGCGGAAAGTCGGTGCCGGTCTATCTGTATCCCTCGAAGGCTTCGGGCGGTCTGTTTGCCACCGCCCATGATATTGCACGCTTTGCGGCAGCGGGAATGAAGGAAACCCCAGTTCTAAGCGGCGAAAGTATTAAGCGGATGTATAAGCCCGAAATTAATAGAATCGGCATTTACGGTTTAGTATTTGAAGCATATGGATTGGGTCATTATCTCGAAAAGCTGCCGAACGGTTTGAGGAGCGTTTCCCACGGCGGTCAGGGGAACGGCATAATGACGCATTTCCAAGCTGTACCGGAAACGGGAGATGCCATCGTGATTCTCACTAACAGCCAAAGAAGCTGGCCCTTTATCGCCCTCGTGCTTAGTGCTTGGGCGCAGTGGCGGGGGTTCCCGTCCGTAGGCATGGGCCGGATTATCTGGGGGCATTTGCTTCTCTCCGCCGTAATCGGTATGCTGATTTCAGCGAGCTTGCTGATGGCGTTAAGGACGGTGGATAGCTTTAAGCGCCAAAAACGTGCCGGTTTTAGACTGCTTCGAGTTAGTACAGCAGCTATTCTGCTTGGTATACTGATTTGGTGTGCTTGCCAGGAATATTCATTTGTAACCTCGGTTTTTCCGGTTTTGTCCGTGTGGCTTGGGGCGGCGGTAGTAGTTTTCTCGATTGCGTTGCTGTTGTCGGCGCTGTCACCCGCATACTCAAGAAAGCAGGATAAACGCTAACGGTTGACCGGAGAGCTACGGCAAGATGGGCGATTGGCTGCATCCTGTCCCCTGTCCCGTCGCAAAAGGGCTCTTTTGCTCCATGGCTAGATATGGTATAAATATTGTAATAATAGAACAATGTTAAGTGTGTTGAATTTATAATGGTGATATTTGTCGAACCACAAAAGCGACGAACGGAGATTACTCAATAATATCGGAATATAAACGTAAAAGGGAGCATTGGCATGATTCAAGAACTACTCAAAGCATTTTTATTAATCTTCATTGCCGAAATGGGGGACAAGACCCAAATTCTCGCCATGGCCTTTGCCACCCAATTTCCGGTCAGAAAAGTACTACTCGGGATCGGATTGGGCGTAGTTCTCAACCATGGTCTAGCCGTTGCGCTGGGAAGCTACCTGTCCCGCGTGGTACCGCTAAGTACTGTTCAAATCATTGCTGGCGCGGCGTTCGTGGGCTTTGCCCTTTGGACCCTGAAACCGGAGGAAGCGGAGGAAGAAAAAGAACAAAAAAGGCAATTGGGACCAACCACCACGGTTGCCTTGGCATTTTTCTTAGGCGAACTTGGTGATAAGACCCAATTGACGGCAATCACCCTAGCGGCGGATGCCAAGTATCCGTTGATGGTTCTGGCCGGCACCGTATCCGGGATGATCGCGACGGGTGCCTTAGGCATTCTAATAGGCAAAAAATTAGGTGATAAGATCCCGGAACTAGGCCTTAAAATTCTGGCGGCGTCCATCTTTTTGTTTTTCGGCCTCCAAAAGCTGTTTCAAACCATACCGGCCCAATATTTAACCGTGTATACTGTCCTTCCATGCATCAGTCTATTGACTTTGGTCGTAGTTTGGCTGGTCCATTCCTTACTACGCCAAAGACGAGCTGGGATCCAATCGGAGTTCATTACCACAGCAAAACTGCTTCATGATTATTATCTGCACATGAAAAAAGATCTGGACAAGATTTGTTTGGGTCTGGAATATTGTTGTGTCTGCCAAGGCAAACATTGTGCGATTGGCGAGTCAAAAGAGATTGTCCAAGCGGCTTTGGACGACCAAGCGTGGCCAGAGGGACGGCCGGAGCCCGTTATAAACCACGAGGAAAAGCCCTTTTCGGAAGAGAAAGTGTTAGATTGCCTGGTAGATACCCTTTGGTTGATCAATACGGTAAAAGATGAAGAGAGCTTAACCAATGCGCACCTCATTAGAAATGAGATGGAAGCAATCCTGCTCGGTCAACCGGTCAGCAAATTTGAGAATGTTGAGTCATACATTAAACAAGTAAGAGAGATGGATGCTGGGTTGGCCGAGAAGATTGACGCCTTGTTTCGCAGGCGGAAGCCTGTATTAGTTACGCCGGCAACATGAAGCAAATAAAAGGAAAGTAACCACTGAAGGACAGTGGTTATTTTCCTTTTATATCAGGATGCCATGGCATTTGTATTTCTCCTATTTACTAGAAGCATTACTTGCCATGAATTTTTTCAAAGTATCCATAGCTATCTGGTCGTGTTCTTTGCTGAACTTGTGACCGGCACCTTCGACCTCCAGGTATTCACATTGTTTATAGACTTCGTGCGCTTTCCTTGCATATGAAATGTTTACAATTTTATCTTTGGTTCCATGTACAAGCAGAACCGGTCCTTCATACCCGCGAATTTCTTCATAGATGTCCATATTAATAACAGCTTTTACATAGACATCGCCTAGCTTCATCGGATAACGGCTGACCACAGGAGGAATATTCGCTGGATCAAACTTTGCAAACATCATCTGGCCGCGGCGGGCATCGTCAGGTATACAAAAAGCTGGATAGAAAAGGACCAGGCGTTCAATATCGCTTTTTAACTTTGCGGCGGTTAAGGCACAAACAACTCCGCCCTGGCTGCAGCCCATCAGGGAAATGCGTTCCGTATCGACATCTTTTCTTTGCTTCACATATTTTATAACGGACATTAGATCCTCTACTTCGGTCAGAACCGACATTTCGACTTGTTCGCCATCGCTGCTACTCTTCAGACCGCCACCACAGAAATCAAAGGTAAAGGCTGCCCAGCCAAGATTGGCCAAGAATTCCGCGTAATGCCGCACAGTACTTTGGTTAGCCATGAATTCATGACAAACAATTATGGCAGGTAGATGACCTGACCCTTTACGAAAAACATGACCGCGTATGGTTAGGTTGTCACGTTGGCAGGAAAAAGGCTGACAGACAATTGACGATGCTTGATATACCGTAAGCATGGATTGCTCATCCTTTCACTAAATTTTATACTATTACAATTAAATCGATAGAAGGATCGATTTTTCTTGGCGAATAGTCCATGCCCGTCGCAGTAACCACCTTCATTGCACGCCCAACCCAAGAGGTGGCGGCAGCCATGGGTGGTGTTGATGGGATTAGGAAATATTTATAAAGACAACGGTGACAACAGACGATCAATAATTTTAACTATGAATTTATGATGACGAGAGGAGGAAGCAAAAATGGATTTGGAGGAATTGGTGACTATGTACCATAAGGATAACGAACGGCAGGGGCCAGGTAGTTTAGAAGCGACCTTAAAAGCCCTCAGTTATATTCCCGCTTTGGATGAAAGGCAAAAATTTTGGATGTGGGCGGTGGAACTGGGGGCCAGACCATAACCCTGGCGTAAAACACTGTTGGCCAGATCACAGCGGTGGATCTGGATCGGTATTTTTTAGAGCGGCTTAAAAAGGAACTGGGACCAAATTAAGACCTTTATTTGGTCGTTGGTAGGCCTAATCAGCGGGTGACTTCGGCGATGGCCTCGATTTCGACCAAAACATCTTTGGGTAATCGGGAGACCTCAACACAGGAACGGGCGGGCTTGTTCGTGAAATACTGGGCATAGACTTCATTGAAGGCGGCGAAATTGCGGAGATCCGATAAAAAACAGGTGGTCTTGATCACTTGCTGAAGTGAGCTGCCAGCCGCCTCCAGCACTGCTTGGAGATTTTCAATTACCGCCGTGGTCTGTTCGCGGATGTTTTCGCCGCTGACCGTCCCGTCAACCGGAGACAATGGGATCTGGCCTGAAGTATAAACCAGATTGCCGCAGATTATAGCCTGGGAATAGGGCCCGATGGCAGCTGGGGCCTTGTCAGTTTGAATCGCTTTCATGTGTACACTCCTTTCATACTATTAGAAATGGCGCTAAATATAGAACATCAGTGCCTGGCCTTCTTGGTGTTTTTCCGTCTCGCGGACGAGATCGGCAAGGCTTATTTCCTGTAATGTTCGCCTGATCCTGTGATCGAGGAGATCAAAGATGGATAGGCGCAAAGCCTTCTCAATTTCCGGTGCCTTTTCCGGGACCGTATCCTTCGTTTGTTCGAATAAGGAACTTTCTACAGCAGACAGGATGTCGAGGGCTGTGATCTGCTTGGGCATCCGCGCCAGTTGATAGCCGCCTTGCGCCCCTTTGGCGGAAAAAACAAGTTCGGCCTTTTTCAGCAAAGAAAACACCTGCTCCAGGTAGATTTTGGAGATGCCGAGATCCTCTGCGATGGTGAGTATAGCAATATACTCACCATTTTTAAAGCGTTGGGCCATATATATTAAAGCGGCCAAAGCATAACGGCCTTTTGCGGAGATGCGCATCGGTATCACTCATTTCATATATAAATAGTATGTATTTATCATAAAGTCAAAAAAAGTTCCTGTCAATAGAAACAGTTGAATTTCGTGGATTAATGGAGACGATAAATAAAGTATTGACACGATCATTCATGCATAGTATGATAATACATATAATACATATATGAATTAAATGAAAAGGGTGTGTGCTTATGTCAAAGGTTTATCGGAACATAACGGATCTGATCGGGAGAACACCCCTGCTACAACTGGTTAACTTTGAGAAAAAGCATGGGCTTCAGGCAACTGTAATCGGCAAACTAGAATACTTTAATCCGGCAGGAAGTGTCAAGGATCGGATTGCCAAGGCGATGATCGAAGATGCTGAAGCAAAGGGCTTGTTGACGTCTGAATCGGTCATCATCGAACCGACCAGTGGGAATACTGGTATTGCACTGGCGGCGGTGGCGACGGCCCGCGGATACCGCGTCATCCTGACGATGCCGGAAACCATGAGCATTGAGCGGAGGAACCTGCTCAAAGC
>DUQQ01000074.1 GCA_012837705.1 Hydrogenispora sp.
CCTTTTGGGCCCGTTTTTACAATAGGATCTTGTACGTGGAAATCTAATTCTTGCAAAAAACCCATGGTGACATTTTCACGGAATAAAACTAAGGCTTTTTACTGACATTTTCATAGACTATTGACACCATTACTTACGAACAAAGCTAATTCCCGGGAACCAAAAATAAAAAGACCGCCGTTTAGAACAACCGAACGGCGGTTTAATTATTAACTACGGAAAAGCTTTCTGAGTTTTAGGTATTGTCGTTGAGGGTGAATTCCGCTGCCTTTTTGATTTTTTATTCAGTAATTATGATGTTGTTCAGGTTTAGTTACATGCACCGTACCCCGGAGATGCTCCGGTGGGGCATAGATCGAGTATAATTTGAGGGGTATATTTCCGGTGTTAATTAGATTATGCCATGTGCCGGCAGGAATCAGGATGACATCGTCATCGTGAACCATTCTTTGAAAATCCAGACATTCTCTATTGCTTCCCATTTTAACGAGGCCTTGACCCTGTTCGATGCGGATAAATTGATCCACGAAGGGATGCATTTCCAGACCAATATCTTCTCCGACATTGATGCTCATTAAAGTAAGCTGCAAATAGCAACCGGTCCATAGCGTTGTTCGAAAGTTTGGATTGCGCCTGGTAGCTTCCGCGATGTTGATGACAAAGGGTTCCGGCCCGTAATCCCTTAGTTCAGGACAATGGAAAGATGGAGGATACATATTATACAAAGGATCACCCCGTTTTGAAGATGATGTACATCATATGATTTATTTAAAAGGATTGGTGCGAGCCAAGGGAAAATTCGGAAAGGGTGAAGCGTAGTGGGTATATCTCTTAAGGAGAACGTGGAGAATATAAGAGGAAGGTAGTCGTCCACGCTGACTACACCCATGACTCTACCGGAGGGTTGAATTTGCAAGAAAGTTATTTTGGGAGCGAAGTTCCTTTGGTCATCGAGAACCGCCAATTTGTCGAGTATGAAGAAGAGGACATTCAACGTCTAAATGACAGCGAGGAGAGAAAATTCGCGGAAAATCCCCGTATCCAACAGATTAAGGAGGCGGTCGAAGCGGAACTGGGCAGGACCGGGCACTGGGAAAAACACTGGTTAACGATTGACCCCAGCGGACGTCGGGTTTACGCCCATATCTATTTTGGGGACGAACGGGCCTTGGCAATAACCGCTGATGGAGAGATTGTTAAGGAAATTAGTTATCAATAACGATAAGTCAGAGGACTAAGCCTCCGAACAAACAAGAAAAGACCCGCAGGGGTCTTTTTTTAAAATAAGTAACTGGATCGTAATGAAAAGTTTTTGACAAATGGCAGAAAAAAACGCCTCCTTGTTGTATAATTAAAACAAATCTTTTCGACTAATGGTGGACGCGGAGAGAAACGCCCCCGCCCCAAAGAAACCCGATAACAGAAAGGACGGTCATGAACATTTGCATGACTGCAGAAAGGGTGGATACATTTGGACCAGAAAAAGACGCTTAAAATTACCGGGATGTCATGTGCTTCCTGTGCGGCCCGGATCGAAAAGGTCCTGAATAAACAGGAAGGTGTCAAACAAGCGACGGTTAATTTCGCGATCGAACAGGCGACAATCGAATATAATGATCAACTTGTGAGTGAGCAGCAATTACATGAGGTTATCCAAAGGCTAGGTTTCAATGTGATTGCAGAGGATCCCGCCGGGAAAGTGGTCCTTAACCTTAAAGGGATGACTTGCGCGGCTTGTGCGGCCCGGATCGAGAAAAAGCTGAACCAGCTTCCCGGGGTACAGAAAGCCGCGGTGAACCTGGCGACCGAACGAGCGACGGTGGAATACGACGAGAATCGGGTTAAAGTGGCGGATCTGATTAAAGCGGTGGAAGACCTCGGCTACCATGCCACCCAGGCGACGGAAGTCAGCCGGGACCGGGAAAAGGAAGAACGAGAAAAAGAGATCAAACGGCTCCGGAAGGAACTGACGGTTGCGGTGGTGCTTAGCGCACCACTCCTCCTGGCGATGATCGTCAGTTTGCTGGGAATTGATCTTCCGTTTCTCCATGATGAATACTTCCAATTAATCATTGCGACGCCGATTCAGTTTATTATTGGTTGGCGTTTCTACAAAAACGCTTTTTATGCCTTACGGGCGAAAAGCCCCAACATGGATGTGTTGATTGCGATGGGGACCACGGCGGCCTATTTCTTCAGCATCTACAATGGTTTCTTTGTCCCCGCGGAACCAGGGGTGATGAAGGATCTTTACTTTGAGACTTCGGCCGTCATTATCACCCTGATCCTGCTTGGGAAATATTTGGAGGCCGTTGCCAAGGGGAAAACCTCTGAAGCGATCAAAAAGCTCATGGGCTTACAGGCGAAAACGGCCCGGGTGATCAGGGATGGGCAGGAGATAGATATTCCCATTGAAGAAGTGGAAGTCGGTGACATTATTGTGGTGCGGCCGGGTGAAAAGGTGCCGGTGGACGGCAAAATTGTAGAGGGGAACTCGGCTCTTGACGAGTCGATGTTGACCGGTGAAAGTTTGCCGGTGGAGAAAAAAACCGGTGATCTCGTGGTCGGTGCCACGCTCAATAAATTTGGCACTTTTAAGTTTGAGGCGACCAAGGTTGGTAAGGATACGGTTCTGGCCCAGATCATCAAGATGGTGGAGGAAGCGCAGGGGAGTAAAGCCCCGATCCAAAAGATCGCCGATCAGGTATCCGGGATTTTCGTACCGGTGGTGATTGGCATTGCAATTCTCACCTTTTTCCTTTGGTATCTGGTGGTTGGTGATTTAGCGATGGCCATCGTCAGCGCCGTCTCCGTTCTGGTGATCGCCTGCCCCTGTTCCCTCGGCTTGGCCACACCGACGGCGATCATGGTTGGGACCGGGTTGGGCGCTGAAAACGGGATTTTAATCAAGGGCGGCGAGTATCTGGAGATGGCCTACAAATTGAATACGGTGGTGCTGGATAAAACCGGGACGATCACGAAAGGCCAACCGGAAGTAACGGATCTCTTGTCCTTAGGTGCGCTTGGAAACGAGCAGATTTTACGGCTCGCGGCGATTGCCGAGAAAAACTCCGAACATCCCCTTGGGGTCACCATCTACGAAAAGGGGAAAGCAGAGTTCGGTAATCTGCCCGATCCGGACCAGTTTGCAGCGATTCCTGGTCACGGGATCCGGGCCGTAGTGGATCAGCAGGAGATCTACATCGGAACCCGGAGGTTGATGACGGAAAACGGCATCGTGCTGGGTGCCGCGGAAGGGGCCGTGGTAAACCTGGAGGATGAAGGGAAGACCGCGATGCTGATGGCCATCGACAAACAGGTGGAAGCGATCATTGCTGTAGCCGATACATTAAAGGAAAACTCGAAGGAAGCCATTGCCGAACTGCAGCAGATGGGGATCGAGGTCTACATGATCACCGGGGATAACCGGAGAACTGCAGCGGCCATCGCCCAGCAGGTGGGCATCGCCCATGTTTTGGCGGAGGTTCTTCCGGAGCATAAGGCGGAAGAAGTGGAGAAGCTCAAAAAGGAAGGAGCGATTGTGGCCATGGTCGGCGACGGGATCAATGATGCGCCGGCGCTGGCTACAGCTGATATCGGAATGGCGATCGGGACCGGAACCGACGTGGCGATGGAGACGGCCGATCTCACTCTGATGCGCGGTGATTTGTTGACGATTCCGGCGGCAATTCGGCTTTCGCGGCAGACGATGCGTAAAATCAAGCAGAATTTGTTCTGGGCTTTTATCTATAATACGCTTGGGATTCCCTTTGCCGCACTAGGCTTTTTGAACCCCATCATTGCCGGGGCGGCCATGACCTTCAGTTCAATCTCGGTGGTGACAAACTCCTTAAGCTTGAAGCGGTTTAACCCCTACAAAAAATGACCTCTCAACAAGCTCAACGCGAGGAGTTTGGAGTTTAGCCCATTGTGGCTACGGTATTAATTATGGGGGGGGTGTGGTGGTGGACCATTGCCAACATGAGGAGCATGCTTGTTGTATCGAAAGGGTACCCATATTTAATAGCTTAACCAAAGAGGAGAGGCAGGAGGTTGCCGCCATAACGACGGCGAAGACCTATGAAAAAGGAGATCTGGTTTATATGGCGGGTGAGCAGGCGGGAAAGCTATATGTCCTGCATACCGGCCGCGTCAAGATCTCCCGGATCAACGTAAGCGGTAAGGAGCAAGTGATCAGAGTGGTTGGTCCCGGGGAGTTCATGGGCGAACTCTCCCTTTTCAGTTCTTTACCAATGACCGATAATGGGGAAGCGCTGGAAAGATGCACTATGTGCCTGATTGAAGGGGCCAAGTTAAAGGAACTGATGAAGAAATACCCCTCAATTGCCTTCAAGATCATGGAGGAATTGAGTCAACGTTTGGAAAAGGCGGAACATTTGATTGAGACCCTTAATCTCAATACGGTTGAGCAGCGTTTAGCGCGTTCCTTATTGAGGATGACTATGGGGAGACGGGAAGTGATCCTTGAGATGACCAAGGGTGATTTCGCTTCCCAGCTCGGGATGAGCCAGGAAACATTGAGTCGCAAACTATCTGCCTTTCAAGAGCAAGGGCTCATCGTGCTAAAAGGGCAGCGGGGAATTGAAATTGTCGACCGGGAAGGTCTGGCGGCGATCAGCGCCGGTGAATAGGGGTTGGAGCGGAGATTACCTGCCGTCCTGAAAAGCTTGTAAGCGAGGTGAATTGTCTTGTCAAGGCCACGAAAAAAACGCAACGTCTGTGCTCTACCAAAACGCACCCGTTTTGGCCCGATGGACTGTGGTGCGGATCCGGATGGTTATGTAAAGATGACTGTAGATGAATACGAAACAATTCGCTTGATTGACTTGGAACGGCTTACTCAGGAAGAGTGTGCACAGCAAATGAACGTCGCGCGGACGACCGTGCAAGGGATTTATGCCGAAGCCCGGAAAAAACTGGCCGAATCCCTGGTAAACGGGAAGATGCTGTGGATCGAGGGCGGCGACTATCTACTTTGTGATGATTATGTTGAGTCTTGCCGTCACTGCGGATGCCGTCGTCACCGGCACGGTCAAAGATTCGGCGACTAACTGTCCCCGCTTTCCTCCTTTTTGCGGCGGGGGTAACTCCCGAGGACTTTCTTCCAACCGTTGGTCTTCCGGACCATTTGTTCGACTTGGTGGAGGGCTTTTTTTAGTCCAGGATCGGATTTATGCCCGATCATCTCGAAGAGCAGCACATACTCTTGGGGGCGTACTTTATACGGGCGGGACTGGACAAAAGTCAAGTCAATCCCATTTTCCGCAAAGAAACCGGTAATTCCGTATAATTGGCCCGGACGGTTCTCGCCGAAGCGGACCGCAAGTAAAGTCCGGTCGTTACCGGTTGGGGCGTGATCGGTTAATCCGCAGACAAAGAAGCGGGTCTCGTTATTGGGATAATCAGCCAGGTTTTCATAGAGAATATTCAAATCGTATTCTTGGGCGGTTCGTGGTGAGCATAAAGCGGCCACTCCCGGTTCTTCTGTGGCTCTTACGGCTGCTTCTGCCGTCGAAGCGACTGGTACTGGCACAATGGAGGGAAAAAGGTTCTCCAGGTTTTGGGCGCACTGGTTGAGGGCTGAAGGGTGTGAAAAAATTTTCTTCACCTTTCTCGGCTGCTCCATCTGGCCGGCCAGGACGTACTTGATGTTAACATGGACCTCATCATTGACTTTGATAAAATCATGGAACTCGATCAGGGCATCAAAAGTAATACCGATGATCCCATCCACCATGTTTTCCGCGGGTAAGACAGCCCGGTCTGCTTGGTACGATTCTACTGCTTGGAGACAGTCGAAGATATTGGAAAACCGAATATTTTCCGGCGTGGTCTGACCGGAGATCCGTTTCTGATAAATCAGCGCCGCTTCTTCCGAAAAGGTTCCTTTCGGTCCCAAGGTTACAATCTGCAATGTTTTGCCCCCTTAACCCCATTTTTCGGCCAGAGTTTGATGGTTTTTAGTAAATTTACCATATGCGGGTAGTTTTGGCAAGAGAATCGGCGGGGGAGGATAGATTAATTTAAAAACACAGAGTGCATAAATCAAAGGGCACTAGCGGATTGATGCATGTGCTTTCTTGAAATTCCCTATTAGTGTGTAGTATAATGTATACGTAATAAAGTGGTAGTTAGTATTGGGGCATGAATAAGTAAGATCCTTGTGCTATAAAGTGCAAGGATCTCTAAATATAGGGAGGTAGAGAGCGGATGCAAAACAGAATTGCGGCGGTTAGCATCATTGTTGAAAGCTATGACGCGGTGGAAAAACTCAACAATATTCTGCACGATTATAACGAATACATTATTGGTAGGTTGGGGATACCCTACCGACAACGGGGGATTTCGATTATCTGTATCGTGATGGATGCGCCAAACGATGTAATCAGCGCCCTATCAGGGAAACTGGGCATGTTACCGAACGTGACGGCAAAGACGGTGTACTCGAAGCCCTTTAATGTGGAGAAAGCGAATAGTTAATGTTTAAGCAACGCTTGTTAGTTTACCGACCGCCTCGGTTGGTAAAGACAAGCGGATTTTTTTTATAATGAATAGATCAGACTAGAGCAGCGCTTTTTTTGTGCCGGATTGTAAAGAGGCTGAATTAATGTTAAAAAAAGATTAATTAGCAATGGACCTCCGGAGTTTTCGTTGGAAAAAACTTTACTTTACCTCAGAACTTTCTTACAATTGAAAAGGTGTGCTTACAGATGGCCTTCTTGCCAAATTGTGACCGCACTTTTACAGCAAAAGCAAAAAAATAAGCAAAGTATAGGATAAAAGACAATTTCGTTGGGATACGGTAAGACAAGAGGAGGGAAAGAATGACCATTTCACTGCTGGAATTTTTAGAACAATTGGCCTCAACTCCGGCGCTTTTGGTAACGTCGGTTTTAACCCTCGGGGTAATTCTGGTAAATGGTTGGACTGATGCGCCAAATGCGATTGCGACATGTATCTCGACCAGAGCGATGGGACCACGGACGGCGATCATCATGGCCGCTGTCTTTAATTTTTTGGGTGTCTTTGTGATGACCATGATTAATGCCACCGTGGCGCAGACCATTTATAATATGGTGGATTTTGGGGGGAATTCCCATGAAGCTCTGGTTGCGCTCTGTGCGGCGATGTTGGCGATTGTGATCTGGGCAACCGCTGCTTGGTGGTTTGGTATTCCAACCAGTGAAAGCCATGCCCTGATTGCCGGTATTTCTGGAGCAGCCATTGCCCTTCAAGGGGGTTTTGCCGGGATCAATCCCAGCGAATGGGTGAAGGTCCTTTACGGTCTGGCCCTTTCGACTGTAATGGGTTTTGGCACCGGGTGGTTGGTGGTGAAGCTTATTGAAAAGATTTGCTGCCGGATGGACCGCCGCAATACCTTTGGTTTTTTTAAAAACGCCCAGATTACCGGTGCGGCAGGGATGGCCTTTATGCACGGGGCACAGGATGGCCAGAAATTTATGGCGGTTTTTATGTTGGGCTTATTTTTAGCCCAGGGACAAGCTGGTGTTACCAAGTTCCAGATTCCCATCTGGTTGATGATGCTTTGTTCGTTGGTGATGGGGTTAGGGACGTCAATCGGAGGTTTGCGGATTATAAAATCGGTCGGGATGGACATGGTAAAGCTGGAAAAGTATCAGGGGTTTTCGGCTGATCTAGCCGCGGTTGTTTCTTTGTTCGTGGCTTCGGTCGCCGGGATTCCGGTCAGTACCACCCATACGAAGACCACGGCGATTATGGGGGTTGGTGCTGCTAAACGGTTGTCCTCAGTCAACTGGGGTATTGTCAAAGAAATGGTTTCGGCGTGGATTCTAACTTTCCCTGGTTGTGGTTTGATCGGCTTTCTCCTCGCGAGATTGTTTATGCGGATCTTTTGATGTTGTCTTAGCGGATGCAAATCTTGCTGTTAAAGTAAATGGTGTCGGGAGTAGATGAGAAAGGGGTAGATGGTAAATGGCTAGAAAGAAAGAAGATAATTATTTTACTACTTTCGTCGAATTAGTCCAATATTCCTGTGATGCGGCTGTGCTTTTAAACGAGATCATTAATGATTTCAAGGTTGAAGAACTGGAAATAAAGATGAAAGAGATGCATGAGATCGAGCATGCTGGTGATAAAGGGCGGCATGCAATGGTGAAGAAACTGGCCCGGGAATTTATCACCCCCATTGAACGGGAAGACATTATCGCCTTAGGTGACGCCATTGATAATGTGACCGATACCATTGAGGACGTTTTACTACGCTTTTATATGTTCAACATTACTGAGATGCATGAAGATGCCATTAAAATGGCTGCTCTTATTGTGCAGTGTTGTGAGGCGCTGAAGGAAGCAGTGGCGGAGTTCGCTAATTTCCGGAAATCCCAGTCTCTCCACCAGTTGATTGTGGAAATAAATCGGCTGGAAGAGGAGGGCGACGCCTTGTTTGTCAAGGCGATGCGGAACCTCTTTATCAACGAGAAGGATCCCATTCGCATTTTGGCGTGGCGTGAGACCCTTGATTATATGGAGAAATGCTGTGACGCCTGTGAAGAGGTCTCAGAAGTGATCGAAAGCGTAATGATGAAAAACTCCTAAATAAAAAAGGTAGTGCTATACGGGACCAACCAATGGTCATTAATGTACAAGAGAAGAGAGGCTATGGCCTCTCTTTAAATTATCGGCACTTCGAAGCGACCGCGGTTGAGTTGGCGGAAAACATGTTAATCCCGGTAGGATTCAGCTGTTGGGTAAGAAGAGAGGTGATTATAATGGCGAAACTGATGATTGGGGACCTTGAGATTGAAGTGATTCGCAAAAAGATTAAGCATATCTACCTTTCGGTTCATCCGCCTACCGGTAGCGTTCGCATGACCGTTCCCGCCCGGATGGCACAGGAAACGATTCTCTTCTTTGCCCGTTCTAAGGTGGATTGGATCCGAAAACAACAAGCAAAGATCCAAGCCCGGCCAGTTCAACCGGTTTTGGAATATGTCAATGGGGAAAACCACCTTTATTTCGGTAAACCCTATGTTTTAAAGGTAATCGAAACCAACGGTCGGCAACGGGTGGAATTAAGCGCCGATGGAGTTATGAATCTATATGTCCGGCCGAACAGTACTAAGGATGAGCGCCAGAAGGTTTTGCAGGAGTGGTACCGGTGGCAATTGAAGGCGGCGATCCCACCGTATATTGAAAAATGGGAAAAAGAGATTGGCGTTTCGGTTCAGGAATGGAATGTACGGCAGATGAAGACAAAGTGGGGGAGTTGTAACATCCAAGCCCGCCGGATCTGGCTCAGTTTGGAGCTGGTGAAGAAGAACCCCTGTTGCCTCGAGTATATTATCGTCCACGAGATGATTCACCTCTTGGAGCGGTATCATAACGCCCGATTTTATGGTTATTTGACCAAGTATTTACCGGACTGGCCGGAGATTCGGAAGGAGCTGAATAGCTAAGGTAAATTGGTTGATTAAAGGAAGCCACTTTTCGGCGGTTTTTTAAATTCGAACCTCACCACCCTGGTGAGGTTTTTTTAATCCCCTTTGGACTTTTTAGATTCAACCTGACATTTTCACAGAATGACTACACAAGTCTGATTATTGGCCTGTCAATAGTCTATGAAAATGTCAGTAAAAAGCCTTAGTTTTATTCCGTGAAAATGTCACCATGGGTTTTTTGCAAGAATTAGATTTCCACGTACAAGATCCTATTGTAAAAACGGGCCCAAA
>DUQQ01000105.1 GCA_012837705.1 Hydrogenispora sp.
ACTTAAAACGCTGTAAGGTGAAGTTTCCCCGTTCTTTTAAGCCGTCAAGAAACCAGTTCAGCCGGTAACTTCCGGGGATGACCAGTTCAGCGCCGGGATAGTTTGCGCTCTCCTCCGGCGTAAAAACCAGGTTCAACGTCTGTTTCTCCAACCGTGCCGGTTCAAAAAACATTGGCGGGATCTCGACGGTGACCTCCGCCATCAGCAACGCGTCATCCACCTGGCGGTAGCTGGCACCAGAAACCCGTAAAGTTTCGATAATAAAGGCTTTGACTTCTTCCGGTGAGAGGGTGGCCACAGGTTCACCTCCATTTACCCCTTTATCAGCTCGAATCTGTCACTTTATGGCGTCAGTCGCCGCAGTGAGGACTCCCCTTACTCCGCTGCGGCGCTACTCTTCTCTGCCGCGGGCACCGCGAGCAGATCATCCACACTCAAAGGCTCCGGCTGGTTTAACCTGACGAGGATTTCATCGCCCAACCGCTCCAGATTCCCGCTCAGCTCTTTTTCGTCTTCTGCCGCGACCAACGCCCCCATGACGCGAGACTCAAAGGATTTTTCCTTGGCAAAGAAGTTTACGATCTTCTCCATGTTCCCGATGACCACCTCAAAGAGGCGGACCTTTTCCAGTAGTAATTTGAGCAGATGCTCCTCGATCGTCCCCCGGGTGACCAGGTTGTAGATATAGACCTCCCGGGTTTGGCCTAAGCGATGTATGCGTCCGATCCGTTGCTCCAAACGCATGGGGTTCCAGGGGAGATCGTAATTGATCATGGTCCGGCAAAATTGTAGATTAACGCCTTCGCCCCCTGATTCGGTACAGATCAGGACCCGGTGAGCCGGATCGCGACGAAACCGGCCCAGGGTGAAATCTTTTTTACTGGCCGACATCGACCCGTCGAAGGTTAAGGATAAGATCCCGTTCCGCTTTAAACGGGCGTGGATATAACGTTGGGTGGCCAGAAATTCGGTGAAGATGATCACTTTCTCCTCGCCGGTATGGCGGAGGATCTCTTCCACCAGGTTCATCTTGGAGTTCTCCTTCAGCTGCCCGCTTAGCTCCATCAAGGTGACAATTTTTTCGGCATCGGCTTCACCGGCTTTTTGCGCCAGATTATAGAGGGTGGTGGCAGCGGCGAAAGAACTGGAACAAACCTCCCGTTGGAGGGTGATCAGCGTCAATGGGTTTACGTTTGCCCGTTCACCCTTACGGTATTCTTCTTTGACAAAAGCAGTCACCTTTTGGTATAATTCCTGTTCGGCTACGGACGGGGTCAGGGGCATCGTCGCCACCTTACGTGGGGGTAAGTTGATCTGGGGCCCCCGTTTGTTCCGGATCATCACGCGGCCAAGGAGGGAACGTAACTCATCCGGGTTTTTCGCCGTGCGCTTGTCGGCGACAAAATTCCGTTTAAACTGGCGGTAACTGCCTAATTGTCCCGGGCGGAGGAGGGAGATGAGGTTAAAGAGCTCTTTCAGATCATTCTGCAGGGGTGTCGCCGTCAGCAAAAGGAAGAACTTCTTGCGGATTTGACTTACAAACTGCCAGTTCTTGGTGGCCGGGTTCTTCAGTTTATGGGCTTCATCGACGACCAATAGATCATAATAAAGGTTTTCGATCACCTTCCGGTGTTTCTCCTGTTTCGCCAGGTCCAGAGAAGCGATGACCAGATCGTAACGTTCCCAGTTAAAATCACCCTTCGCCAGTACCGGGTAGAGGGCGAATTTTTGGGAGAGCTCCGCCGCCCACTGCCGACAAAGGGAGGCCGGGGTCAGGATGAGGATCCTTTTCACTAAGCCGCGGAGGGTATATTCTTTGATGATCATCCCCGCTTCGATCGTCTTTCCTAAACCCACTTCATCAGCGAGGATCGCCCGGCCCCGGAGCTCGCCGATGACCCGTTTAACGGTGGCTTCCTGGTGGGGGTAGGGGATCAGGCCGACTTGGCGCCAGCGTTCTTGGAGATGGGGGTAGATCAGCAGTTGGTCGTCGAAACCGGTGAAAAGCGAAAGCTCAGCGGCGCGAACGCGTAAGCAGAAAGCCGCCCAGGAGTCCCACTCCTGACGGTGGATTCCTTTAATAATTTCCGCCGGATCCGTAAAAAATTCAAGCTGAGGAGTGAACTCCTGTTCCGTCGTTAAGATTGATTTCATTTCTATCCTCCCAGCTTAACCTGTTGTTACCACTTACCTGCGGGCGTTTCCTTATTTACAAACGTTATTTATTCTGCCCAGGTTGGACGGGAGGTATTAATAACCCAAGTGCCGAAAAGGGCTACGTTCAACAACTAATTTGCGTAAAGGATGGATTTTGATTGCAGATTGGCGATCTTAAACTGGCCAATCCGGTGGTTACGGCACCGATGGCGGGCGTGACCGATCTGCCCTTCCGCCTCCTGTTGAAGGAACAGGGGTGTGGACTGGTCTGTGGCGAGATGGTCAGTGCCCAGGCTTTGGTTTATGGCAACCGGAACACCTTAAAACTGCTGACGACCGACCCGCGGGAGCGGCCGGTCAGTATCCAGCTTTTCGGCTCCGATCCGGAGACGATGGCCCGTGCGGCCGAGATTCTCGCCACCTACCCGGTGGACCTGATCGACATCAATATGGGGTGCCCGGTTCCGAAGGTCGTGAAGAACGGGGAAGGGGCAGCCCTCCTTACTGATCTGCCGCGGGCCGTCCGGATCGTCCGCGCTGTTGTGTCTGCGGTCGACTGTCCCGTGACCGTGAAAATGCGGCGGGGCTGGGCGCCCGGTGCGGAGGTCGCCCCTGAGCTAGCCGCGCTTTGCGCCGAAGCGGGGGCAGCCGCCGTCGCGGTCCACGGACGCTTTCGCGACCAGTTTTACAGTGGTCAGGCCGATTGGGATGTGATCAAAAAGGTGAAAGCGGCCGTGGGGATTCCGGTGATCGGAAACGGGGACATCTTCAGCGCCGAAGACGCGCTACGGATGCGGACAGAGACCGGGTGTGACGGGGTGATGCTCGGCCGGGGCATGCTTGGGAACCCCTGGTTGGTCCGGGAGACAGTGGCCGCATTGGCTGGTGCCCCCCAGCCCCCAGTGCCGACCGTCGCGGAACGCTTTGCTCTGATCCGGCGCCACCTGTCGGCCCAGATCGAGTTTTGTGGCGAAGAACGGGGGGTCAAAGAGATGCGTAAGCACCTCACCTGGTATCTAAAGGGTTTTCCGGGGGCGGCCCGGGCTCGGCAGCGGATCAACGAAGCGAGCGACCAGGACGCGCTTTTGGCTTTGCTCCACACCTATGAGGAGGAACTAAAGACCAGTTACCACCCGAATTCTTAAGAGGGTGGAAGTTGCTTTTTCAATTAAGGCCAACTCATCTTTCCATAAAATAGTCCTTTTTCATCTTGACACTGCTATTATGCTCGGTTATAATGTTGATACAAAAAACGAGCTTCCTTTTTGCTCTTCATTTTCCCAGTAGAACGGTCTTTCCTTAATAGTTTTTAAGGAAGCCTTTTTTTACGGAATTTTACAATCCCGCGTGTCGGAAAAGAAAATAAATTGGTCAAAAGAAGTTGATCAGCTAAAAGGGGATAAGCTAAATGGCGGAAAAAGAAGTTATATTAACGCTGGAAGGATTAAATAAACTGGAAAAGGAATTGGAGCATTTAAAGACGGTGCGCCGGCGGGAAGTGGCCGAACGGATCAAACAAGCCCTTGAGTTTGGGGATATAAGCGAAAACTCCGAGTATGAAGACGCCAAGAATGAACAGGGTTTTATCGAAGGACGGATCCTGGCCATCGAAAAGATGCTGCGTAACGCGCGGATCATCGATGAACAGGACGTGACCCTCGACCAGGTGAGTGTCGGCTCCAAAGTTTCCTTGTTTGACCTGGAAACCGGCGAACAAGTGGAATACACCATCGTCGGTTCGACGGAAGCGGATCCGGCCCATTTTAAGATCTCCAATGAATCACCGGTGGGGAAAGCCCTGCTTGGGCGGAAAAGCGGCGAAGAGGTTGAAGTCAGTGCGCCAGTGGGGACCCTTCGTTACCGGGTAACAGCGATCAGTAAGTAAAGGTCGGGACATCGGCGTTTTGCACGGAAGAGGGAGGGGTTTGCCCCTCCCTTTGGTGTATAATATATTTATTCGGTAATTTGAGCAATGCTGATAAGATACGGGAGGTAAGATTATGGACGAACATAATACTTTTGGCGCTGTTGTCCGGACAGAGGAGATGGAGAACCGCCTGGCGAAACTGGAAAAAATTAAAGCCGAAGGGCGCGACCCTTTTGGCCGCCGCTTTGAGCGCACCCACCAGAACCAGGAGATTGTGGAAGGCTTTGACGCGCTGGAGGGTCAAGCGGTGACCATTGCTGGCCGGCTGATGACCAAACGTGGCCACGGGAAAGCCGCTTTTGCCAATTTATCCGACCGCAGTGGCGAGATGCAGATCTACGCCAAAATCGATGTTTTAGGTGAAGAATCCTACCAACGGTTTGTCGACTTGGATCTGGGGGACCTGATCGGCGTTACCGGCACCGTCTTCCGGACCAACCGGGGGCAGATTACCGTTCAGGTTGAAAAGTGGGAACTGTTGGCCAAAGCTCTCCGCCCGTTGCCGGAGAAATGGCACGGGCTCAAAGACGTGGATATTCGTTACCGCCAGCGCTACCTGGACCTGATCTCCAACCCGGAAGTACGGGAGACGTTTATGAAACGGACCCGGATTATCTCGGCGATCCGCCGGTATCTGGATGAGCGAGGCTTCCTTGAGGTGGAAACGCCGGTCCTTAGCGTGATTGCCGGCGGCGGACATGCCCGCCCCTTTAACACCTACCATAACACCCTTGATCTCGACCTTACCCTACGGATTGCCCTGGAGCTTTACCATAAACGGCTGATCGTCGGCGGGTTGGAACGGGTTTACGAGATTGGTAAGTGCTTCCGGAACGAAGGGATCTCGACGAAACATAACCCGGAGTTCACCATGATCGAACTTTATCAGGCTTATGGTGACGTCAACGATATGATGGACCTGGCGGAGCAGCTCTTTGCCCATGTTGCCCGGGAAGTCCTCGGGACCACCAAACTAACCTATCAGGGAACCGAGATTGACCTAACGCCGCCCTGGCCCCGGCTGTCGATGGTGGAAGCAATCAAAAAGGAGACCGGGATCGATTGGTTAAAAGAAGCAACCGACGACGAGACCGCCATCGCCATCGCCAAAAAACTCGGCCTCAATGTCAAAGATCTGAAGACCAAAGGACAAGTCCTGGACGAAGTGTTCGGCGAGTTTGTGGAGCCGAAACTGATCCAACCTACCTTTATTGTTGATTATCCGATCGAGGTTTCCCCGCTGGCCAAGCGTAAGCCCGACCAACCCGATCTGACCGACCGCTTCGAATTGTTTATCTACGGCCGGGAGATGGCCAACGCCTTTACCGAACTGAATGATCCTTTGGACCAACGGGAACGGTTTGTGGCCCAAGCGCGGGAGAAGGCCAAAGGGAACGAAGAAGCGATGGTCTGGGATGAGGATTTTCTGGTCGCTTTGGAACACGGGATGCCACCGACGGGGGGCATGGGGATCGGGATCGACCGGATGGTCATGCTTTTAACCGATTCACCTTCGATCCGCGATGTCATTCTCTTCCCCTTGATGCGCCCAAAAGAATAGACAGAAAATTCGTAAGATATAAACATAATAATTTTTTTGCGAAGTAAGAAGGAATTATTGGTAGTAAATAGAATAATTAAAGCGTTTGTATTCTTTCGCTCAGATTTGCTACTAAAAATTTCCCGTTTCGGAAGGAATAACAGGCAATTTGGAGAATAAGAGAATTACATCCGCGAAGTTGAAAACCGAAATCTTCGGGATGTATTCCCAGGAGGGAACATATGCAGTTGTTTCCGAAACTCAGGAGGTGGTAGATGAGTAAACATACATAATACGTACAAGAAATCTTTTATATCAAAGATCGAAACTTGCAATTTCATGAATCAATAACTTAGGAGGGGTTTGATTTGAAAAAGGCGTTAGTTTTAGCGCTTACTGCTTTTATGGTTCTATCCTTAGCGACCGCTGCGTTTGCGGTGGAAGTTACATACGAGGGTGAAGTTGCCGTTACTTGGGGTGGAGAAAAAGAGGGAGAGGCAGACGCCTCACACGGCTTTAATGATGATACTTTAAC
>DUQQ01000015.1 GCA_012837705.1 Hydrogenispora sp.
GCTTTTTTCAAATTACCGGCGGCGATCTCGGTGATGGAATCAAAGACCGCATTGGTGAAGGCAGCGATCTGTTTCGCCTTGTCGATGAAGAACTTGATGGTACTGCCGATGGTCATGATCGCTTGGATAATGGCCCCCACCGGGTTGAACATGGCGATCAGTTTTTGCACGCCTTTGACAATAATTGTGTTCCGGGCCCATTCAATCACCGAATCAAAGAAACGCGCTTTCAAGTCGCCCAGAAATTCCATTGCCATTTCATAGAGGGCGATCGGCCCTTTCGTGATGAAGTCGACGATTACGGTTACCGTCTTTTCTATTTGGGTGATGACTTTCTCCGCCGTTGGGCCCAGCAGCTTAATGACCCGGGCTTTAATCGCTTGCCAGGTAACACCAAGGATCTGGGCGATCAGGCTGAAGATCCCGGAGAGATTAAGCGTGGCCGGAAAAATAATCCCGGCGCTACTGAGTGCGCCAAAGAGCCACTCGGCCAGGCCGGATTGGAGATAGGTGCCGATCTTCTCTTTGAAATTATTGAGTCCCCCGTGGATTGCTTTCAGGAGGTTAGAAAGAAAGCCGACCGGGTCGGCGAAGATCTGCTGGAGAACGCCTTTGCCTTTGTTCAGGACCGTCCGGACCTTCTCCACCGGGACCTTCGCCAGAGTTAAAGCCCCTTCGAAGGTGAATTCCAACAGTTTCGTTTTGGCGGAACCGAGAAAGGCGATGACCCGCTCAATGGGGGGTAAAAAGATCGCCTTGAGCTTGTTAAAGGCTTCTTCGGGTGAAAAGAGGGCGCGTATAATATTACCGGCCTTACTCGTAAACTCTTTGACCCCTTCACCCAGGCGTTCATACCATTTTTTCTCCGCCGGCTTTTCTTCTTTTTCCGGGGTTTTGGGTCCGACAATGGCGGTCCAGGCCTGATCAAACAGGTCTTTGATTCCGGCAAACGTGATGCCGAGTTTTTCGATCTCCCCTTTCAACCAGGTAACGGCTCTGGTGATCACCCCGGCTTTTTCCAGGTTTTCAAAGAGGAGGTTGCCGCCGGGCAGAAGTCCCGCCGCGGCTCTTGCCCAAGCAAGACCGTCCCCTTTCACGGTTTGGCCGGTCAGGGGATCGCGCCCGATGACCAAAGCCAGAAGGTAGTAACCGGGAATGTTCCGGATCAGTTTACTGACTTGCTCCAACAGCCAGTTGGCGTCGGAAGTAGCCTCTTCCTCTGGTTTCGCTTTGAGCTGGATACTCCCGTCGCCCTGATGGGTGCTGAGGGAAGAAAAACTTCCCATCCGGGCCTCAGCACTAGCTGCCGTTGCTTGGTAGGAGGAAGCTGTTACCGCCTGAGCCACAGCGTCTGCTTCGTCTTCATACCGCTCTCTTGTGGTCGGTTCTTCCAACTTCGCCTGCAGGCCGGGGACGGTCATTTGTTGCTTGACATGGGTGAGTTCGTGGGCGAGCAGTTGTTCGCCGGCCTTGGTCTCCGGTTGGTACTGGCCTTGGTTGAAGTAGATGTCGGTTTTATGGGTGAAGGCTTTCGCCCCCAGGCGTTCAGCGACCGTTGCCGCCTGGGTGTCGTGGTGAAGACGGACGGCGGTAAAGTCACCACCGATCACTGCTTCCATCTTTGGCCGTAAGTCTTCCGGGATTGGTTCTCCCCCGCTTGGTAGCGAGTTTGAAGTTATGGGCTCTGGGCGCGAAGCTGTACCGGTCGGCTGGTTTACACTAGAAGAAGACGCCGTCATCGTTTTAGCCTGAATTTCTTCGGCGGCCAAGTCTTTTTCGTCCTTCAGGCGTTCAACCTCAGTTTCTTCGATTGATGGAGCCCGACTTTGGTTGGATAGCCGCTGGGCAGGAGAGGGAGGGCCGAAGTTGATGCCATGGAGTACTTCTTTGCGCTGGAGGATGCGTCCACGCGCAATGCTGTTAACCGAGACATACTGGTTTTCGTTTTTTTCTTTGTCCGCATAGATCATTGATAAGTCACTCACCTTTCTAAAATATAAAAAACACCTGAAC
>DUQQ01000088.1 GCA_012837705.1 Hydrogenispora sp.
AACACGACGCACAGGTTAGTGCCGGATTAGCAGCACTGGATGGTGAGCAAAAGAAGCAAGATCAAGATCATGATGGCGCCCTGACTTATGAGGAAGCAACTAATGCGGCGCACCGGGTTAAACAAGCTTACCCGGTATTTAAGTCAATTACCCCGGTTGAACACAGTGGACGTTGGGTGTTTGAGTATGTGGCAAGTAAAGGTAAGCATGAAGGGTTTAAAGTTAAGACGGAATCAAAAAGCTCAACACCCAAACGAATGGATAGAGTCATTAATGTTCCTCCCTTTAAAATAAAACAAAAGTTCATCAAAGCCGGTTTGTTAGAAGAATATAAAAGACAGGTTAAAGGACAAGAGGTAGGTTTGAACCGGCTAACAATTGAAAAATTTCTTACAAACCGGACAACTTATATCTCAAGACTTGAAGAGCAGAAACTAGCGGGTAAGATTCAACCTAGTGGTAGAGATCCAAAAGGAAGTACCAGACAGCAGTCAATTAGAGAGGAGACATTGGAAAGAAAAATAAGAGAATTCAAGGAACAAGGCCTAAAATCTGATGAAGCAAAAGAAAGAGCTAATGCATGGATTAAAACTCAGGCTGTTTTACATGAGCCTGACCAAATCGCTGGAGGTGATCCGGAAAATATAACTGGCTTGGGTGATAAAAGAGTAAATTCATCAATCGGGGCGCAGTGGAAAACAAGAGCGATTGTTCTGGAAAATGCAGTGAATGACTATATTACAGATAAAAAATTATCTAAAGAAGACTTAGATAAGACTTATTTAAACGTCAAATTATCATGTGAGGTGGTTTAGGATGCTTAACAATAAAGAGTATATGGAAAAAGTATTTAAAGATTTTAAGCTATACAAAAAGGTCCCAAGAGAAATAATTAACAAGTACAAGGATAAGCTAGGAGAAGATGTAATCGAGATCTGGGAAAAATACGGTTTTGGCAGTACGTTTAAGGGGTATTTAAAGATAATTAATCCAGATGATCTGCAGGAATTACTAGAAGAGACATATATAATGCCGTGGGATGATATCCCCGTTTTTGTTACCGGAATGGGAGATATTATTACCTGTAATAGTAGAGGAAGTCTTACGATACTGGACTATCGTCATCAGCGAATAAAGGTGGTTTGGACTGATAAAAGAATTGATTGGGATTATTTTTTTGATGATTTTTGCCAAGAAAGATATTGGAAATGGAATCCCTATTTTGAAGCTGTAGAGAAGTATGGAGAGCCCGGATATAATGAATGTTTTGGATATGAACCATTATTAAGTTTAGGTGGAGATGAAAGCGTTGAAAATTTAAAAAAAGTAAATTATAAAGCCCACATACTTCTAATGAGTGGATTTCAAGGAATTCTATACTGTTAAAAAAATGCGGCATTGAACACTATATATGTTAAAACCTAACCCCATTAACTAATAATGAAGGAAGACCCGCTAAATCCGGGTCTTCCTTATTTTAAATAGTTAATTTACTCTAAAGATATCTTTCTATCTCACTGTAAATTGCTCCTCCAATACTTTTTAGCCGGTCAACTCCTCTCCCCTTCCCCATCTCCGTAGGCTACTCAGCTGATCTTCCAAATTTTTAATACCCCAGTATGGTATTACCGTCTTCGATTCTATCATAGAGATCACCGCCGGTAATTTAAAAAAGGCCATTGTTGCAGTGGAAAACTCCCTCGCGAAAGCTCTTCCGGTCACCATTGGTTTTATGGCAAATCTGGCAGGAATTGGTGGAATCGCGGAGAAGATCAAAGACGTCATCAAAAAACTTCGTCAGCCCATTGATAAGGCCGTAGAAAAAGTAGTCGGCTTTGTGGCCGATAAGGCCCGGGCTTTGATGGGCCGGAAAGAGGAACCCGCGACTACTGAGGAAAAAGAATCGCCAGAGAAAACAGAGAAGGTTTCCCACGGTCTTGCTGCTATCGACCAGGAAGAACAAAAATATCTTGAGAATAACAAGATATCCCGCGACGATGCGGAAAAGGTAGCGGTCACCGTTAAACGAGCCCATCCAGTCTTTAAGTCCCTGACTGTAATAGATGGTGGGGATTCTTGGGACTATGAGTATGTGGCTAGTCCCGGGAGGATTAAGAAGGGCGAGAAGAAACTAGAAGGAAAAATAAATGATGAGTTTGAGAATGGAATACAGGCTAATAAACGTAGATTTAATGTTAAAAAACAAGAAAGTCCAGTATGGAGAAGTCTTAGTAATGTTAAAGGAAAAGATAGAAAAACAATAGGAACTGGTAAATATCAACGTTACTTTGAGTGGGATAACACTCATAATGATATAGAAGTATACGATAATAGAGGGAGGCATTTAGGATCTATGGATCCAATAACAGGCAAAATGTATAAACCTGCAGTGAAAGGAAGGAAGATAGAAATTTGATTGATATTCTTAACAAAATAATTAGCGGGGATATTAGTATCCAAGATGCTGAACAGATCATGGATGAAGTGATTAATAAATTTCATTGCGACCAGATAGATTTATATCCACAAGATGAGATGTGCTTAAATAATTATGAATGGACAGCTATTGGATTTGGTATTTCGTTGGAAGTGCTAGCTAAGTGGCGAAAAAATGGATGGCCAAATAAATGTGCTAATTGTGGCAAAAAGATAGATTATAAACAATATGGGTGGCGTATTGTAAAAAATAAACTAATGTGTATTAAATGTAACACAGAACTAAACAATCCAGGCTAATCTCCTATTTAAGTTACACTTTGTCGGTTGAAGCATCAGGCAAGTATGTGGCTAGTCCCGGGAGGCTGGGTTATTCCTTTAGAGAAGTCGATTTGAGTTAGAATCTTCTGGCGCAAGAGCGGTACAAAATCGATACAAAGTGGATACGCCAGGGCCGAAAAAATGTGGTAATATGGTATTGACAAAGAATGTGTTTTTGGTAAGTTGAAATCAGTTTCATAACGTTATAATTTCTCCCCCACTTGCAGATGGGGTTTTTTTTTATGCTATGCTGGAGGCTGAGACTGATTCCGAATCCAACTGGTTCTTGGAACAAGTCAGTAAACTGATCCGGAACATTCCCGGTTATGACCTTCTGGCTCTGGCTATTGGGCGCGACCCCCTAACTGGTCAGGCCGTAAATGGAGATGGTCTGTCTTGGGCTAAAGCCGTAGCCGGACTGCTTCCCGGTGGCGCTCTCCTCTTTGAAAATTTGGAAAAGGCCGGTGTGATCACAAGAGCAGTCGCCTGGTTGAAGGCAGAGATCGAAAAGCTAGGAATCACTTTCGCCGTAATTAAAGACCTGTTTGATCAGGCCTGGACGGCCATTGTCGGGCCGCAAACCCCGGAAAAAGAATCTGAACCTAAAAAGAAAGGCTGGTTTGCCAACATCGCCGAAGGGGTCAAGGATTTGGCCAGTAAGGCGGCGAGTGTCGGTAGTGCGCTTTTCACCCCGGAAGCGACTTTTGAAAAGATCAAGGAGATCTTTACCCCCACAATCAACCGGATCATCAGCTTTCTCGGTAACGTCGGACCGAAACTGATGGAGTTTACCTTTGAAGGCGCCTTAGCCCTCGCTAAGGTTCCGGTGGAGAAGGTCAGGGCGATCCTCAATAAAGGCAAAGGCGTCCTACAGCGGATCATCACCGACCCCGTTGGCTTCTTAAGTAACTTGCTCCAAGCAATCCATGGCGGTCTGCAAAACTTTCTGCAGAAGTTTGGGACCTACCTCCAGGCGGGCTTGGCTGGCTGGTTATTTGGGGCGCTAAGTAGCGCCGGGATTACTTTTCCGGCCAAGCTTGATCTGGCTGGCATCTTTAGTTTAATCGCCCAGATCCTCGGCGTTACTTGGCAGACGATTAAAACCAGGGTCATTAAACTACTAGGACCAACAGCGGAAAAAGTCATCGCTCAGGTGGAAAAGACTGTGGCCGTAGTCGCAGAGTTCATCACCAAAGGACCAATCGCCCTTTATGAAATGGCTGTAGAATTTCTGGGCGACTTGAAAGCGCGCTTCTTTGATTCAGTGATTGAATGGGCCCGGAACACAATCATTGTCAAAGGCGTGCAAAAACTGATCGCCATGTTCAACCCGGTGGGTGCTATTGTCCAAGCGATCATGACCATCGGCAGTACCATCAAGTTCTTCATCGACAAGGCGAAACAGATCGCTGCCTTCACCAATGCGGTCTTTGATTCCATCACCGAGATCGCCGCCGGTAATTTGAAAAAAGC
>DUQQ01000039.1 GCA_012837705.1 Hydrogenispora sp.
GTTAATATATCTAACCTATCAACTCAACCCTATCACTTTCAAGGCAGTTGATATGTTACCGCAAACAATAAAAATAAGGGTTTCCCGATAAGAGAACCTCTGGCCAATCAGCCACGAGAAACGCTCAATGTCTGGAAACCCTTTATTTATGAGTATTTTGAACACTCTTATTTCTCCACTCTTGACATCAATGTCACGCACTCAACATGGTAAGTATGGGGGAACATGTCCACCGGTTGGATCTCCTTCACTTCATAACCCCGGTTGGCCAAAAACTTCAGGTCGCGCGCCAGCGTACTCGGATTACAACTGACATAGACGATCCGGGGAACCTCTAGCTTAGCAAAGGTCTGGAGGACCCGCTCTTCGCAACCACTGCGCGGTGGATCAACCACGGCCACATCAAAGTCGATCCCGATACTGACCAGTTTCGGCAGGACGTCTTCGGTCGCGCCCATAACAAAGACCACGTTATCCGCATTGTTCCGGATGGCATTCTCCTTGGCATCCTCGATCGCTTCGGGAATCACTTCTATTCCGTAGACTTCCTTCGCTTTACTAGCCATAAATAAGGTGAGGGTGCCGACACCACAGTAGGCATCAAGGACCCGTTCGCTCCCGGTTAGATTTGCATATTCCAAGGCCTTTGCGTATAAGATTTCGGTTTGGGCCGGGTTTACCTGGAAAAAAGAAGTGGCCGAGATCTTAAATTCCAGTTCCCCCAGGCGGTCAATGATCCCGTCGGCTCCGTATAATACCTTGTTCTTCTCACCCAAAACCACATTACCACTGCTGGTGTTGATGTTCTGGACGACACTTTTCAGGGCCGGAAAATCAGCCGCTAGTAATTTCGCCAGTTCTTTTCCCTCGGGAAACTCCGGTCCATTGGTAACCAAGACCACCATTGCTTCTCCCGATCCAAAGCCGTTTTTGACCAGGACATAGCGGAGCAGCCCCTGGCCGGTTTTTTCGTTGTAAATCGAGATACCCATTCCTTGGACCAGTTCGCGAACGCGGTTCATAATGCGGCTGTTTAATTCGTGCTGAATGAGGCATTCCCGCGTATCGACCACATTATGGGTTCCCTTCTGGTAGCAACCAATGACCACTTTCCCCTGTTCGTTTACGGCAAAGGGATACTGTACCTTGTTCCGGTACTCCCATGGACTATCCATACCGATCACCGGATGAACAGTGACATCTTTAAAGCCGCCAAGGCGTTCCATCACCTCAATCACCCGGCGTCGTTTGAACTCCAATTGCCCAGAATATTTCATGTGAAGGAGCTGACAACCGCCACATTGGCCGTAGATACCGCAACCCGGTGCAATCCGCTGGGGTGACTTCTCCAGCACCCGTAGTAGCTTACCACGGGCGTAATTCTTCTTCACCAACTCGATCCTGGTCAGTACCTTCTCGCCATCCAAGCAATCTGGTACAAAAATGGTAAAGCCTTCATGGCGCCCGACCCCTTCACCCTGCGTCGCATAGCCGTTAATATCTACCGTTATTTCGTCTCCTACTTTAACTGGAACCTGGTCTGTACTAACCATATTGATCCCTCCACCTAAATTAACCTGAAAAAAACTCAACAACAAAAGATTACCATAAAACCAGAAGAAAGAAAAGAAACAGAAGAAGAGGGTTTCCATCCCCCGCTGCGGAAATAAAAGGAATGAAAGAACTAAAAGGATAAGAACCTTCCGGGGGTGTTTTCATGTCCCAAACAATCTTAGCTGAACTCGAAATCCTAAAACAAGGAGTGCTTACTTGCCGGCGTTGCCGGTTAAGGGACGGTTGTCAGCAGGTCGTCTTCGGCGAAGGCCGCCCCGGCCTCTTAGTCATCGGCGAAGGCCCCGGTGCGGAGGAAGACCGCCAAGGCCGTCCGTTTGTCGGAGCCGCCGGTCAGTTGCTCGATAAAATACTGGCCGCTGGTGGTTTTGACCGCCAGGTAAATGCCTATATCGCCAACGTCGTAAAATGCCGACCGCCGTCCAACCGGGTTCCCACCGCCCAGGAGTGTGCGGCCTGCCTCCCCCATTTAGAAGCACAGATCAAAATCTTAAAACCGAAAATCGTCCTTCTGCTGGGGGCCACCGCCCTTCAGGCGGTCCTCAAAACACCGCAGGGCATTACGCGTTTAAGGGGAAAATGGCAGGAGCGAGACGGCATCTACTACATGCCCACCTTCCACCCGGCGGCCCTCCTGAGGGACCCCCGTCGAAAAGCCGACGTTTGGCAGGATATGCAGTTGCTGGTCGCCAAATACCGGGAAGAAGTCGATCCTAACCACACTTCCCCCTATTGCTAGTTGCCGCCGGTTTGTCTTATGTGACCAGTTCCTACTTTACTTTTATGCCCATTGGTGTTATACTACAGATGCGCACGTGAAAGTTTAGTGATTGCATTATTTCCCTTCTCATTTTTCGTTGCTCCAAGTCAGGGAAATTAAGCGTTTTTCCTAAACCGTTCCGGGCAATAAAAATGAGGAGGATTCCAATTTAATGTTCCAAGACAAAACCCTAGTCTGTCGCGATTGCGGCAATGAGTTCATCTTTTCGGCCTCTGAACAAGAGTTCTTTGCCGAGAAAGGGTTCACCAACGAACCGGGCCGTTGTGCCCAATGCCGGGCGGAGCGTAAACAGAGAAACAACGGTTCACGCTTTAGCTCCCGTGCTCCACGGGAAATGCATGATGCCGTCTGTGCCGATTGCGGCTCTACGACTCAGGTCCCGTTCCAACCCAGCGGTGACCGTCCAGTTTATTGCCGTGACTGCTACGCCCAACGAAGAAATCGTTATTAAGGCGGAATAAGCAAAACTCCTTCACGATTGTGAAGGAGTTTTTTATTTATCGCGCCGATAAATGCATCGTGCCAAAACTAAGGGCCGCACCGGCTAAAAAGTATACTAAATCTAAGACCAAAGCCATTCCCGGACGAAATCCGGGAAAGATCAGCACCATCGAACCGAACAAGACGCCGAGTACCCCATGGTAGGCAATACCACGGTATCTACGGAAAAGATAATCGACCAAATTCAACAGGAGCAAAGCAATCAGCCCAAACCCTACCCCCATTAAAACTAAAAGCCGCAGATTGAGACCGGCGACGGCCGCTAGAAACTGCTCATAAAAGCCAAGGTACATCAAGATCAAAGACGAGCTGATCCCAGGAATGATCGAACCAAACGCTACAACAGCACCACACAGGAGCGCCGTAAAGGCATTCAGCTCAGAGCCGCCGGTTTCGGTAACCCCGGGGATAAGTTGCCCGGTGACCATTACAACACCGAAAGCCAAAAGGGCCGCCCCGATAAAGCGTTTACGGAAACCACCCTGGTTCGCTTCTTTAAATAAGGCTGGAGTACTGCCCGCTACGAGCCCAAGAAACAAATAAAGGACCGGGAATTTGGCGATGACGAGCAATTCTTGCATCACTCGACTGAAAAGCAAAATCCCGCAACCAACACCAAGGCCAATGGGAAAAAGGAGGCGGATACTTTTTTGGTACTCTTTCGGAAAATTAACAATGGCATGGACAATCGGTTCATAGAGTCCGGCGGCAGCAGTAATCACCCCGGCACTAAGTCCGGGCGTAATCCACGCGATCCCTAGCAACAATCCGACCAGGATTTTTTTAATAAATTCACCATAATGAAAGGTTTTGTTCTGTTTCATCATATTACACCACATTCTATTAACTGCTTTTTCTTTACTTATCTGCGCTATTTTATCTTATTATAGCAGATTTTTCGCCCTCGTGATATTCCCCCATTTTACACGCCCCTTGGAGCATTCCTTTGGTCAGTAGCCTTTAAACGCCTAATCTCATCTATGGTTAATTCCCGACAGGCACCCAAGGCCAATCCCGGATCAAGCGCTAAAGGGCCCATTGATCTTCGCTGAAGGTAGGTGACCTGTTTTCCTACGGCTCTGAGCATCCTTTTCACTTGATGAAATTTCCCTTCATAGAGCGTTAATTCTAACTCCAAATTTAGCCCGTTTACCAGGGTTGCCTGCGCGGGCAGGGTCCGGTATCCATCATCTAAAACCACCCCGTCCACCAAGGTTTTTAGTTCTTCCGGCGTTACCGGTTTGTCTACCCGGACCAAGTAGGTCTTGGGAATCCGCGAAGCAGGTGCCAAAAGATGGTGGGCTAAAGCTCCATCATTGGTTAAAAGTAAAAGGCCTTCCGTATCTTTATCCAACCTTCCAACCGGTGCCAGCCGCCGCACCCGCCATTCCTCCGGTATCAGATCCAAAACGGTGGGGGCGTACCGGTCCTTCGTCGCGGTCACGTAGCCGGCCGGTTTGTTGAGCATCAGATAAATAAATTCCCGGTATTGAACGGGCTGCCCATCAACGAGCACCAAATCTTGCTCCAAGTCGATTCCGCGCTCACCACTGGTTACTACTTCTCCGTTAACCAACACCCGCCGGGCACGAAGAAGGATTTTTACTTCCCGCCGCGACCCAAAACCAGCATGGGATAGAATTTTATCAAGCCGTTGCCGTTTCCCCATTTCCCTACTCCTAATTTTGAAATTTACTTTATCCGCCAAGCTGGAGGATAGTAGTTTTTTACCAGATTCCCCACGCGCTTTGCCCACCCAAGCGGAAACCCATCTGTCGTCACCAGAATCCAACCATTGCCGGCCGGAGTCGTCTCCGTCGCCAGCAAAGTATCGCCCTTCAAGTATTTAAGCACCTCTGTACTACTCGCTGGGAGTTCAATCTGCCGCTTTGCTTGCTGCCGCTCCAACGCCAACGCCAGCGGATGGGCAGGAAGGAATTGGCCGTAGCGCAATTCGCCTAAAAACAGACCGAGCCGGACCACATTCAAGCCGCTTAGTTCTGGCAACTCGGCCGGTAGGAGCAGAAGGTCATCGTCTTTTTGGAAAAAACGTCCCGGGGGCGGCGTAATCCCCACTTCCGTACAGAACTCCCAAAAGGGCTCAAGACTAGTGGCCGTCGGTTCCGAATGAACAAAAGCGGCGTTGTCACCCCTGGTGCCAGCAGTCGTTTTCACCAAAATCGCTGCAAACTGTCCTTCCCCGCGGGACAGATGGGGCCAAATCCGCCCGACCTTTTCCAACTGCGGATCCCCCGCCCACATTGCCCGGCCCGGACTGACTCCTTCCAGGTCAATTTCGTGCAAATAAAAATTGGGGTGCCGCGCTAGAAAGTTCTTCACTTGTAACTCATTCTCCTCCGGCGAAAAGGTACAAGTGGAATAGACCAGTCGCCCACCGGGAGCAACCATCTGGGCGGCATAGTTCAACAGTTCCGCCTGAATGGGGGTGCAGACCTTCGGGTGAAAGTCCCGGCGCCAAGCGATCATCAAACGCGGCTCCCGCCGGAACATGCCTTCCCCTGAACAGGGTGCATCGACGAGGACCCGGTCAAAATAGTTAGGAAACACCGCCGCCAATTCCTGGGGTTGATTATTGGTCACCACAAAATTTTTCAACCCAAAATTCTCCACGTTCTTCAGGAGAGCTTTCGTTCGTTTCGGGTTAATATCATTCATTACCACAAAACTCTGGTCAGCAGTGGCCGCGCCAATCTGGGTTGCTTTTCCGCCCGGTGCCGAGCAAAGATCCAAAATCCGTTCCCCCGACTGCGGTGCCAAAGCAACCACCGGCAGCATCGCGCTGGGATCCTGGAGGTAATAAAGGCCCGCGTAATAATAAGGGTGCATGGAAGCTTTAAATCCCTTGGGGAGATAAAAACCCTCCGCGCACCAGGGGACCGGTGTTAACTCATAAGGGAAGATCCGAAGAAACTCCGCAACCGAAATTTTCTTGGTGTTCACCCGTAAACTCTGAATCATGACTTTCCGTTTTAACTCACGCATAAAAGTTTCATATTCTTCCTGATCCATCAGGTGCTGCATTTTTTGTCTAAACTCTTCGGGTAGCTTCATTTGACCACTTCTCCTTTACCAACCCCGCCTATTTCCATTAACAGTCGCATCTCTTCGCCCTATTAGGTTCTCCATAAAAAACCCGCATCCTGCAAACCGCTTCCATCGATCCGCACTCCCTCGCCAAGCATAAAAAAACCGCCATTAAAAAATGGCGGATTGTGCATAAATTTGGTGGACCTGGAGGGATTCGAACCCTTGACCTCTGCGATGCGAACGCAGCGCTCTCCCAGCTGAGCTACAGGCCCATATGAATTTTGTCAGAGAAAAAAGCAGCCCGATCTGGGCTATCCACGGAATAAACATTTACCACCATAATGTGCATCCCACTTTTGGCAGGTCCGTACCAGGTTCAAGGTCCGGGGGGATTCATTGCCCGATCGACATGTGTCATCCGACTCGCTATAATTACTACATTCCTTGCAGATTTTCAGGACCTCTTCTCTAGATAGATGAAAAACCATGTCTTCACCACCTATCGAGGTCATTGCAAGTATCCTCTTTACATTTAGATTATATCATAATTATACAGGATTTCAACCCTAACTTATACAAAGCCCATTCTAAACTAGCCGCTCACCCTAATTTCGCGCGCTGTACCTTTACTTTAGCTGTTCATATTCACCCTTTGCGGAAAATGAGAATGTTCTGGTGGGTAATATTCGGTACATAACAACGCTTGATCGCATAGGGACGTAATGGTCTTTGGGTGGCTTGATTCCACCAAATCCGCATCCCCTTCCATTTGAAACCCGCTTGCTGCATTACTTCAGCCACTTTAGTACTTAAGGGATAATACTCTCCATTCTGGTAACGATCACCGATCAGGATAACCAAATAACGACGGGGCATCAGGATCCGGAAGGCCTCGCGGGCAAAAGCCGCCATCTTATTAAGGTACACGGTAAAACTGGGGGTATTACCAAAATCCTTCTCTTCACCCGGGTTAAACATGGCAAAATTGGTTTCCCGGGTAAATGTTACCCGGTGGCCACACCCATAGGGTGGATCGGTAATAATCGCCGCCACCTGATCCGCCGGGAACTTCTTTAATTCCTCTAGGCAATCACCGTTCATCATAAAACTCTTGATTGCCCGTCCTGCTTTTCCCCGGACAAACCCTTCCTGGCCGACGCGGAAAGTCGCCATGATTTCCTGATAAACCCGGATCCAATTGGCGTTTAACTCAATACCGACTGCCCTTCGCTTCACCAGTTCGGCCCCGAGCAAGGTGCTTCCAACACCGGCGAAGGGATCAAGAACCAGTTCGCCTTCTTTCGTAAAAAAGGAGATGATCTCGGCCATCAGTTCCGGAGGCTTGATCGCCCCGTGTTTCTTCCGCAGCGGGTGGGTGAGGTCCGGTGGAAAGTTCGTCGGATAGAGGGAGTTCGTCCAGTAAAGCCATTCCGCACCGGTCAGATCATTTAAGGGGTTTTCCACATTAAAACCTCCAAAGGTAATTCCTCTCTTCGTAGTTTACGTTTAGGAGGTTTATTTTATGTGTTAACCCCTTCTCGTTTCTTGTTCCTTGTCACGTGTTCCTTGAAGTAAAAATCGCCTCTGCAGACTTTTTCCAAGCGTAGAGCTGAAAGGTATTCTTAGCTAACTTAACAAGCAACTCCCTACCACTTGAACATGAAATTAAAATTGACACTTTCGTCCAGCAGATCGTAGCCCAGATCCACCTGGAAGCAGTGGAGGTCTTTAACCAATTTAACTTGGTTATCCACCCAAAGCGGTTCAATCCCCGTTTGCCACCGGGTTTCACCGGCAACCTGGATCCGCCACGTGCGGGCGATGTTAACCCCGCCCGACCAAGTTGTCCGCAGATGCCAGCCATTCAGACTATCACTTTTCAGGTCACCCTCCCCATAAAAGAGGCCTGCACCTAGAGTAAAGCCCGGAAGCCAACGCCCCGTCAAACGCAGACCATAATCCGCCCGGCGCAGTTCACCCTTGGTCTTCTCATCAAAACTGGAAGTGTAGCTGAGTTCCAAGTTGCTCTTTTTCGTTAACGGCCTCATGACCGAAAAGGTTTGCTCACCAGAGACCAATTCGGACCAATTGCGCTTTACAGACGCCCTAAACTGGACCGGCGACAAATTATAAGTCAGGCTGGCGTTCCCCCGAAGGTACTCCTCCCAAGTCAACGTCGAATTGAGGACCAAACCGGGGAGTACATTCCAACGCATTCCACTTTGGACATTCCACCACTGGTTAGTTCCAACTCCCCCGCTGTAGTTCAGCGTGACCTGTTTGTTAACTTGGTGTGTCACCCGGCCAATCACATAAAAACCACGGGTACTATTAGCCCCAATCTCCAACTGGGGCCAGTTTTCAAAGTGGTCGGGGGTGAAAATCACCGGCGGCAGTGGGAGCACCGGGAAATTCTTCAAGTACAACCAGCCCCCGCCCACCTGGACCCGATCATCAACCAACCGAACCCGTCGCGCTTTAATCTTAACACACGGGGACGTAAGCTCACAGCGGGTAAAGGATCCTCCTCGCACGAGGATCTCTTCCCCCCGCAGCTCCCCTGTTTCCCCGGTATAAAAAGACGAGCCCATCGCACCGCGGAAAGCGGTCAACGTGCCCTCCTCCGTACGGAAAGAATAGACAAGGCTCTCTCCTTCCCAGTTGCCGGTGGCCGTCTGCAACTTAACCCCTTGCTCCGCCGTGATGACCTCCGTCTCTTGGTTATAAAGGACGGTCTCCGCTTGCATCCGAAAGTCGCCACTTGTTAAAATCACACCCCCGCTGGCCCGATAAACCCGGGAATCCGGGTCAAACTCGACCAGCTGGGCTTCGATCTCCACTTCCCGAGGGGCCGTCGCCAACGCCGGGGTACCAATTCCGGCCAAGAGAATGAAAACCAAGGCCATTGCCACTATATATAGCTTATTTACCTGCATAAAGCTCGCTACCCTTTCCCTTTCAACAATTGGACAGATTATATACAACCCTCGCTCCATAGTCCTTAGGGTTGCAGTCCTCTAGAGTCTGTTTTCGCTACCCCACAAATAAATCCTTTTCCCGGTGGACAGAAACATTATGTCAGCCTTTGCTTTTTAATCCATTTTCCATGCTTTTTTAAAAAGCGGGTAGCCTTGGGGCGTATAATTAACTCCCGTCAATTTACTAGAAACCAGATAAGGTTTGACGCTAAAATATAAAGGAATAACCGGTAAATCGGAGAGGAGCCGTTCTTCCATACGATGATAGATTTTATACCGGCTGATACTGTCCATGGTCTGGCGGGCAATGGAAAGCCAGTAGTCGTATTCGGGATTTTGGTAACCGGAGAAATTCTCCTCTGCTTCGGAGTGGAAAAGTTGGAAAAATGTCATTGGGTCCGGATAATCACCAGTCCACCCTTGCCGCGCCGTATAAAAGCGTTTGTCGGCCGCCATCGCCAAAAATTCATCGTAACGGACGGCCTTGACTTCCGTTTTTAAACCCAAATTGATCTCCCACATCTCAGCAACAGTCTTCGCCATCTCCAGGGGAATCAGGCTGTCCACCGCCAGAATTTCCATCACCGGGTATCCGTCCTCGTTGGGATAGCCCGCTTCGTACAGAAGTTCTAGACACTTTTTGCCATCGGCCGGCCCAATCAGATCACCACCGGTTTGCCGGAAATCACTGCCGCTTTTACTATCAGCCATGCCCGGAGGGATCAGCCCCGTAGCCGGTATCCCCGCGTAGCCCAGGATCTTAGCCACGAGGATATCGCGGTTGATCGCGGCGGAAAGGGCTTTGCAGAAAAGCGGATTATTTAGAGGGGGCCGTCGGGTATTCAAGTAAAGAAAGCCGGTCCCCATTGTCGGCACCTGCACCAAACGGTCAATGTGGTCACCGAACATGGAAAAGGGCGGATCTTCCAATAAATCGAACATCCCGGCGCCAAACAGCGTAACTCCGGTTTTTGGCGGCAAAAATGTTACTTTGATCTCACCAATGTTTCCCCTTTCACCGCGGTAATGTTCGTTTGCCACCAGCACCGCATGGCTTCCCCCCTCCAGTTCACCGATGCGGAAGGGGCCGTTACTACAGAAACCGGGGGCAAAATTTATATCCTGCTCCTCCAGGTATTTATTATGAACGGGAAGGAAGGCCGGGAACGTTAAGAGGCTCAAGAAATAGCTGCATGGCTCCTCCAACACGATTTGAAGAACGCGTTTATCCAGGGCCTTGATGCCGATCTCCTCCGGATCGCTCAGTTTCCCCTCCCGAAAGGGTTTGGCGTTTTTGATCACGTCCAGCAGCGTCCGGGCAGAAGAGGGGTTCTCCGAAGCGATGATCCGTTTCCAAGATAACTCGAAATCAGCCGCCGTCAGCTGGTCTCCATTGGACCAGAACGCTTCCTTCAGATGAAAAGTATAAGTTTTTGCATCGGCGGAGATATACCATTTCGCCGCCACCCCAGGAGTTAAAACCCCGTTATCCCAAACGACCAAACCTTCATGCAGATTAGCCAAGAGAATCTTTTCTGCATCAACCATGGCAAACAAAGGATCGTAAGATAAAGGATTGGCGGCCAAGTTGATGGCGATACTTTTTTGCCCAGGAGCCGTCGTCAGGTTTCCGGGGGGAAAAACAGTTATGATCAGGAGGAAGACCACAATAATCGGTAACTTCTTTTTGTTCTTCATTTTACAATGCTCTCTCCACAAGGCTTTTCCTTTATTCTATCAGAATTACAGCGGGAAATGAATAGAAAAAAAACGGGTGTTAAACCCGTTTTTTTCTCGTCTCGTCGCTGTTTATCTCAAGCCTAACTGTTGGAGCGTTTCCTTGAGCTTATCCAACTCATCCGGTTGCGGTCCCACCAACGGCAGCCTGGTCGTTCCCACCGGGAGCCCCAGCATATTAAGGGCGGCTTTAACCATAATGGGGTTGGCCGTAATAAACAGCACTCTAAAGAGCGGAAGTAACTCCTGATGAAGCTTGGTCGCTTCAACAACCTCCCCGGCTTTATAAGCCTCGATCATGGTTTTCATTCTCCGCCCCACCAGATGAGAAGCGACGCTGACGACACCAGCGCCTCCAACGGAAAGGATCGGTAACGTCATATTGTCGTCCCCACTATAGACCAGAAAATCTTTGGGCAATACTCGCACCATCTCTGCCGCTTGCTCCAGATTGCCAGTGGATTCTTTTAAAGCCACAATATTATCGATCTCCGCCAGTCGGCTCATGGTCGCGGTCGTAATATTGATCCCTGTCCTTCCGGGGATATTATAAACCATCACCGGTAAAGTCGTTGCTTCCGCTACCTTTTTAAAATGCTGGTACAACCCCTCCTGTGGCGGCTTATTATAGTAGGGGGACACCAACAAAATCCCGTCAACCCCGGTACGTTCGGCTTCTTTTGTAAACTCCACCGTCGCTTTGGTGTTATTCGTCCCCGTCCCCGCAATAACCGTTGCTTTACCACCCACAGCTTCTACGATCGTCGAAAAAAGCGTCAGCTTTTCTTCGGTAGTTAAGGTCGGCGACTCGCCCGTTGTTCCGGCGATCACCAAGCCATCCGAACCGTTCTCCACTAACTTTATAGCTAGGTTTTTGGCGGTTTGGTAATCCACCTCACCATCTTCGTTAAAGGGTGTGACCATTGCCGTTAATAAATTCCCAAATTCCACCATTTAAATAACCTCCCTTTCTTCAGGGAATTTGTTTTTCCAAGGATGGTTTTTCCCCACATCCCTCCTTTTAATCATCTAAGCCAAACTCCTCATGCAAAGCACGAAGCGCCGTGATCATATCTTCTTTCTTGACCAAACACGCAATATTAGTATGGGAATCCGCCGTTTGGAACAGGGGAACCTGTGCTTTATACAAACCTTCAACCACCCGTGCCATCACCCCAGGTACCCCCCGAATCCCCGCACCCACAATGGCAACTTTGGCAAAACCTTTCGCCGCTTTAAACGGCAATCCGGTCTGCTCCAAAACGGAAAAAGTCTGGTCAAATAGACTTTCTTGCACAGTAAAGGTGATCTGCTCCGGTGTGACCTGAATCATATCAACACTGATCCTGGCCTCCGCTAAACGATTAAAGACCTCCAGCGTTTTACCGCTGGAGTTAGCGTTCTCCAGACAGGCCAGGTCAAACTGGGCCAAATCCGGGATATGAGTTAAACCGGTAACCATACGGTCGGATTTAAGCTCTAAACCCGGCCGGGCAGGATCTCTGTCCGAGATCAAGGTTCCTTCCTGATCGGAATGGACCGACCTGATCTTGAGGGGAACGCGTCCTCGCATCGCGATCTCCACCGCCCGGGGATGAATAACCTTCGCTCCCAAATGGGCCATCTCGCATAGTTCCTCATAGGTCATCACTTTCAGTAGCTTGGCTTCCGGCACCAGATGAGGATCGGTCGTCATCACTCCGTTCACATCCGTATATATCTCAACAGCTTCAGCCGCTAAGGCCACCCCTAAAGCAGCAGCGGTGGTATCACTCCCGCCGCGCCCTAAAGTAGTCACTTCGCCTTCTTGTGTTTTTCCTTGAAAGCCGGCCACCACCGCCACTTGTTTCTGCTGCAAACAAGCGAGGACCTTTTCCGGATTAACCTCTATAATGTGAGCATCCCCAAAGTTACTGTCGGTAATGATTCCCGCCGTCCCCCCGGTAAAAGCCCGCGCTTCCACGTGGTGTAACTTTAAAGCCTGCACCATGATTACGGTAGAAATGAGTTCACCACACGAAAGCAACAAATCCTGTTCTCTGGGGTTAATCTCGGTGCAAACCTCACGGGCGACCGCAAGCAACGTATCCGTAGCGTAGGGCGCGCCGTACCTACCCATCGCCGAGACCACGACTACTGGCGTATAACCGCGTTGAAGCGCCTCTTTAATCCGGGCGACCGCTTTCTCCCGGAGGTCCGCTGTTGCCAGGGAAGTTCCACCAAACTTTTGAACCAGAATGCGAATGGGTGCTCACTCCTTTGTCACTTATTTAAGTTTTACCAGTTTTCACTGGAGATTTCAACCTTATTTTTTCTTTTCGACGCGTTCATTGGAGCAACGGTTGAATCTGTTTCCCTTCTAGAGCGTGGACAACCGTTGGCGTTAAAAGTTCCATTTTGGCCACTAACGAATTGGGTTTGCGCTCCGGTTCATCTTGCCCAAAGGGGACAAAGTAAATGAATTTACGGTTCAACAGCATTCCCAAGTTTAATAAATTCGCCCCCAGGCCATCATTGGTGGAAACCGCCAATACCACCGGGCGTTCATTCCGCAACTGGGCTTTGCAAGCCAGGGTTACCGGGGTGCTGGAAACTCCTTGCGCTAAATGGCTAAGTGTGGTCCCGGTACAAGGAGCTACCACCATAATGTCAAGAAGTCCTTGCGGTCCAATTGGTTCGACCTCCACTAAACTCTGCCAAGGCTTACGCCCCGTGATTTCCACCAACATTTTATGGAGCTCTTCCCCTTTCCCAAACCGGGTATCGGTCTGGAGGACAAACGGGGAAGCGATGGGGAAAAGTTCTGCCCCCGTAGCCCGTAGTTGCTTAAGCGCGGGTATAACGTCCGGAATCGTACAGTAGGAACCGGTGAGACCAAAGCCAACACGCACACCTGCTAATCGCATTTTCACCCCTCCAAGCTAGTCTTTTTCGCTTTTTCCTCATACAGTCGGCTTAGTTCCTGTTTGATTAAGCCTGGAAGGTTAGTGGCGAGGATCTGGCCAGCGGTCCGTGGCGCGACTTTTCCCGGGAGACCTAAGGCCAAAATTGCGGTGATCCGATTGCGCTTGGCCGCTTCAAAATCAACACCACCCGGTGCGGAAGCCAGATCAATGATGAGCGTCTCTGGGGACATTTGGGCCAGAAGGGGAGCGGTAAGCACCACGGCCGGAATCGTATTGAAAACCACTGCGGCTTCGGTAACCGCCTGGCCCAAGTGGCAAAGGGGAAAAGGCTTATAACCCAGTTCAGCCGCCATAGTTAGCTGCTGCGGATTACGGGCGGCAACCGTAACCTTAGCCCCCAAAGCCTGTAACCGAGAGGCTAAAGCGCGGGCCACCCGGCCAAACCCCAAAACCAGGCAAGCAGCGTCATTCACCGTATACGGCGTTTTCTCCATCATTAACTGGATCGCACCTTCGGCGGTAGGAACCGCGTTGGGGATCGCAATCGCATCGTGATCGCCATATTCGCAGACCCGGACTCCACTTTCTGTAGCCATCTGTTTCAAATGGGATGGGAGTTTTCCGGTGACCAGTAAGGTGTTACTCTCAACTAAGGTGAAAAACTCCGGATCAATTTTGATTTCGACCATAGAATCGGCAGTTTTGACCAATCCTCGAGCATCAGCTCCACTGATCGGGAGGATAACTATTTTCGCGCCGGTGAGCGCCGCTTTAAGATCTGCAGCCGGGAACAAACGGGGTACAGCGGGTAGACCGGTTAAACCCAGCGTTTTAACCCAGGGTGCCATCTTCAACATTGCTTCGGCAACGATCACTTGCCGGTGATCGCCACCTAAGACCGCTACGCCGTGATCGAAAGTGCATTTTGCCAATAAAAGACCCTCCCTTTCCTTATATTACCAGGCGGGACAGTTTATGCTTCCTTCCCGAAGCCATAAACAGATGAAACAGTCGCCGGTCAATAGTAATATATTCTTTATGGAAAGGAGAGGTGTCAAAAAGTCCGTAAACGCCATCGGGTACTGTCGTACTAATCAATCAGGGCATCGAGCCCGTAGATCAACCCTTTTACTGACGGTGCTTTCCGGATTGCCAAGATCACTCCGGGCATAAAAGAGGAGCGGTCCAGCGAATCATGGCGAATCGTCAACGTTTGTCCCTGGCCACCGAAGATTACTTCCTGGTGGGCAATGAGCCCGGGGAGGCGTACACTATGGATTTTAGTCCCCAGATAGTCCCCACCCCGCGCCCCATTGATCTTCTCCAAGGGCGCCGGTTTAGTCCCGGGTTCGCTCGTCCGTCCGGCCGCAATCATCTCCGCCGTCTTCAACGCCGTACCCGATGGGGCGTCGATCTTACGGTCGTGGTGAAGTTCGATGATCTCAACATCCGGAAAATATTTGGCTGCTTCCTGGGCAAAACGCATCATCAGAACGGCACCCAGGGCAAAATTGGGGGCAACAATCACTCCTTTTCCGGTCCGCACCGCCAAATCTTCGATCTCTTCGAGGTTTTCCGCGGTCAAACCGGTTGTCCCTACTACAGCGGGGATCCCCGCCGCCAATGCCGCTTTAATATTATCCATCACCGTCAAGGGTGTGGTAAAATCGACCATTACTGCGGCCGCCTTCTTTTTTAAAACGGTTGTAAGGTCGGTTTCGACTTCAATCCCTAGATCACCAAGCCCACAGACCTGGCCAATGTCTTCTCCTCCTCCCGCCTGATCAACAGCCCCAACCAATTTTAAATCTTCCTGGGCGACGACGGCTTTGACCACTTCCCGACCCATTCTTCCATAGGCACCTGCGACCAGAACTCCCATTTTGTCCATCTTTACGCCACCTCCGCGCTCGTTACTGCTGTTATTCCTATTATCCCCATGGCGGCTTCATCAGTCTTTCGCCGCATAAGAGTTAAAAACCCGGTTTTTACTTTCCCGGTACCGCCTCTTTCGCGTACAGGATCAGATCGGTACTGATCTTTTTCACCGCTGTCCAAGGAATCTCCTGCCCCGGGTGGGAAATATATCCACGGGCCGGCAGAATCAGACCAACCACCTGACCTGCTTTTGGATCAATCACCAAATCAAGCTTGGGAAAAGGCCCTCCTTTACTTCCGTCTACGATGTTAACCAACTCTTTCCGGGCCAACTCTGACCAGCGCATCGCCCATCCCCCCCCAATATAAATATTGGCGGGGATGATAGAAGATTCTTGAATGGGCACTTTATTTGTTTTCCTGTTCTTCACCGGCAAAGTATTTAAATAATTTCTTTAAGGCTTTTTTTTCGATGCGGGAAACATAGGAACGGGAAATACCCAAAACTTTAGCGATCTCCCGCTGGGTTTTACTTAATCCGTCCCGCAGTCCGTAACGTAATTCGATCACTTTCTGCTCCCTTTTGCTTAAGATACCGAGCTTTTTACGGAGCGTTTCTTCTTCCATTTTACTCTCGACAAGCTCAGGAACTAAATCCGTCCCCGTATCCAAAATATCCAGCAAGGTAAGCTCGTTTCCTTCTTTATCAGCACCAATCGGATCTTGTAAAAAAATATTGTTCTTCATCTTTTTAGTCGAGCGTAAATGCATCAGGATCTCATTTTCAATACAACGGGCCGCATAGGTCGCCAGGCGCGTATTATACTTTCTTTTATAAGTATTAATTCCCTTGATCAAACCGATGGTCCCGATGGAGATCAAGTCATCGTTATCTTCACCGGTGTTATCAAACTTCTTAACGATATGGGCCACTAAACGTAGATTCCGTTCGATCAATGTATTTTTGGCTTCTAGATCACCTGCTTCCATCCGTAGGATTAAAGCCTGCTCCTCCCCTTCCGTGAGCGGCATGGGAAAGACATTGTTATTGGCAATATACGATAGCAACCAGGCAAACTGCTGGTAAACCAGGTTGAGCAACATCCCGATCCAAGGAAGGATCATCGGACTACCCCCTCGTTAAGTAAAATACGGTGTGTTTATAAATATGTGGGGGGCTTTTGTCCTGTGCCAGTCCGGCCGGGCCCTATTTTTGGTTAAATAAACCGCAGAAAGTGAGGTGTTTCGAGCACCAACCGCAGCGAGCAACGCCGCTATGCGCCGCGATTCACGCCGCCTGCTGGCCTTCTGGCGCAAACCGCTGGCTGCTCACATAAGCTCTAAATTTATCATAGACAACTCGTCATGAGCGCGGCGAAAAGCGCCGCCGCCCGCTCCGCCCCGCCGGGATCATCCTCGAGAAAGACGACACCCACCAAGCGCGGAGCATGGGCCGGTGCGTAACCAGCAAACCAGCTGTGATAGACGGGCTGCGCCCCACGGTAGCCGGTTAAGACCACCCCGTCGATCCCCGCCGCCTCCTGCCCGATTTGGGCCTTTTGTCCTGTACCGTAGAGCACCGTTGCTTCCAGCATCTTGCGCAGCGCTGCCACGGTCGTCGCGGCCAGTACCGGACGGCCGGTGCCCACCTCTGAAACGAGCGGGGTCCACGCCCCATCCTCGCCCTGCAGTCCTTCCACAACCGTAGGCGGATAATAAGCGCCGTTCCCGGCTACCATCTGTAATACGGCAGCAATCTGTACCGGGGTCACCGCAATTTTCTCCTCGCCGCTGACCACAACCCTGCTATCGCCAGGGGCAGACTTATCAGGTAAAATTCCGCTTTCCTCTCCCGGGAGACCAACAGCGACCGCCCCTAAACCGCAGGCATCCGCCATCGTCAAAATCGATTCCGTCCCGAGGATAGACACCATCATCTGGAAAATCGACGGCGTCCCGTAGGCAAAGGCCTGTGTCAACGTCATCAGGCCAGAGCCGGTTCCGGCATCTTCAAAGAAGACTTGGTCGGGATCGAACATTCCCCGCTCCAAAGCCGCCGCTGTTATAATTAAACGCCACAGCCCACCCGGCGGAAAAGCCATCAATGCACGGTTCCAAAGAGAACGGTCCGGGTCGTTCAGACTGAGCTGCGGACGATAGGGGTTAAAAACCGGCCGGCTGGCCAGAGCACGGATTTTCCCCGTCCCCACCTCCATAAGTACAACAGCACCCTTGGTGACCCCCGCTTCATCCAGCAGTGTCTCGACCTTTCTTTGTAAAGCAAAGTCAAGGGTTAATACTAAATTCCGGGCCGGTCTTCTTCTGGTCTCCTCCTGATAACGCCAGCCCAGACCAGGAATGGGACGCTGGTGGGCATCGGTCATCACAGCCAGCTTTACCCGGCGGTCACTGGCCAAAACCTCATCATACATCGCCTCAAGTCCGGCAATCCCTTCGCCGGTGGTCGGGTGCACATACCCTAATAAGTGGTGGGCCACAGGGTGGCTCCCGTACCGTAAGGGGATTGTACAGAAGGTCACCCCCATCATGGGCCGTTCGGCCACCAAGCGCAACAGTTCAGCACTGGGGTCGGCAATGGTCAGCGGCAAAACACCATCCATCTTCACATGGTGAGCGGCCAGTAAAGGTGTGAGCACTTTCCTTTCTTCCGCCGTCAGCAGCGGGGGAAGGACGGCGAGATAGACGCGATGGTCCCGGCCGGTAAGCGGCTGCCCATGGCAGTCCAAGATCGCGCCCCGCTGCCGGTAGAGGGCCAAACCATCGCTCCGCTGGTTAACGGCCTTGAGCGCCCAGTCCCGATTGGCCGCCACTTGAATGGTATAAAGACGGTAGGCGAGATAAAACCCGGCGATCAGAAGGACAGTACATAGCAGATAGACCCGTTGCTTGCCTTTTTCCATGAAAAAACCCCTCCCTGGTTAATTTAACCAAAAAAGGAGGGGTTTATTGCCATGATGCCTTTTTGATGGCTAATTTCTACCCTCACCCGCCTGCGCCAAAAGATTTTGGGCTCGGATGTGTTCCCGGTAGGTCCGGGAAAAAACATGGGTCCCGTCGGGTTTAGCAAAGAAATAGAGGTAGTCCGTATCCGCCGGTGATAAGACCGCCTTCAAGGAAGCGCGCCCCGGATTCCCGATCGGGGTCGGCGGCAAACCTTGGTACAGATAGGTGTTATACGGAGATTCAACCTGTAAATCCCGGTACAAGAGTCGTGGCTTGCGCTCGCCCAGGGCGTACTGGACCGTAGCGCAGGATTGCAAAAGTTGTCCCCGTCGCAAACGGTTGTAAAAGATCCCCGCAATGATCGGACGTTCCGTTTCGACTTTGGCCTCGCCTTCCACAATGGAGGCAAGCGTCACCAACTCTACCGGGGAAAATCCCGCTGGAAGCCGCACATCTCTGCTCACTTCGGCCCATACCTGGCGGAAGCGCTGGAAAAACACGGACAAAATCTCTTCTTCCGTCGCCCCCTTGGCAAATTCATAGGTGTCCGGGAAAAGAAACCCTTCACCAGAAACAGGGGCAAAATCAATCAGTTGCGAACGGAGAAAGACCCGGTCGTGTAATAGTTCCTGAAAACGGTCATAATCCACCAGACCCTTGGCGCTTAGCAAACGCCCAATTTCGGTAATGGTGTAGCCTTCCGGAATGGTCACGCGATAGATGACCGGACGACCCGTTTTTAACTCCCGCAACAAACGACGGAACGAGAGATCCGGTCCGAATTTGTAATGACCAGCTTTCAATGAATTCTGCTGACCGGTAAGATAAAGATACCAAATAAAACTATCCCTGTTCTTAATTAAGCCTTTCTCCTCAAGTAGTGACCCGATTTGGAAGACCGAGGAGCCCATCGGAATGTCAATCGTACTCTGGCGCGGATCAAAAACTTTCCGGTTAATTTGCACCCCGTTGTAAATCCAGATTGCTTGTCCCATTAAAAATATGAGGCCGCAACAAACAAGAGCGAGCAAAATTAAATGAAAACGAGACCGGTCTCGCCAGACCGGTCCCAAAAACCGGCAGATGCTCCGGTATAAAAAACGGATGAATTTATAACCCGGGAGAACGCGGTTCGGCTGGGGGATCATATCCTGTTTTCCCACTGAAGTCCCTCCTCGTTCTAATTATACCGGATCTTCTTCCCGGATGCTACCCGCAGAAAATACAATCTTTGTCAGATCCGGCGTGAGACCTAATCTTCATCATCTTTCGCGTCATCACCCTCAGCAGTCTCTTGAAGTTCCTCAACGCCACCGCCAACATCAGCCTCGTCGTCCTCGTCTTCATAATCACTGTCATCATCGATAAAATCCAGATCCGCGCTTTCCGTCTCCAAAAGCGCCTGGATCTTTTCCAACTCTTCATCCTCAACATCCACTAAGATCTCTTCATTGTTGGCATCGGTCTCAAGACGAAAAACATGGGCTTCCTCTTCAACAGGATTCTCCTGAATTTCCGGGACTAAGATAACATATCTTTTATCATCCATCTCCAACGTCCGTTCCAAACTGTAGCGATACTCCTGATTATCCTCGTCAACAAGGATAATCCAATCTTCCTCCCCGTGATGATGGGACATGTTGACCCTCCTTTTAGTTTAATGAGTATATTTTCCCCTAAACCGGCACCGAATACAAGAGGAATTTGGCAATTCCCCTATTAATTTTCTTTTTTGCGGAAGGCGCCGGAACGAAGATAGTTCTCAAGCAACAGAACCGCCGCCAATTGGTCGATAACTTGCCGTCGGCGGCGCCGCCGCACATTCCCTTCGAGCAAGGCCCGCTCAGCCTGGACAGTCGTTAACCTTTCGTCCCAGAAGATCGGTTCCACCCCACAAACCCGGCCCAAACTGGTCCCGAACTCCATCACCTTCTCCGCCTCCGGGCCGATCTCTCCATTCATATGACGGGGTAAGCCAATTAATAACCGGGAACATTGATGATTTTGAAAAAGGGCCGTCAAATACGCTAAATCCTGCTCAAGCGTCCGCCGTTGATAAACCTCCAATCCCTGGGCCGTCAACCCCAGTGGATCGCTGAGCGCAACCCCGATTCGTCTCTCCCCCACATCAAGGGCCATGATCCGATGCCAATCTTCCATCTTTTCTACCCCTAACTGCACGCGGTCTCATCTTACCTTTCGGAGGGAACAATCAACCGCACCTGATAGCTGTGTTTTGGTACCGTTTCCACCTCGTGCTTCCCGGTAAACTCAACCAGACCAACCTCGGGAAAGGCTGTCAACGCCTCTTTCGCCTGCGGCAGAGATTTACCGGCAACCGCCCGCATGACCTTGTCCCGGTCAATCTGTCCGCGGATCTTCGCAACCGCGAGCACGTTAACTTTGGCCGCTTCCAGATCCCCTTCGGCTTTTACCTCCCGGCACGCAATTTCGTTGGTAACAGGGCGAAAACCTGAAGGTAAAGTCTGATACATGTTATGTTCCAACCATTTGTAAAGATGGGTTCTACTCAATAAAGGAGCCGCAATTTTGTAAGCCACCTTCACCGTCAAAGTACTGCTTTCCGTTCCAACCGGTTGTTCCGCTCTAACCTGGCCAATCTCGGTGGTCAGTAACTCGGGAAGCAACAGATAACCCTCTTCCGCCATTTCGTTAACGACCGCTTCGGCCCTGAGCGCCACCTGGCGCTTTGCTTCGACCTCCGCCCGTCGTAAGTCTTCTTCCTGCACCACCGGGACCAGGCGGTCTTCGCCTGTAGTAAACCGCTCGGGGTTGATCACATGTAATGTATTGGCAAGATGGCCCTCAATAACGGTAATCATCTGTCGCTCCACATTACCAACGGTCCCCTTTTCGACGGCTTCGACTTCCACTTCAGCCTGACCGTAGTTTTCGCCGGTCGGCACCCCCAGTTCATAGCGGGTACTTTTTTTCGGTACCACCACCGGTTTTGTGGTCACAAACTTTGTCCCCGCTTTAGTCGCCACAACAGTCCCTTTGGGCACAATAATCGGATTGACACCACTGTTAATAAAGAAAACATTCCCTTTCGCCGACACGTGGCCCACCCGTTTCCGCCCGGTGGTCGCCAATGAAACACTCAATTCATCCTGTTTCTCCCGGATTTTCAATGGCAAATTCCCCTGAAGAACTTCCCGTTCACCAAAGTTGATCCCGACCGTTGCAACGGTACGGAACATATGATCCCGTGTCGCCGGATGAACGATAATATTAAGCCGCGGTCGAAAGAGGACAAAAGCACCGACCAGCAAACTGAAACCGGCTACCCCTAAAGCCAACAGCAGGCGGCCTCCACGAAAGGGGGTAGCAGCTAGGGTCACCTCTTCTTCACGAACCGGAACCGCTTCCGCCGCCATCTCCTCCAATTCGATCGGCAGATGATTCTGGTATACTTCCGGTTTCTCCTCTTTTTCTGCCTCCAGCTTCTCTTTAATCTCCATCCCTAACCGGGCCGCAAGCTTTTTAACCGTCCGGTCCTTTACGACCAGAACAAGTTCTTTTTCTTCTTCTTCACTATAATACTTTAAGAGCCGTAAATTAATCTCATTCCGGAGAAAAGGGACCCGGGTCGGCGAATAGATGATAATGCGCGGGCTGACACTTTCCCGCATTTTTCGGATTAAACCATGCACCGTTTCATCCCGTTCGACTGGGATCACTTCCGTTTTTCTCAATGCCCACACACCTTCTTCCTGCCTGTATTAATAAGGCAAAAAGACCTTTACGCTCCCTTGCCATCCACTGATCGGCAAGGATAATCAGCGGGTATAGAACTAAAGGAGCTAGCACCACGATCCCTGAATCATTGACCAGAAAAGCCACAAACCCGGTTTTCAGCGTGATGCGCGCACCTTGCCAGTACCATTCCTGCTTCAGTTTGGCCGGATCGGTCTTTTTTTCTTTCATCCGCAAGCCGATAACGAAAATAAGATAAATCAATAAAAGCGTTGGTCCCCACGGACTATAGTTAATCAACTGTAGATTCATCCGGATTTTACGTACCGCGATGGCGGTAATCTGTTCCCAAGCACCTAGGCGTAATAGCCGGAAGGCATCATGGAGATGGGTTGTCCCCCCCGCTTCGATGCCAATCATCTGAACGGCCAACCCCACCAATAGGCACAAAGCGAACAACAACAAGTTCCGTCGGGCCAGTGCCGACGGTTTAATCCGACGGCAGATCAGCCCTGCCGCATAGGTGAGAGCCACGCCGCCGCCGAAATTGGCCCCGCCAAAAGGCGAAAAGACCAGTAAAGTCACGATCCCCAGAAAGAGGCCACTCCACTTCCGCCATGGAGTATAGATCAGGATAGCGGCGGTCCCCAGGAGAAAAGTACCAAGAAAAACCCCCAGATACTCGTTGCCTAAACCGTAAAAGCGGTGCCCCAACACCGGACTAGGCCCGAGTAAAGAAGCCAGCATCAGTTTGGCACCAAAAATTAGATCGAAGAGAATAACCAAGGCCGTCCCAAGCAAGAGCCCGCGGTAAGCCAGCAGGCGAGTGGGAAAAAGTCGCCGGATAAGGACCCAAAGCCCACCACTGCCTAAAAAAAGCGAGAGGACAAGTAAGGGCCATTGGGTGAGCCGAAACGGTGCCAACAGAAGCATGGCCAAAGGTAGAACGGCCAAAATCGGTAAAACCGACCTGGTATATGTCGTGAGACGGGGCCACGGGGTAACAGGTAACCATAACGCCAAGAATAACAAAAAGATAAGCAAATAAAGATAAAGACGGAGGATAAGCATCCTTTGGCGCAAATTGATCCCCCAATAGAGCCGTTCTTCCTGCAACCGGGACCAATCTCCTTCCGTCGTCCAGTGGTCACCTTTTTTCTCCGGCGTTTCGTTGGCCAAGTCAACAATCAGGGATGCTAAGTCGCTCCCGGTAATTAACCCCGGTTGCCGGGTCGACGGGGAGGTCAGTAAACCCGAACCGCCCTTTTTCCGTTCTATTAGTAACGGTAAAAGCGGAAAATCGTTCCCGTCCATGGTCGATGAAGGAGCAGCAACCAAAAGGAAGAGCGTCGTTTTGTCCGGAGTAGCGGCGTTGATGCGCGCCAGAAAGGCATCAATCCGCGCAAGCGTTACCGCCCGCTGGCGACACCACTGGTCATCCGTCATTAGCCCGCGGTATGCTTCCAACCGCTCCAGATCGCCCGTCTCAACCAGGATAACATCGGTGGTGGGTAGCAAGGAAAGCACCAAATCCCCGAGTTGTTGGTAATCCGTCCGGAAGCCGAAAGGAAAGGTCGCATCGGCCCGTAAAATCCGTCGGTCGCTAATCTCGAGGTCAACAGCACCATAGATGTCGCTGAGTAAAATTTTCGCCGCCCGGTTCGGCTGCCAAGGGAGATCCGCATTACCCAGAAAGGCGGTTTGTTTTCCGGCTCGGCGTAGGCTAGAGCCGATCATCCCAAGCGTCGGCTCCTGGTTCCCCACTCCACCAGAAGGTACCCGGTTCAAAGCCGGATAAACCTTTTCCGGAGTAAAACGCCCTTCCACCCGGACCACCGCCAGACCAACCTGCCCCCGCGTTAATAACCGCTGCAAATAGGGGTAGTCGGCCGTATTAAAGTCAGCAAAATCAACCCGGGTCATGTTCACCAGAACCAACTTGGGATCTGGGGTCTTACCGGTTGCCACGGCGGGAAACGCGAAAACGGTAAACAGGAAAAAGAGCAAAAGCCATCGGCAACCTTTATTTTTGATCATATCTTAACCCATACTCCACTGTCAATCTACTCAGAGCTAAATAGAACTTTTTTACAGTAATATTTCAAAAGCACCTGTAAAACAGCGCCCACCGGTACGGCAAAGACAATCCCACTGAACCCAAACAACTCACCGCCGATCAAAAGAAGAAAGATGATCACTAAAGGGTTTAAACCGACACGTCCCCCAATTAACCGCGGAACAATGACAATTGATTCGATCTGGTTGACGATGAAGAAGAGAATGATCACATAAGCCGCCCGCCAAAGACTGGCCTGCGTGGCCAGCAAAACCGCAGGAAAGGCCCCCACCACCGGTCCGAAATAGGGGATAAGATTAAAGACTCCAGCCAGTGCCCCGATGAGAATAGCCAGGTCAACCTGGAGAAACAAAAGACCGATTGTCAATAATAAACCAACCACTAGCGAAGAAAGGGCCTGCGCGCGAAGGTAGCCACTGACCACGGCAATTACTTCAAAGACCACCTCCCGTTCTTCGCCAAACAACCGTTTGCTCCAGGTATAAACCATGGCTTTCAAATTTTCCATGTCTTTACTGAAGTAAAAGGCAAGAACCGGGACGAGCAAGAGAAACAAGACCTGCGAAAAAAAAGACAATAACAGCGAAGCCAAGCGTAGCAAAAATTGGCGTAAAGCCGCCTCGCCACGGTATAAAGCCTCATCCACCACTTCCCGGACATTTTGGGGTAACGCAAATCGCTTATATTCCTTATTCAGCCGGGTAAACCAGCTCTGTAGATCCTTGACGTAGGTCGGCAGTTTGGTTAGCGCCTGGTTTAAATCATCCAGAAGACCGGGGAGGAAATTTACGGCTAAAACCAGACCGAAAACCGACATGAGAAAAAAAACGGTGATCACGGCGGTCAAACGGCGGGCGCCTTTCCGTTCAAACCACTTCACCAACGGTTCGATGACAAAAGCGAGAAAGAAAGCGAGGAAAAAGGTGATTAAAACCCGGGGAAAAACAATCAAAGCAATAATAAACAGCGCTAAAACTGCGGTAACTACTAGTAACGGTTGTATTTTACGCCCCATTTTAACTATTCCCTATCCCATGCCAAAATCGGGCTGAAACCCCGAATAAGGAGGTCTGGTCACTGTTTTAGTCAATCCGTTTCACCCTTTAGCGAATCCGTCGCCGCAAAGGCAAGAGCTTCCGCCATAAACCTTCTTTACCCATCTCACCGATGAGGGACGGCAGGAAGGGGCCCAGCAACGCCATAAGACTACTCCGGCCTGCCATCTTCCTACGCTTACGCCCTCTTCCCATCATATGACTAACGAGGACCCCAATCAGTCCACTCGCCAATAATCGACGCCACCGACGGTTCATCTGTTTACCTCCTTTACTGTACCGACTCCGCCGCTTATACCAGTAGTATCCCTGGTTGCACCAATTATTAGCCGGTCAAAGATCTGGTAAACCGGAACAAACCATCAAACCATGAACAAGGTTGTTAACTATTGGAGTGGACCGTGAAAATGATAATCAGGGCAAAAACCTCCGTTTATATCTCCTCAAAGGTATATTCCGTCACTACCTCCGCCTTTAAAGAACTCCGTACCGAACAGTACTTTTCCATCGAAAGATCAATGGCGCGGCGGATCTGCGCATCCCGAAGTCCTTTTCCCTTCAGGTGGAGACGGATCGTAATTTTGGTAAAACCGCGGGGGTGTTCGGATGCCCGTTCCCCCTCCAGCTCCATAGTGAAGGTGGTCAGTTCAACCCGGGACTTTTGCAAAATTAAGACAACATCAATGCCCATACACCCGCCCAGCCCAAACAAGACCAACTCCATTGGCGACGGACCTAAACCCCGCCCACCAGCCTCCACCGCAGCATCAGTGATAATCTGGCGGCCGGAATTACCCTCTGCTTCAAACCCCAAATACCCATCCCATTTTAAACTGGCTTTCATCATAAAACCTCCTTATCTATACTCGTAGAAGTAAACTTGTATTTCCAAGAAATCTGCGCCAGACGTATGCGTAGGCCCATTCAAACATTGTATCCGCCTACCAAGTTTAAACAAACACTAATCTCAAGTCCGGCGCTTTACCCCAGCACGCCGCCAGCCAACAATCCGGCAAAGAAAACACACTCCCTTAGTTTTTCACTTGTCCCAGCGGATAAGTGGCCAACTCCCGGTACAGTGGTCCCTGCGGCCTTAACTCACTGGCAAATAGAGTAAAAGCGGCCACCTCCATTTCGCCCTCCACCCCCCGGACTAATGCTTCCCGGTCGATCACTGCCGGTGGTTTTTTCACGCGTCCTAGGGTGAGATGAGGGGTGAAGGCGCGCTCGGGGCGTGGAACCCCCCTTTCCATGCATGCTGCCGTCACTCCAGCCGCCAAAGCTTTTAATTCTTCCCGCCCCTTTTCCACCCCCAACCAAAGGACACGCGGTGCTTTCCAAGAGGGAAAAACTCCGCCCGGCCCTAAAGAATGCTGGAAGTTTCTTTGTTCAGTCGCAGTTTTTTGTAACAGGGGGTCAATTTCCGCGACCAACTCGGCCGGTTGTTCCCCTAAGAAAAAGAGGGTAAAATGGGCTTGACCAACGTCAATCCATTTGACCCCCTTTGTCTTTACCGCATTTTGGGCAATGAAAGCACCAATCGCTTTCTGCAATTCAGAAGCGAGCCGTACAGCCACAAACAACCTCATTCCACTCAACCCCATCCCACCGTCTCTTTTTTAATAAAGATCATTCGGTCATGCTCCCAGCGCTAGAAGCACTGCTGCGAATGACCAGCTTAAGTCCGCCTTTGTAGTTTGTCGCCCACCTGACCCCGAATTTTCAACCTACAGAATAGTTGGTCAACCCACCCGGCTTTGTCTTTGGTTCTCTTCGCAAATTAATGTAACCAGCGTGAGTGACTTGGCGGTAACCAGCGGGAACGACTACTTTTCGTCGCCAGTCCCCTCTTCGGTTGTACCGGGCGCGTTCACCACCGTCCGTTCAAGAATAAACTTCCCATGTAAGCTGAAAACCTGGATCGAATCAACAGCGGCTAAACGATATCTCCCCTCTTTAAGATTAAACCGGAGCAAAGCCACACTATAGGGAATTTTTTCGTTACCGAAACCGCGTAGACCCGCCGCTCCGGTCGTCCCCGCATTGACGAGCACCGTACCATTCTCTTCGCTAATCGCCATCTTGTGGTCATGCCCATACAATACCACCGGAACCCCCGCCGGAAGCGGGGTAACCAGCTTCCGGTTGTGCACAGCCAGAAGGTCGATCTCCCGGTCGGCCGCTGCCAGATAAGCCCGGAGGTTCTCCGCTTCCGCTTTCAACTCGTCATCCCCCGGTAGCAGGCGATCCGTCCCGGCACTAGCCGGATCCGGCCACCCCATAATCGTCAGCCCGTGCGTTTCGTAAATTCGTTTGGTCATCACGATCACATTTTTGTACTTGCGTAAACGGTCAACAACAGCAACCGAATCGTGGTTTCCCGGAACAAACAGGTATTTCACCCCTAAGTTATTAATCTTCCGGTTCAACTCCGTTTCCAAAGCAGTACCGTAGTCGGTTAAATCTCCAGTGTCAATCACCAGATCTACTCCGAACCCGGCAATGACCTTTTCGATAAATTCCACCGCCGCTGGGTTATTATGAATATCGGAGACATGGAGCACTTTAACTTCCCCTTCAACGTTGGCCAAAGGTGAAAGGGTATTGACCCTGGCGAACACCGCATCCATACTGCCAGCCACTTCCGCCAGTTTCACGCTGAATTCGGGGAGACGGTTCAATCCTTCCTCAATCAAGCTCAGCGCCCACGGTGCGACCTCCAAAGCCCCCTCATAGCGGGGGGTCTTGAACGCTTCCTGGTCGAAACCGACCATAACCCCGCCCATAATGAACAAAACCAGCAGGACCCCAACGCCCATCATCCGCCACCAAGCAGCGAAGCGGCGCTCGCCAAAAAGAACACTGGCAAACAAACCAGCTGCCCCGCCCACCAGGCATAAACGGGCAAGAAACCAATACAAGTGATCGCGCAACTCCACCAAGAGACCATCAAGATAAGCTCCGGAATCACTGACCCCAAGGAGCTCATGCTGGAGGAGGGGCAGATCGATCCGTTCCAAGGTGGCAGAAAGGACCACCGGCCATTGGTGGGTATAGGCTTTAATCTCCCCAAGGGGCGGGATCACCAGTCGACTTTCGCCCGGCCAGCCCCAAGAAAAAGCAAATCGAATCGCAAAGGGACCAAACTCCGCTTTCATCCCGCCAAAGGCAGTTAGGCCCATTCCAACAATGACCAATGCCAGCAGCAAAAGGCCGATCTTTTTCCCCTCTGGCCCCAGTTTTATCCGCTTCAACTTCTGCATCGTGCTTGCCCCAACTTTCTGTCTGATCCTGCTGCTCCTGTCATCCAAGCCTTATGCGGTCTCCTTTAGTAAAGAACGGAACTCGGCCCCGGAGAGTTTCTCCGCCGCTAAGAGCCGTTCGGCCCCTTGTTTGAGGAGGGAAAGTTTTTCCGTCAGGATCTTTCTGACCCGTTCCTCCTGCGTTGTAATGATCTCCGTAAAAGTTGCATTAACCCGCTCTTTGGGTGTGTATTCCTCATCAACAATTCCCAGCGGGGAAAGGCCGTTATTAATAATCTCCTTTACAAGCTTTACCGTTTGTTCCAAGTCGTTACTGGCTCCGGTGCTCCGGGTGCCGTAAATCAATTCTTCAGCAATGGCACCGCCGAGTAAAACAGCGATCTGATCCTCCAGATCTGCTTTGGTGTAAAGGAAACGCTGGTCTTTCCCGTTCGGCCGCATAAAGCCTAACGCCTTCCCCCGCGGTGCTACCGTGACCGCCCCAACAGAGTGCGGACGGACCGTCTCACTGACCAAGGCATGACCAGTTTCGTGGATGGCGACTCGGCGTAATTCTTCCCGGCGCGGCTTGCGTTCCAATTTCTCACCGAGAATCACTTTATCGATGGCCTCTTGCAATTCGGCAGTACCGATCACTTTCTTACCCTGTCGAAACGCTAAAATCGCCGCTTCGTTCACCAAAGATTCGAGATGGGCACCGGAAAAACCAAAAGTATCTTCCGCAATGGTCTCCAGGTTGACCGTGGCGGCCAGTGGTTTGTTTTTCGTGTGAATCTGGAGGATCTTAAGCCTCCCTTCCTTCTCCGGCAGATCGACCTGGACCCGACGGTCAAACCGCCCAGGGCGCAGTAACGCATCATCCAGTAAGTCCACCCGGTTGGTCGCACCGATCACCAGTACTTTGGTGCCATCGGCTGATTTAATCCCATCCATCTCCACTAACAATTGGTTCAGGGTCTGATCATATTCCAGATGGGAAGTGTGTTTTCCTCTTTTTCCGCCCAAAACATCCAGCTCATCCAGGAAGATAATGGCCTTTTGTTTTCCGGTTTTTCGCGCCAATTTACGGGCCCGCGCGAAAAGCTGCCGTACCCGCTGGGCGCCAACCCCAGCGTACATCTGAATAAACTCCGATCCCGAGGCCGCTAAAAAGACCGAATCTGTGTAAGACGCGGCCGCTTTTGCCATCAAAGTTTTACCGGTACCCGGTGGTCCGCTCAAGAGGATTCCTTTCAAGGGCCTGATCCCCAAATCCTTCACCTTTTCTTCATCCTTTAAAAAATTCAAGGCCTCCATCAGCTCGCGTTTGGCGATCTCCTGACCGCCAATATCGGCGAAGGTCACTGGAGGGATAGCCGTCTTATCGCCCGCCGTATCAATGGTTTCGTAATTCTTCTCCAAACCCCGGCCGTGCAGATAAAAACGGAGGATAAAGAAGAAGCCGCCTAAAAGCAGGAAAGGCATCGGGTCAAAGCCACGCGTATATAAAAAAACCAAAACCCCGGCGCCGACCCCGATCAGCACTTCTTTCCACATCAGCCTCTACCTCCCTTCATCCCCCCGGCTTGGACCAGACCTTTTGCATGGTCAATGCGGGGTACCACGGAAAAATAACTTTCTTTTCCCTTCTTTAATTGCACGTAAAGATAATCCGCACCAAGATAAACACGGAAATCACCCGCTCCGGCTTCCGCCTGTAAGGCTTGGAGAACCTCGTAAAGGGTGTTGTATTCACCGGTCGCTTGCGCTTCAGCCAAAGCAAAGCTCAGTTGATAATAGACCTCTGCCAATTCGGGAGAAGGTTCATTGACGATCCGTACCTCTTGCACCGGCTGTTGCTTTCTGGTCACCACCTCTTGGAGGAATGGCTCGAGAACCGCCTGTAGGTTGTCCACCTGCTTGGGATCGAGCGTTAATTCTAAGCGCAATCCCGCTTTGTCCTCCTTAAGCTGAAACTCGGTTATCGCCGGGCTGGTTTTTACCCATCTTTGTAATGGATTACGCTGAAATAGTTTTTCGTACAAAAACCCGCCCCCAAACAGGAGCCCGGAGGTAAAAAGAAACACCAAAGCAACAATAATAATCTGTCGCAGGCTCCAGTTTTTCCTGGACATTTTAATCCCCTTCCTAAATTCAATGTTAGGTCGGCCACTTTAATCATTACATAAAATTAATTGACATAAAAAATTATAACACAGAAACGGTTTACTTGCGAGCCGAAGCGCCCCGGTAAGTCTTGGATCGAAGCTTTTTGCGGTTAAACTGTAAATTGGCATAAAAAAACCGTCTGCCTTAGTGTTAGCAGACGGCGTTGGTTCTGTCTTACCCCCAAGGGCGGTTGGAAAAGGCCGTGGCCACCCTTTCGGAGAGCTTTTTATGTTCCGAAGCCGACAAGGTTTCCTCGATGTACAATAGATGATTCACATCTTCACTTAGATCCAGGCGGATCGGTTGGCCGAGAAGCTCACCCTGCCGGTCAAAATAGAGGGAAAGAATCGGCCGGAAAGGTTGATTTTTGGAAACTCGGATCACTTTGCCGATTTCTCCCGTGTTTAAACGCACGAATGTACCAATGGGGTAGATCGCCATTGTTAAGAGGAAGACTTTCAAAATTTGTGGGTCGAAGCCTTCCTGGTTCGCCACGATCAACTTAATTGCTTCTTGGGGCGTAAGCCGTTCCCGGTAGGGACGATCTGAGATACAGGCCTCATAAACATCGGCCAACGCCACAATGCGGGCTTTATAGTTGATTTGGCTCCCTTTTAACCCCCGCGGATAACCGGAGCCATCATACCGCTCGTGGTGCTGTGCCGCCACCGCCTGGATCTCTGAGGACATGTTTCCGGCAAGAAGCTCGGCTCCATACTCGGGGTGCTTCCTGACTTCCTGGTATTCGGTGGGGGTTAAGGTCCCCGTTTTACGCCAGGTCTCCACCGAGATCTTTAACATCCCGATGTCATGCAGGAGTGCAGCCACACCCAATTGGTTCAATTCCTCTTTCTCGTACCCCAGCTGTTCCCCGATTAAAATACTGATGATGCTGACGTTGACCGCATGCGAAAAAAGATAATTATCGTAACTCTTCATATGGGTAAGATTGAGAAGCAGGTCGGCATCCATCTCCACTTGTTCTAAAAGGTCACCGACCAGCCCATCGATGGCTTCTTGGGTGAAGCTGTCCTTACGAAAGTTCGTGATGACCCTTTCAACCGCCGCCACCGATTTCTCGTGGGTCTCCGCCATGACTGGAGCTAAAATCTCTTCATTCTTCTCCTTGTCACTTCTCTCCGGTACCTTGATATAAACTTCGTCAATACTAAAGGAATTGATCCGGCGAATCATTTCCATTGTCAAGACTGTATTCATCGGCAGGAGCGTTACCCCCGTCCGGGGAATCAACACATCTTGGGCCAGGATCATACCGGGAACCAATTGCCCAACCCGAATCGTCTGCACCAAAATCCCTCCTTATGCCTGTTTTTCTTGTAATGCTGCGTTAATCGTGATTGGACCATACTTCGTCTCGAGGGGGATCACTAAGAACTTTAAGACTTGAGTAGAAACGACCACATTTTTTCCAAGCAAGAGCGCCGGCGGAGTCAAAGTACAAAAATAACCCCGTTCGCTGAGGGAAGTCACCGCGCGACCAAGGATCATATTGGCCATTTCACAGATGGCACTTTTCGCCAATTCATTAAAGGTCTCCGTCGTTAAATTCATCAACATCCTTGAAGCAAACACCAAAGCGGTGGCTTCGGAAAGACAAAAAATGATCTGTCCCTTCAAGTCCCCGGTAACACCGATCACCACGTTCACTTCGTCACCACGGACCGGCGAATTAGCGAGCGATAGTTCACCCTTGGTTGCTTCGATTTCAGTGACCCGCTTTATAATATCGTATGCCGCACCAATAAAGGGATTGATAAATTCCGCCTTCAACAATAGACCCCCTTTAATACAGTTAGAGAAATTGCCTAATTCGTAAAAAATTAGGCAATTAGATCCTTTCGGTACCTAGAACCCATCACTAAGCTACTAATTTTAATATTCGGTCAAACTCGTAAGAACCCTTTTTTTTCACTTAAAAATCCTCCCGTACGGGAGGATTTTTTGCTTTATTCTTCACTAATGAGCCCCATCGCGGTGTATTCCCGCCAGCCAACCTGCCCGGTAACCGAAAGGCGGTTTTCCTTCTGAAAAGCTTTGACGGCCTGTTCAGTACCGTAGCCGAAGATGCCGTCAATTCCTTGGTCGTAGAAACCCAACTGCTTTAGGCGTTTTTGTAAATACATGACGTCGGCACCCTTTTCACCCTTGACCAACCGGCGGCGGCCCATAAAGGGATCGCCAATAATATGGACAGGCGTCCCCACCTTTACCCAACGGTAAAGCTGTTCTACATCGCGGTTGTACATCCGGACACAGCCTTGACTTTCTAGGCGACCGATCGACCAAGGTTTATTGGTGCCGTGAATCCCATAAGTTCCAAAGGGGACGCTTAAGCCAATCCACCGGGTGCCAAACCCCCCACTCCAGTGACCCTTGTTTATTACCTTCCAGTTCCCGACCGGAGTAGGCGTCTCCCGTTTCCCGATGGCCACCGGAAATGTGGCAAAGATCTCTTGGTCGACAAGGACCAAAAGGGACAAATAACGGGTATCGACAATGATGCGCAGATCACCCGGCGGCGGGTTAGCCATAACCGTGGTTGCCGCACTCTGTCCCAAGGCTTGCCACGTCGGAAAATCAAGGATCCCGGTGATTGCCAACCGGTTTCGCCGCTGGAAAGCCTTGACCGCCTCGGTTGTGTACTGGTCAAAGACGCCCGAAATTGCTTGGTGATAAAGCTTTTCCGCTTGCAAAAAACGTTGTAGTTCCGCAATATCCTCCCCGACCGCGCCGAGGCTAATTTCCGTCTCCGGGGCACAAGCACAACCCTCCGGCGCAACCCCGTAAAGAACTGTCGTTTGCCCCAGTATAATCAAGACCAGCAGCAAACACCAGGCCTTCCCGGTCAATAGTTTCATACCCAACACTTGCCTCCTTCTTCGATCCGGAAATAACACGATCACATATACCTATAGTATTCACGGACGAATGGAAGCTTATGAAATAAGCGGGGGTAATATTTAATATTTAAAGCAAAAACACGTAAAATCCGGCTTAAGCCTGGAGCGGCATCGCCTTACCGGGTTTCTCCCGCCAAAAAAGATAGGCCAGCAGGAGCCCGTTCCCGAGAATCCGTCCACCAAGAGCTAGATAGAAGCCGATCACCGGTATGAGTTTTAAAAAAGTAAAAACAAACCCGCCAATCAGGAAAAGAAAAACCGGATGCAAACGGCCCTTCTTGTGGAAAAGACCGCAAAACCAACGTCCAGCTAAAAGGTACACGGGAAGTTCCCCAAAGGCCATTAAGATCAAGAAGAGCAGGAAGAGACCGATCCCTAAAGGTAAACCAACCATCGTCAAGATGGCAATGATCGACATAACCGGCAACAAAAAGAAACTCCCGAGCCCAAAACCGATGATCCGGTGCCAGGAAATCCGGGTGCTAAGCAACTCACTCCAGCGTCGCGGGAAAAGGAGCAGCCAAACTAGTCCCATCAGCAGACTACCTAAAAACCAGATCCCTTGCATCCCCGTCAAGGCCGGAGCGGTCTTTAGTACGGTAGTTCGCCGCTCGCCACCGATCTTAGCGCCGGGCATAACAACCGGGTTGACACCGACCGGATAAGTAAAATCACCAGTAATCTCGGTGTTTTCCCCAATATTGATCTGTTTGGCACCAACCTGTAGATCGCCACCAATTTTACCATTGAGATTAAAAATATTACCTTTGGCCAAGGCTGGTCCAGTAATCTCCCCTAAAAGTCGGGTTGTCGTATACCAGCTCAGCAGAGACCCCACTTCACTTTGGGGGCCAAGAACCAATTGCGTCCCGGCGGCCGAGAAATTACCCGCCACGACCCCTTCAATCTGCGTAAACGCGGATAAACCACGAAAATTACCGACCACTTCTCCGGAGATCAGCGTCCGGCCGGTCACGCCCAGGACATCGCCATCAACCCTTCCGCTCAGATCCAGTTCATCGGCGAAGATCAGGAGATCCCCTTTGATCTCGCCGGCTATCTTCACGCCATTACCCATTATCCACAAATCGCCCGCGATCACTTCGCCTTCGCGAATAAAGACCTCACTGCCCGTCAGCGTCTGCCACGCCGCCATCGCCGGTTCTCCACCAAAGAATAAAACCAAAATTAACCAAACTAGTATTTTTTTCCAGAATACGTTCTTCATCATCATGCCTTCCTATTTCGGAAATATTTTTCTCTGCTTTTATTTCTCGTAAATTTTAGCATAACGCGTAAATAAACAGAGCCTTGCCGTCATAAGCGACTACTACAAATTACAGATTAATCTCCACAAGATCCCGGTCCATCTTATTCATGCAATTCTTTAGTTTAGAAGCGAGGATCGGATCTTCCTCCAGGCAAGCCGTGCGAATCTGCCGGATCAGGTCGATCGCCCGCCGAAAAGCAGAGACAATATCCCCTTCCTGTAATTCGGTATAATTTAGTAATTCAAAAAAGTCACAGCCCTGACTCCACCGGTAAGCCAGCGGCGACAGACTGGGGAAAAACCGGATCTCCCGTTCATCAACACCATACCGGTAAACCAGTTCACGGATTATTTTCTTAATCGGCTTTGGGTCAAACGGTAATGAGCTTGGCCGGGGGATCCGTTCCATTTTACGTGGTTCATAGTCAACCGCTACCATTACGGCGTTGATCTGATCCTCATCCCACTCGTGAAAATACCCGGCAAAATACATCTCCGTCAAGAGCAACTCTTGAGCATAAATCCGGGCAGCAAACTCGCCGCGGGGTAAAAGAACCCCACCCTCTTCCATGTAATCCATCTCCGTTAAAATCCCGGCTTTCGCCGCCAGATCCTCCTCAA
>DUQQ01000068.1 GCA_012837705.1 Hydrogenispora sp.
AGAGGAGAATGAGTATGAAACTAAGCCGTGAACGCTCGGTTTTGATGTTTTTTGATATTTTACTTATTAACCTGACCTTGTGGTTGTCTTTTACTGTGAGGTTTGAAGGGAATATTCCCCTTGCTTACCGTAATAATTGGTTTTATTATACCTTGTTGGTAACATCTTTGCGCATGATCTGCTTTTATGTATTTGGCCTATATAACAGTCTCTGGGGTTATTCGAGCCTCCCGGAGATGATTCAGATTATAAAAGCAATTACCGCTTCTTCACTGCTGATTTTTGTGATCGACCAGATCATTCTTGATTCATCCATCCCCAAAAGCATCCACTTTATTTCGTTAGTGATCAACATTCTTTTAATTGGCGGCTCCCGCTTTGCCATCCGTTTACGGCAGGAAGTATTGAACGCCTTCGAAAACCGTAGAAGGAAAGGACGTCGTGTTTTAATTATTGGCGCTGGACAAGCTGGGGCTTTGATCATCCGCGAGATGCAACAACAGTCGAACCCTTATCTTCCGGTAGCGATTCTTGATGATAATTACGAAAAAATTAAGCGTTATTTACACGGGGTTCCTGTTGTGGGAAGTATCAAGCAATTACCCCATACTGTCAAGGATTATCAGATTGATGAGATCTTAGTAGCAATCCCTTCTGCTTCGAAAGAAAGATTACGGGAGATTGTCGTTATTGCCAAAGAAACCGGGCTGCCCATTCGGATCATCCCAGGTTTGCTCGCTTCAGGTAATGAAAAGGTCACCCTGGCGCAGGTCCGTGAGGTACAGATCGAAGATCTTCTTGGCCGCGAACCGGTCAAACTACATGTCGAGGAGATTGCGGGTTATCTCAAGGGAGAAAGAGTTTTGGTTACTGGTGCCGGGGGCTCTATCGGTTCCGAACTCTGCCGCCAAGTGGCCCGGTTTGAACCGGAGTGCCTTTTCCTTCTCGGCCGCGGCGAAAACTCCATTTACCAGATTGATCAAGAACTAAAAGAGTTCTTTCCTGCCTTGAATAAAACCCCAGTTATTATCGATGTACGGGACCGGGGGCGTCTGGAACAATTCTTCCGTGAATACCAGCCGACAGTGGTCTTTCACGCCGCGGCCCATAAGCATGTTCCGTTGATGGAAAGTGTCCCCGATGAAGCGGTGAAAAACAATGTTTTTGGGACCCGGAATGTGGCGGAACTGTCGGATAGATACGGGGTAAAAAGATTTGTCATGATCTCCACCGACAAAGCGGTCAACCCCACCAGTGTCATGGGGGCAACCAAGCGGGTGGCGGAGATGCTCATTCAACTGTTGGCGCGGCAGAGTAAAACGAAGTTCTGTGCGGTCCGGTTTGGGAACGTCTTAGGGAGCCGTGGTAGTGTGATCCCTCTTTTTCAACACCAAATTGCCAAAGGTGGGCCCGTAACGGTGACCGACCCCGAAATGGTCCGCTTCTTTATGACCATCCCCGAAGCCGTTTCATTGGTGATCCAGGCTGGGGCCATGGGCGAGTACGGAGAAATCTTCATTCTTGATATGGGTGAACCGGTAAAGATTATCGATCTAGCTCGTGATTTGATTCGTTTGTCTGGGTTTGAACCGGAGAAGGATATTGAAATTCAAATCTGCGGAATCCGGCCCGGTGAAAAGCTTTACGAGGAGATCCTTACTTCCGAAGAAGGAACGAACGCAACCCGGCATGAACGGATCTTTGTCAGTAAACCCAATGATCTAAATCCGGAACAATTCTGGAAAGACTTGACTTACCTTGAAAAATGGGTCTCCACTGCCGACCGGTTTAAAGTGGTCGAGAAACTCTACCAAATGATCCCCCGATACACACCGAGTGAACGCTGGTATAAGCATTTAATTGCTGCTACCCAAGAAGAAACCGGTGCGGCGTTAGAAGTAAGGATAGCTCAAGATAACGGTCGGTCTTAACAAAACCGGTTTGCAAACAATAGAATAAAGGGCAATGAAAAACCGAAAAAGGTGGTTCAGGCCTTGAAGATATTAGTCACCGGTTGTCGAGGACAATTGGGGCAAGAATTATACCGACAGATTGAAGCACGAAAGCAAGCACGCGAAGAGTTTCACTTATTGGCCAGTGATGTCGATACCCTGGATATTACTGACGCCATTCAAGTGGAAAATATGGTTAAAAGGGAAAAGCCCGACGTTATCATTAATACGGCTGCCTACACCAAGGTGGACGCCTGTGAGACCGACGAACAGACCGCTTTTCGGGTTAACGCCCTTGGGGCCCGGAACCTTGCGGTCGCAGCCTACAACATCGGCGCGAAGATCCTTCAAGTTTCAACCGATTACGTCTTTGACGGGACGGGAAACACCCCCTTACGGGAATACGACCCGGTTAACCCGCAAAGTGTTTACGGGAAGAGTAAGGCTTTGGGGGAGCAACTGGTGATGACGACTAATCCTCGCCACTTTATCCTACGCACCGCTTGGCTTTACGGGGAGGGGTCGAACTTTGTCCGGACTATCTTGAAGCTGGCCGCAGAGCGGGATGAACTCAAGGTTATCAATGACCAGGTCGGGACTCCGACCAGTACTGTGGATCTGGCCAGATGTATACTTGATTTGATCCAAACCGAGCATTATGGAATTTACCATGGGACTTGCCAAGGAGAATGCACTTGGTATCAGTTTGCTAAGAGGATTTTGGCGCTTAAAGGGATAAAGATAAAAGTAAAGCCGGTTAGCACCGAAGAGTTGAATTTGCCAGCGAAAAGACCGGCTTACTCTGTGCTAGAGAATTTTATGTTGGATATGGTTGGATTGGATAGATTTCGGAGATGGGAAGAAGCGTTGGCGGAGTATTTGCGGGGAGAGTAGAAAACTAATTTAGCATTGATAATGATAAGTAATTTAAAGGGATGATTAATGTGAATATACCATTTTCGCCACCTGACATTACAGCGATGGAAATCAATGAAGTAGTTGATACCTTGAAATCGGGTTGGATTACAACTGGACCAAAGACAAAACTCTTCGAAAGAAAGATTGCGGAGTATACCAATACTTCTAGGGCAGTTTGCTTGAATTCGGCGACAGCAGCAATGGAACTCACACTGCGTTTATTGGGCATCGGCGAAGGAGATGAAGTAATTACTTCCGCATATACATATACGGCTTCAGCAAGCGTTATTCATCATGTAGGAGCAAAGATCGTTCTGGTTGATACAGCGAAAGATTCTTACCAAATGGATTATGAACAATTGGAAAAAGTGATTACAGAAAGGACAAAAGCAATAATACCGGTAGATATTGCCGGAGTAATGTGCGATTACGATCGGATATATGAGATTGTTGAGAAAAAAAGACATTTCTTTAAACCCCGAAATGAATTTCAAGATAAGATCGGCAGGGTTGTGGTTTTAGCAGATGCTGCCCATTCGTTTGGTTCTACGTATAAGGGAAGGAAAAGTGGAGAAATAGCCGATTTTACCTGTTTTTCCTTTCATGCGGTAAAAAATCTTACGACTGCCGAAGGGGGAGCAGTTACGTGGCGGGATATTTCAGGGATTGATAATGAAGAAATCTA
>DUQQ01000108.1 GCA_012837705.1 Hydrogenispora sp.
CCCTCCAGCTGCACGACAGCGGGCCCGAAACACCACCTTTCAAGGTGAAGATCCTCATCACCGGAACGCAAAATGCCCACCGTGACCAGGATCTGGTCCTCCCGGTTAGTACGGCGGTGAACTTTAGTTACCTGCCGCCAACAGCCAATACAATCTTGCCTTGGAATTTAAACTTCCGCTCCAGCAGCGAACTTTCTGCCGATACCCGCGTCGACTTTTTTTTCAGCGGCACTCACGAAGCCCAACCTCCTACCACCACTTACCTGGGGGTCACCGGTAACCAGTGGGCTTTACGCCTGGGCGCTTTGGGGCACAATTGGGATGGTCTGATTCCGCCCCCCACCTACTCTTCCTTCCTTTACTTTCAGGACCAAAGAGCGCTCCCCTGGAGCCTTTGGGTGGGACCGGCCACTGCGGAGGCTGCTCCTTTGTGGTGGGGAACTAAATTCGAGATCCCCAAGGCCAACTTACGCCTGAACTATATCCAAAACCTGGAGCATGAACGCTACTACCAACACGCGTTCTCCGGCACATACCAACTCTATGCTTCACCGCTTTATGGCTGGAAAATAACGACCCATGGCGCCGTCGGACTCGGCGAGGCCAGTCCGCTCACCCAAGGCGGAATCACCCTGAACCGCCACGCAAAAGACTGGGATATCACCGGCGAGTATAATAAGGGTACCGACTTTTACACGCTAACCACCTTTGACGAGTTTACCCTCGCCAGCTACACCTATGCCATCAAGGATCTACGGCTCGCCACCGGCTACACCTGGCGGGAGGAGTACGAACCGGATGTTCCTTTACTCCGCAGCAATAAGGTATGGACCGAATTAGCCGCCGGTGACTACCGGCTTGGGCTGGCCCATACCCACCGCTCCGATGGGAGGATCAATGAGATCAAAGCCGGAAAAACCCAGCGGCAAGCCCAGAACATGTTCAGTTTCGCCGCCAACTACATCCATGAAGACCTGCAGGTTTTACGCCAATCGTTACTCTTAAGTAGCCGGTACCGTTACCGTATAACTTCCGAAAACTACCTGGAAGCCCTTTTGAGTGAAACCTTCACCTATGAGCAGACCGCAGTGAGCAAGCGGCCGGAATTAGGGGTTAGATGGCGTTATGCGCCCACCCGCAATCCCTGGAGCTGTTTCGGGCTGGTCCAGTGGGATATCTCGGATCCCCTTTACCGGATAACCACCCTCCAAACGGGGCTCAGTGCGCAGATGGCCACCGGTACCTTCTGGCAGATCTACGCCCAACTCTTTTACCAAGAACGGGATCCGGTTTATAGCATGATTTTCCGTCTCCAGCATCATGATCTTTTCCACATTCCAACACCATGGTCCGGTCTCCATGGGAAAGCCTTTGTCGATCTTGACCGGAACGGATTATATAGCCCCGATGAACCGGTCCTTCCCGGTCTACCCATCGTCTTCAACGGCAAGAAAGAAACGGTAACCGATGCCGACGGCCACTGGGAGATTCCTTTTGCCGGCTCCGGACTACAATTTATTGAATTTCCGGCCCAATTCGAGGGGTATTATACCTTGCAGACCAGAAAAGAAGTCCTCACCGAACCACAAAAATCCGTTGCTGTGCTGGTTCCCTATCTCCCGCCAACCGAAGTCCATGGCCGTATCGCCATTGACTCCACCGCCTCCCCCCTGTACGAAACCGCACAGGCCGGATTGGCCCAAGTAAGCGTGGCCGTCTATGACCGGAATAACCACTTGGTCATAGAAAAAAGCGCCGATCTTAATGGCGCCTTTTTCCTCACCCTGCTTCCGGGTGAATACCGCTTAGAAGTAATCTTTAACAACCCTGCTTTAGCAGAAGATTATGAACAACCGCAACCGCTAACATTTGAAGTCACAGCCGCTTCGCCGCTTCACCTTTCCATCCCGGTCCGTCCGGTACCGCGGGAGATTGAATTCTTCCATGACGAAAGCCTACCGCTGGAGTTTTGGGAAACCTACACCGAAGACAACTGATAATGGACCTGGACCCGGTACTGGTCCGAACTGGCGTATTCAAACCCCCGCAGGACAAGGCGGAAATGAACCTTCAGTTCCAACCAACCGTTGGTATAGCCACCCGTGGTCAGGACTTGCTCCGTTGCCCGCAGCGGCTGCCAGTTGACTCCGTCTAAAGACCATTCGATGGCACCCTCGCCCAGACCTTGTTCGCTCACCCCACTTATGAGGAGACGCCATTCTTTCCTTCCGTTGGAGAAGACCCGCACTGGTATGTACTGGTCGGTTGAAGTCGGCGTATAGTAGACGGGATAGGTTGATGCGGGGTAAGGCTCTTCCGGTTTCGAACGCGCCAGATCAAAAGCGATCTCCCCAGAACCCATCTCCATCTTTAGAATCTCCGGAATCTCAACGCGAATCTTATGGTGAGCCAGCTGCTCAGTAGCATTAACTGGTAAGACAAGTAGCAATAATAATAAAATCCCGGCAAGCTGCGGATACAATAAGGACCGTTTCATGTCCTCATCCTCCCTCCACAGACGCAGGGACGCCAAATAAAACAAAAAGGATTTTCTTCGGCGGCCCGGCGATCATGGTGTTACCACTTTAGACCCGTGGCTTTGCGCCCCCGTCTTTCGACGGGTTTGCCTTTGTCGTAAAATCCAATTATGTCTACTCTTGTGTATAATTATATCCTATTTTTCCTTAAATAGCAATCGTTTATGGGTTAACCAATGTTAACGTTAGGGTGCTATTGTAAAGACCAGGTCTTTCGTCCCCCGCCAAGACCAGTCGGAAAGATAAATTACCGCTATAAAGCCCTATGCCCGAAACCCGCATGATTTCCTGGTTCCTTCCCGGAGCTGGCATCCGGCGGTAAGTACCATCCCGCATCTTCCATTCCAACTGCTCCAAGGGGATCCGCTCCACTCCGGAGACAAAATCAGTCCCAGAAAGAAGGACTTGCCATTCCCGAAATAACACAAAGACAGAGAAGGAGATGGCGTTTTCCGCCTCAAAATACTCGAACAACGGATTAAGCGGATCGGTCTTCAACTCCCCCAGGTTGGCAACGGCGTTAGTGAGGGTAAGCATAGCCCCCAACCCCAAATCCCAATCCCAATTCTGAGCCCGAACTGGCACCAGCACCACCACCAGGAGCAACCATAGTAGTAAAAGCAGACAAATTCTGCTCTTAACCATCAAACCCACCTCCTATGGCACAAATAGGGTGTAAGTTATGGGGGCGGAGTAGGTCCCTCCCCATTCGTCACCCCGCAATTCCAGACGGTAGGAGATTCTTTTACTGTGCTTTATACCAGGTCGCGGCTGGTGGTCCCGCTTGCGGGCTAACACCGCATACCTCCCGCTCATCGGCATGTCCTGGTATATCCCGTCTTCCGTCCGCCACTGCAGCCGGGAGATGGGTATTGTCCGGTGCCCATCCCGAAAATCCTCCGCCGAAATCCGTACCTCCCAATCGTCCTGCGTACAACGGTAATCAACCTGGACCGCATTGATGCGCTCATAATAGAGGCGGCCGTTCTCACGGCGCGGCTCCCCAAGATCAACAACCGGCACCGATAGGGCAATTTCAATCCGTTCGGGAATATTGAGTTCCAGGACGCAATTGGCCGTTCTGAGCGGTTGGGCCATCAAAAAAACAGCAGGAAGGATAAGGATACTGACCAGTCGCCACCGTCCCTTGCGCATACTTTCCCTCCTTCGCTTCTTTCGGCTTTCTTCAGGGCAACAGCGTGCACGCACCCACCCCGTCAAAGAAAGACCTCTCTTCAATCCCTCTTCACTGTACCGAAAAGACCGTTTGGTAGCCAGCCAACTTAGAACCGCCGTAATCCACAACAGCAACCGCCACATATTTACCCGGCTTCAGCCGTAGCTCCTCTTGAAGGCGGATCTCCCGCCTGCTCTGGGGCAGGACTTTACTGGGCGGAATCGTCAGCAATCCCACCCTTTTGTTCTGGAGATCTTTGATTTCAATCCGTCCCGTCGGCTCTAAAACGGAATCACCTTCATTCGTAAAGACAAGGGTAGCGTTGATTCCCGGGCGACCGTTAATCAGCCCCTTTTGGATGATAAAGGCATCAATCCGTCCTTTGGTCGTAAACGGACCGGGAACGGTGACGGTGATGCTCCCGCCCACCCGGCCACTCATCCGCATGCCGCTCGTTTGCAACACCGAATACGGGAGGAACTCCACAAAGAACATGCTCCAATAATCGCCAGGGGGTGTCTCCGGCGGTACCTGGCCCCGGACCGTCACCAGTCTTTTACTCCCTGCTGGTAACAGAAATTCGCTGGGTTCAATCCGCAACCAAGCGGTGGCCGACCTTGCCACCTGGTCTGGCTCGGCGTAAAACTGAACGGTACCATCCTCGTCAAAATCCCAATCCATAAAGTAGGTTTTGACTCTGATCTCCTTATCGGCCGCCCCGTAGACTTCAATCTGCCCTTCAAAATAACCACCACCGTCTGCCGTAAACGCTAAGCGCGGCGGTGTCACGGTAATACTACTCGCGGACCCCTTCAAGGAGAAAAAGCCCACCATAAAGGTGAGCAAAAGAAGACTTCGCCGATTTGTGAAGATTTGTTTCATCACTTTGGTATTTACTCCTACTTCTTCGTTACTTAAAGCGTAACCAGTGTGTAGGTCACTGTGCTGCTGTACTCGCCCGCATAAGCGTTTTCCGGTAATTCCATCGCGTAATAAATCTCGGTGGTTGTATTAACCGGCTCTAGACCAGTAGCCACTTGGATTTCGGACTCGGACATCTGTTTGTCGGTTTTATCCGGCTCCGTTCCGAAATAGAGGTAATTAACGGGGATTGTAATACTGGGATCAACCGCGTTTTGGAAGGCGGTAGCCGAGACCTTTAAGGCCCAACCATCCAGATGATTACAACGATAGGATACCTTTAGGGGCGTAGCGGACACGATCCGATCCAAAAGCACATTACCCACCAAAAAGCTGCCCAAATCAATACTATCCTCCGACAACTCCAACTCCGCAATCTCTGGAATCGTCACAATAATATCGTGGGTTTTCTCGACAGCATAGGTTGTCCCCAAAACTAAGACCAACAGAATGAATGGCAAAATTACCTTCATTTCTCTCCGCACGGTAATGATCCCTCCTCAAGTTCTCGGATAAAATTAACTAAACAAAAAACCGGCCTAAAGGTAATAACACCCTTAGCGCCGGTTTCACTACTCACTCATCTCAAGCCAAGTGACCAGTTAGAGCCTGAGAATCATCGTTTCGCTAATGTACGTCATAAAAACGAACGTTTTCATTTTTTGTATTATAACTGATCATGCAGGCTTTGTCAAACAAAACCTCCATATTCACGCTAAATTCGAAAAATAAAAATGGCTCCCCGAGTTGGATTCGAACCAACAACCGCCCGGTTAACAGCCGGGTGCTCTACCGTTGAGCTATCGAGGAATGCCTTGCATTCGTTATATTACCATGATTGCAGCCCTTTGTCAAGCGGAAAGCGCATTTTGTATGTGTCAAGTTTTAGTGGGCAACTTTTTTCTTACAAAATCATCCATTACCCGTTTAACTTAAATTAAATGTTTTATGTGCCCATTACTGCTAATTTCAGGAAAAACATGCTAGGCCTTGAACCC
>DUQQ01000017.1 GCA_012837705.1 Hydrogenispora sp.
GTTGGCAAATTTGGATATTTCGATATCAGCTAAGTCCGGTGCCCCCACGCCGGATTGTAGGGAAATCAGCAGTTTATTGTGCATTTGGTCATAGGGATAAACTTCGGTTTTGAGAATGATTTGTTCATTAGGGTTCGCCTTATTCCAGCTTTCAACCATATCATCCATAAAAGCTTTATGCAGTTCTTGAAAGGTCCAGAACGTAAGGGTTGTCGGCGAAGCGGTCTCCCCTGGAAGGGCCGCCGTCATGAGGCATAAGCATACTAACAGGACGCCAATAATTTTTCGCATTTGATCAACCTCCTTTTTTGTAACACAAGTATAATATAGTTTCCGCGCGTAAACACTCTAATTTTTTTACCTTTTGCTATAATTTCGTTACTAATTAATTACAGTCCGGATATTAGCCCGCGTCCCGTCAAGCTCTCCAGCGCATCCCAGTCCCTACCCTTCCTCCAACAAAAACACCCCCCGGCAACGTGCGGGGGGATAAGCTATAACGAGTTGGTTTGGCTTTCAACAAACCTAAAAATAGCCGGGAGTATTCTCGTACAAAACCGGGATCTGTTTACTTCTTCGGTGCGCGTCGTCGGTTTAAACCTCTTGTTTGGGGCAATGATTAACAAGGGCTTGTCAAAGCGTCGCCGCCTTTTCCCCAGCCAGATACCCGGAAGACCATGCCCATTGTAGATTGAAGCCCCCACATCTACCAGCCAGATCAATGATTTCACCGGCAAAAAAGAGCCCCGGAACCAGCTTTGACTCCATGGTCTCCGGATTAATCTCGCCCGTTACCACTCCCCCAACCGTCACCTGGGCACTGGGCCAGCTTTTCGTCCCTCTAACCGGAAGCCGCCAGTTGGTCAGGATGTCAACCAGCCGCTCCGTTTCCGCTACCGTCAGTTGGCCCACCGGCCGTTTCAAATCGGTAAAACCGGCCTCTCGCAATACTACTGGGATGAGTCGTTTATTAACGAACCCGACCAGGCTAAAGACCAGTGTCTTTCCGGGAGCTTGCCGGAAACGGTCCTGCAGTAATGCGGTCAACTCGGCCCGGGTCAGCTGGTCGATCATCACCAGTTGTAAAACCGGAGTCTTTCCGGCCTGAAGCAACGGCCCCACCAATGTACTAAGCTGGAAAACGGGCGGACCGGAGAGGCCATAGTTACCAAAGATGATGTCACCCTGTTCGCGGCCGAGGGCTTCAGCTCCGTCCAGCAAAGCCACCGTCCCCTTGATTTTCACCCCTTGCACCTGAGGGAAGAAGGAACCTTCCAACATTAACTGGACAAGGCCCGGATAGAGCGGGGTTACGGTGTGACCGAGGCTGCGGGCTAGATCGTAGCCATTGCCATCGGAACCGGTGGATGGTTTGGCTTTCCCTCCGGGGGCCAGGATCAGGCGGTCCCCGGTAACCACCGTGCCGTCGGCCAACTCCACACAGAATTGATCTCCCGCTTTTTCGATCCGGTGGACAAAAGCATCCACCACCACCTTTACCCCACAGTTTTCCAGCTCATACAAGAGCACATCAAGAACACTGGACGCTTGGTCCGACCAAGGATACACTTTCCCCGCGTCCTCCACCTTCGGGACCACCCCTAGCTTAGCAAAGAACGCCATCGTTGCTTCACTATCAAAAGCCTCCAGCGCACGCCGGGCAAATTCCGGGTTTTCCCCCTGATAACAGCGGTAATCCGCCTTTATGTTCGTATAATTACAACGTCCATTCCCCGTAACCAGGATCTTTTTCCCGACCCGTGGGTTACGTTCCAAAAGCGTCACGGCGGCCCCGCGGTGGCGGGCACTAATCGCCGCCAGCATCCCCGCGGCACCGCCGCCAACAACTATTACCTGCTTTTCCAGTTTAGTCTCCCTGCCTTTCCCGTTCAAGTCTCTTTTCCAAAGCCCGCCGCCAGCGTTCAAAGCGCCGTACTTGTTCTTGCGGCGGATCCACCGGTCCGTAACGCGCCTCCTGATAACCAACGGTCACCGCCTGAACAGCCTCCGTCTCCTCCGCAAGCATCGCCGTAAGCGCCTGTCCAATCTCCGCCGGGGTCTGGCTGGCGTGCCAGGGGAGCCCTTGTTGGCGGGCTTTCATAAGGAGGCGGTAATATCCGCGGCGGATCAGAGCCCGGGAGCCTCTGCCCCAGTGATAAAAGGGTTTTCGTCGCCCCGTGCCCTTGGTCGCCTCCCCTTCCAAGGGGGAAAGGAGGACCCGGCAGCCGTCGGTTTTTTGCCGTCTTTGCGCTAAGCGCCGAAAGAAAAGGTAAAACCGGACTAATACTTTGGGTAAGCCGCGTAAACTGTCGAGTTGTCCCACCAGCGACCGGTGCAACAGGTAGCCCACAAAAACCAGCACGGCACTGCCGATCATCATGCCTAGTATGAGAAAAACCACAAAAGTGAGCCATAAGAGGATCTTCTCTCCTAAGCTGGGCGTGACTTCGGCCGCAACGAGGGGTTCTGGCGGGAACAAAGCGGGATTGGGTAGCATAACCTCCATCCCCTGCCCCCTTGTTTCCGGCAGCGCGCTTGAACGATTGACAAGCCAGAGCACCACTCGCCACCCGACAGCGCGAAAATTGGCCGGTAACAGCCCGGCGAGGATCGACAAGAGGACAAGGATCTTTCCCGTCTGCCACCGCCATTCGCGGCGGAGGGAAGCTTCGAGCGCAAGCCCTTCTATATGCCAATAAGCCCGTTTATAACAGTAATTGCCGGCCGCCAACAAAGCCAAACCGGTACAGCTGAAGAACCAGAGCAGGAGGCGGCCCAGAGCCAAAGACCAGGACAGTTCAATTGCGGTTGGATGCGACGCGAGGGCCAGCACAAACACCCCGATCCCCAAAAGAGCACAGGTACATATCTGCAGCCCGCGCCAGTTTAAGTTCCAAAAGGTCAGATCCACTGTATCCTCATCCCACTGGTTCGCCCATGAATACACGGGGCGGCGGGGCCGAAGCTGCAACCCATAGAGCATCCGGCCAAAGCCCTGGGCCCCAAACCAGGTTATAACCGCCGGGATCCACCATTCGGGGTATTGGGCGATAATCCGTCCGGGCAAAAGGAGCATTTTGCCCCCCTCCGCCCGGTTGGCCATAACCCAAAGGGCGGCCACGCCCCACTGGAAGAGGAGGAAAGACATTATCCCCCATATCGACGGAAAGATCCGCGCCGACCGTATCACCGCATAGAAACTCCCGCCCACTGCCAATAAAAAGAGCAGCGCCACAGTGGCGAGCGGATTGGGCCGATATAAACCAAGCGGAAGGACGCGGGTGACCAGGAGCATAAACAGCCCGCAAAAAAGGGCCGGTAAGCACTGTAACCAAGGGGAAAAGTCCCTACTCTCCACCTGTGAAGGTAAATTCATCCCGGTCACCCCCTTTACGGACAATATACCATTTCAGATTGGCTTTCCTTAAGTCCGTGGTTGGAAGCACACCGTCACGGTAATAAGGCCATAAAAATACCGGTTGGAAACCGTTCCGGCGTAAATGGGCCGCCTTTTCCACCATCACCGGGGTGATGACCGGAGTGAGAAACAACAAAATGGACCGGGCCGGTAAACGCGCGGCTTCGCGGAAAAACACCTCCACCGCCTGCCCCTGTCCGGGAGAAACCCCCGCCAGGTATGTGAGGATTTTCTCTACAAGATGCCGTCCACGTTTTGGCGGTAAACGAAACGGTCCTTCCCCCGCACCAAAGGGCTTGCCATTACAATAGAAAGCGATGGTCTCATTCTGCACCGCAAAGAAATGGGAAAGGGAAGCCGCCAGTTCAACCAGGAACTCGGTCAAAAAGTACCAGGCATTGGTCGGTAAATCTTCTTCCCGTAAATTCAGAAAGATCCCATAATCAGAAGTGAGGGTTGTCTCCCACTCCTTCACTTGTAAAATCCCGGTCCGCGCCACATTCGGCCAGTGCATCTTCTTCAAACTGTCGCCGGGTAGGTACTCCCGGCTTCCTTGGAGCCGGGTTGGGTCCTCATATAAACTGTAATGTAACCGGTACGGTCCGACCGGAGACCGCCGGGACATCGCAAACCCCTGCAGGGGCCGGACCGGAGGAAAGATCGTTATTTTCTCCTCCCCTGTCGCCGTCATGCTTTGTTCGGTTAACCCCCAGTGGTCCCCGAAAAACAACCGGCTGGGCGGTAATAAATAGACCCCCCGCCGCTCCCCTCTGACCTTCAGGTCAATCTCCGCTTGCCCACCGGACGGAAGGGAGAAGAGGTGGCTACTGCGGTCGGCACTCAATTGGGAAAAAGAATGTTCGGCCCGACACCAGGGAACCGGAAACATTGTCGGGTTCACGACCCGAATTTTGATCCGCAGATCATCACCGACAAAACCCTGCCCTTTGATTACCGCCCTGACAACACGGAGGTTTAGTGCCACTTTTCGCTGCCCCCACCAGGAAAACAGCAGCAAACCAACAAGCACATAGAGCGTAACCGCCGGCACAAAGCTGACCGCAGTCAAAAGAAATACCGTAAGGCTTAATACGCCAATGCGCCTACGCATTCATAATCTCCTCCGTGGGGACAGGGGTCGAATTGATGATCTCGTCCATGATCCTCAGGCCCTTTTCCCCCCGGGCCAGCGCTTCCGGGGTCAAGATTAAACGGTGGGCCAACACAAAGGGGGCCAAATATTTGATGTCTTCCGGAAGAACGTAGGTCCGCCCGCGCAAAACCGACAGCACACGGGCGGCCTGGAAGAGAGCGATACTGCCGCGCGGGCTGGCCCCCATCGCCAACGCAGAATGGCGACGAGTCCGGCTGACCAGCTCGACAATGTAAGCGCGCAGGCTATCCTCAACATAGACCGCCCTTGCGGCCTGCTTAAACCGGTTAATCTCTTCCGGGGACACTACTTGTTGTAATGTTTCGATCGGATGTTCCTTTTCTAAACGGGACAAGATCTCCCTTTCTTCCTCGGGGGTCGGGTAACCCAGAGAAACACGCAGCAAAAACCGGTCCAACTGTGCTTCGGGCAGGGGAAACGTCCCCTCGAATTCAATAGGGTTATCGGTCGCCACCACCATAAAGGGTTCGGGCAACGCAAAAGTCTGGCCGTCCACGGTTACCTGCCCTTCCGCCATGACTTCCAAGAGACCCGACTGGGTGCGGGGCGTGGCCCGGTTAATCTCATCCACCAAGACAATATTGGCCATCACCGGCCCGGGACGGAACGAAAAGGCCCCTTCTTGCGGGTTAAAAACAGAAACTCCAGTTATATCCGAAGGTAAAAGATCCGGGGTGCATTGAATCCGGTTAAAGGTTAATCCTAAAGAACAAGCGAGTGCGCGAGCAAGCATGGTTTTACCCACCCCGGGAACATCTTCCAACAGTAGATGACCACCACAACCCAGGGCAACCAAACAGAGCTCCGCTGCTTGTTTTTTCCCCACTAAAACCCGGTCGATGTTGTCAATGATCTTTTCGGCAATCGCTTCGGGATTAAGCTGGCCCATGGTACATCCCCCTCTAAATCACGCAATATTCTTAAAAATATACTTCGTGATCTTTTTGGGGTCTCCTCTTCTTTAGCGAAACATCTGTATCCAGTGCACGTGCAGAGAACTCGTCTTCCGGTTAAGAACTCTTTAGTTTTGGTGCAGCCCGGCCGATACTATCTTTATCGAAACGGCAGCGGCTTCTTCCGAAATAAAGCAGCCACAATCTACTTTTTTGGAGGTTAAACGATGTCTTACAACTTTGACCAAATCATCGACCGTCAACAGACGAATAACGAAAAATGGGACCACCGGTCGGAAGTATTCGGCACCTCTGATCTCCTCCCCTTGTGGGTAGCAGATATGGATTTTGCGGTTCCCCCGTGTGTCACAGCAGCCCTCACCGAACGGATCAAACATCCGGTTTATGGCTATTCTTTCCCTCCACCCGCATTTTATCAAGCCGTTGTGGACTGGATTGCCCGGCGCCACCAGTGGACCATCCAGAAGGATTGGTTGGTGGTAACCTCCGGGGTCGTTCCGGCGCTGGCCTTATCGGTTTTGGCCTTCACGGAACCAGGGGAGAGCGTCATTATCCAACCCCCTGTTTACGGCCCCTTCTTCCGCGTCGTTGAACAAAATCAACGACAACTGGTGCTTAATCCATTAAAGGAAGAAAACGGCCGTTACACCATGGACTTTGACCATCTGGAATCAGTGGTTAATCCCAGTGTAAAAATGATGATCTTATGCAGCCCCCATAATCCAGCGGGACGGGTCTGGACCCGGGAAGAACTGGAGAAGCTTGGTGCATTCTGCACTCGCCACCGGATCTTACTGGTTTCCGACGAAATCCACGCGGATTTGGTTTATCCCAACTTTAAACACACCCCCATTGCGGCACTCAGCCCGGAGCAAGCGTACAATACCATTACCTGTCTTGCCCCGAGTAAGACCTTTAATCTCCCTGGGCTGACCACCGCCGTCACGATCATCCCCGATCCGGAACGACGAAGACGGTTCAAACAAGTCCAATCGGCGTTAGGGATGCAGGTCTATAATACACTGGGCCTCACTGCCTTTACCGCTGCTTACCGCGGGGGTACGGACTGGTTGGCGGCGCTCATCGATTATCTCCAGGGTAATCTTGACTTTTTGCTGGATTTTTTTGCCACACGGATTCCCGCCATTAAACCGGTACCGCCGGAAGGAACCTACCTGGTTTGGCTTGACTGCCGCCGCTTGCCCCTGACGCCGGATGAACTAAAAGCCTTCTTTATTCACGAAGCGAAAGTCGGCCTGAACGACGGGCGCACTTTCGGCCCGGGCGGAGAAGGTTTTCAACGGATCAATATCGCCTGTCCCCGTCCGCTCCTCGCGGAAGCCCTCCACCGGATCGAAGATGCCGTTGGCAGGCTACCACTGGAATAGGTTGATTCTTCCCGCTAAAAAGGGGAATCCGGCGTGAATCAAGCCGGATTCCCCTTTTCGATCATCGATCGGAGTCGCCTTCAGTTTGCCTTTATTATTGGTTTGGTGCATAACCGACGCTCTTTGCTCCAAGCTACTCTCCCACCAATTCCTGGGCAAGCTGTTGTAGCTTTTCCGCATCAAGCCCGGTACAGACCACATCTTTTACCGCACCGTCGACCACCGTAATCACAGCCGGAAGGGCGGACGGCATCTGGCCGCAAAGTTTGGTGACGATCGACTGGGACTTATAGACATCCACTTTTTCACAGGCCAACTTTTCCTGGAATTTCTGGTTAAGCTCCTCGATGGTGGGAAGCAACTGACGGCAACATTCATTGGTCGGTTCCCATACATAGAGCAGTTTTGGCTTTTCTCCAGAAAGGAGCCGTTCACGCAGGTATTCCACTTCGGCAATATACTGTTCGGCGGCGACCGCGGCGATCGCCCCGTCACCTACGGCGGTGGCCACCTGGCGTAAACATTTTGCCCGCACATCGCCGACGGCATAGATCCCTTCCACATCGGTCTCCATCTGTTCGTTGGTTATAACATAACCGCGTTCGTTTAAAGCAATCAGCCCTTCGAATATTTGGGTGTTTGGTAGATAACCGATGAAAAGGAAGACCCCATCAACTTTAAGCGGCATCAGTTCACCCGTTTTTGTGTTGCGGAGAATCACTTCTTCCAGCCGTTCCTGGCCCCGGTACTCGTCAACCACGGTATTCCAGATGAATTCCATCTTCGGGTTGGCGAAGGCTTGCTCCTGCGCAACCTTATTCGCATCCAAGATCCCCTCATCATGAATGACCGAAACCTTTACTTTCCGGGCGAACTTGGTCAGGAAGAGCCCTTCCTCAATCGCCGCATCACCGCTGCCGACGATAAGGACTTCTTTATCCGTGTAGTAGGCGGCATCACAGGTGGCACAGAAGGAAATGCCTTTGTCATACAAGAAATCATCTTCGTTCTTCGCCCCGGTTAGCCTTGGTTTCCCCCCCGTGGCAATGATCACGGCTTTCACCCGGTAATTGACACGGAAAGTCTCCACCAGTTTCCGGCCATCATCCAAAAGGCGGACCGCTTTTACATCGGTCAGCTTAAACTCGACCCCGAATCTTTTGGCTTGGGCTTCAAACTTCCGCATTAGTCCGATCCCCTTTTGCGGCGTTTCAAACCCCGGATAATTCTCAATCTCATCCGTATATGTGGCTAACCCGCCAACCAACGACTTTTCGAAGAGGATCGTCTTTAAACGGGCGCGGCCGCAATAAATCCCTGCGGTCAGACCGGCCGCACCACCCCCAATAATCGCCACATCATAGTCGAGTGTTTTCTTCTCCATCTCCATCGCCTACCTCTTCGTAACAGCAGAAAACAAGGACTGTTACATAAAGTATTTTACCAATAACTTACTGCCGATCCATGCTCCCACAAAGATAAAGATCCCATAAATCCAACCGTGCAGCGAGAATGAGGCAACACCACTAAAGAAAGCCCCAATATTACAGCCAAAGGCAACCCGCGTTCCATAGCCCATGAGCAAGCCACCAACGATGGCGGCAATGACCTGCCGGACGGATTTAATCTTTCTGATTTTAAACTGCGAAGCAGCTAATGAGGCTAAAAAGGCGCCGACAATAATTCCCAGGTTCATTAAAGAGCCACCATGACTGAAGAAGGGCGTCTCCAAAGCGCGGAGCCGCGCCGGATCACTATAGTAAAACCAGTTTTGCAACTGACCGCCAACCGCTTGGTAGAGCTTCGCCCCCCAGTTTAGTAAGGTCCCGGAGATTCCCCACGCACTTCCGGTCACAATGAAAAGGCTAATATTCAAAAGCGCCAACAAGACGGCTCCCACCGTATATGGCCAGGCCTCTTTAACAACGGCTTTGAAATATTTATTGTTTTCCAGTTTCATCGCTCTCCCTCACTTTGTTTTTTCAATATAAATATCCCACTCACCATCACCGGTCTCTTCGATCTCCACATTATACCCTTCTTTACGGGCCCACTCGGGCACGTTTTTCATGGCGCAGCTATGATCAACCTCGACGACTAAAATATCGCCCACTTGTAGTTCCGCCATTTTTTTCTGGGTTTTCAAAAGGGGAACTGGACAGGCCTCCCCTAAGCAGTCCAAACGATATTCAACCACGTTTCAACACTCCTTTGTTTTTCTTCTTTAAGCGAATCTTCTTATACTCCACCCTTTTCACTAATTAGTCTTTTTGTCGGTTACCCCATTTGTCGGCAACAATATATAAGGCGCCTAGCACCACTAGCTGCAGGGTAATCGCCAACGGCCAGCCGAGGACGGATGGTAAGTGGACCCGGGGCGCGCCGTCAAAGAAGACTCGCTGCCAAAAAGCCCAGTGCCGAACCCCCCATAAGGTCCCCAGCACAAAAAAGAACAAAGTAATCCACTGCATCACGAAACCCTCGCCAACCCGCATTAAGGTCCCGGAAGCACAACCCCCCGAGATGACCATCCCGATCCCGAACATAATTGAGCCAATCGCCACATGCCAGCCAGCTGGGCTAATCGATCCGGCAATGGCACCGCCTTTACTGGCGGCGGCATACTGAACGGCACCGAAGCCAACGGTCGCAATCGCCACCGCAATGATAACCGCCTTAGTCAAGGAGGTACTCCCCGTCAAGATCGGATCCCGAAAGCCGGCTGTAAAGCAAAACCGGGACTTTTGGAGAACGACCCCAAAGCAAATCCCAAAGATCCAGGAGATGGCCAGTCCCGCTGATTTACCGGCCAAGAGATAGGCCACATAAATCACGCCCAAAAACACAACAATGGCGAACGGAAGCTGATTTCTCCGCTTCTTCCTGGGCCGAACCGCAGCCCGATTGGTTACTACTGTCTTTGTTTCCATCACATTCTCCTCCTTATCGATTGCGTTTTTTTTCACAATCTCCTCCATAGGAAAAGATGTCACGTGTTCATTATAACGTTACATTCTACGATCTGTATAATAAGTATTGCTTATGTTATATAAGATTTATTTAGAAGAAGAGAGCCCGTAATGTCATTCCACGGGCTATACACTTTCGATCCCACGCAAAGGGGCAGGAATCAAGGTTTTCGAGCCGAAGTCTCTATGGGGAGCCAATGGCGGAGAGGCTACGGGAAGACAATAAAACCGGGGTTGTCCCCGGTCTCGGCTCAGAAGTCCCAAAATCAAAAGGAGTATTCGGCATGAATTTCTTTCAGATGAAGGCTTTTATTGAAGTTGCGCAAGCGGCCAGTATTTCTAAAGCCGCCCAAAACCTGCACCTTACCCAACCAGCGGTCAGCCAGCAACTCCAAGCCCTAGAAAAGTGCTTAGGCTATCAGTTGCTAACCCGGAGTAATAAAGGGGTTAGACTGACCGAGTACGGGAATATTTTTTACTCGTATGCCCAGAGTTTTATTACCCTCTGGGAAAATCTCCAGAATGACCTCGCTGCGGTTGACGGCAAGCATTCTTCCCTCCAAATTGGTACTTGTGCCGCCATTGGACAATACGCCCTGCCCTGCGCATTATACCTTTTCAAACAAAAATACCCCTATCTGAGCGTTTCTGTCCAGAGCTTTCCCTCGGAAGAGACTCTTCTGCGCTTACGGGAGCATTCTATTCAGATCGGGTTTATCCAGGATGGCTGTGACGTGAAAGATTTAAACAGTTATCCCGTGTTAAAAAGCAATTTCGTCCTGGTCGCGCCACCCGCTACGGCGGTCGACACCATCGACCTCACTGCCCTCCACACCATCCCCTTAATCCTCAGCCCAGAAAACTCCGATCTCAAAAAGGCATTAGCGGTCTCCATGGCCCAATATGGTTTTGATTTGGACCTGCTCACGCCCATCCTCGAACTGGACGGCATTGAAAGCATCAAGTCATCAGTCCGCGCCGGTCACGGCAGCTCTTTCCTGCCTTACTTCACCGTAAAAAAGGAGCTGTTTTCCAAGGAATTAAAGGAAATTAAGTTAGACGGCGTGAATTTAGAGACTTCCTTCGTTATGGTTTGGCGTAAAGAAGGAAAGCAAACGGAGATTGAACGGAATTTTACCTCCTTTATCAAAACAGAAGGAGGCAATGCCTTTTGCTAGCCGACCTCCCCGGACGGGCCCGCGGCTAAGCCAGAATTACCGTTTTCTGATCCGCACCTCCCAGATGCCATTGGCCACTTCATTGACCACATGCTGATAGCATGCTTCCGGCAAATGTTCTAAAATATTTCCCACGGCACAACTATGATCTACCAATACCTTTAGTTCTTCACCGGCTTTTAAGTTCTTGATCAAAGAACGTACTTTGATCGAAGGAACCGGACAGATCTCACCCATACAATTAATCTCCACCGTAACCACCCCCCAGTTTAAGTTTGGAGGGATTTGTCTCCCTTGTCAAGACCCGCGTTTACGACCACACTAATCGCCGCATCCGGGCAATAGTCGGCACAGATTTTACAGGTAATACACCCTTCGGCCTCCACGGTCACCCGGTTCGTTCCATAGGCCCCAAAGTCAGAAGACCACTGGATCACCCCGGTCGGACACCGCTCGATACAAAGGCCGCAGCCCTTACAGAGCTGGGGAAAGATGGTCCACGAACCCCGGGCCGTCGTCCACTGTTCCCCGGTCAACTGCTGCTCTTGCCCGTCCAGTATGGAACCCGCCATCTGCTCCCGAAGCTTGTTTTCCGCCGTCACTGCATTCCCTCCGCTTCGATCATCGTTAACCCTTTGGCAAAGGCCTGAAAATTCAGCTCCTCCAGCTCCGGGTTTTCCCGGAATTTGGCCCGAAATTTTTTGGCGATTGCTTCCTTAACCCCGGCAGGAGGCAGCACCTTAATCAGCTTGGTAATTGCTCCCAAGACAATTATATTGAACACCCGCGGGGTCAGCTCCGCCTTGGCGGTCTGCGCCGCCCGGATCCCGATGGGACGGAGCGCCGGTGCCGCTGGCGGCGTAGCCGGTTTTCCCGCTTTGTCCCCCACCATCTTAGCGAACGCTTCGGGGGCGACGGTTTCGTAGCCCTGGATCCCGACCGCCCGATCGTCGATCACCGGCGCCTCCAGCGCCGACTGCTCATAAAGATAGATCGTCCCCGGTTTTAAGTATCCTTTAGTCCGTTCGGCGGAGCGCTTGCTTAAAACCGTCAGTAAATCGGCCTTTAAAAATTTGGGGGCCCCGATCTCTTCATCGGAGATCTGGACATAAGCAACGGAGACCCCGCCCCGTTGTTCCACCCCGAAGTTGGGGATATAGAGGGCTTGCTTGCCCGCTTGAAAAGCCGCTTCGGCAAGTAACTCACCGATACTCTGAACTCCTTGACCCCCTTCCCCTGCAATAATAATCTTCAGCGCTTTCCCATCAGCCATTACTCTTCCTCCCCTGGGGCGGCCGGTTCCGGGACCCTCAGCTCGCCTACTTTAAAGTACCGGGCCATTTCACCCTGGAGAAAGGCCCAAGTGTCTTTGGCGTTAGTCCGCCAGTTAGTCGGGCACGTCGATAAAACCTCAACGAAGGAGAAGCCCCGGCCTTCCATCTGGTTACGGAGGGCTTTCTTCAGGTACCCCTTTAATTGCTGGTATTCCCCGACCGTACCCCGGGCCACATACGCACCCGCCGGAGCAATGGCGGCGACCAGCTCCGGTCCTTGCAGCGGGGACCCGGTCTTCCTTACTTCCCGACCGTAGGGGGTGGTTCCGGTCTTTTGTCCCGGCAAAGTCGTCGGTGCCAGTTGCCCTCCGGTCATCGCATACAAAGTGTTGTTGGCGAGGATCGCGGTGATTTGGTCGCCCCGTTGCGCGGCGTTGACTAAATGCTGGGCCCCGATGGCATAACCCCCACCGTCACCCATATAAGCGATGCCAATCGTCTCCGGGCGGGCTCTTTTCGCCCCAACCACCACCGGAATGGTCCGTCCATGGTGGGTCTGGACACTGTCGAAGTTGAAAAAGTCCCAACTCAAAAGGGAGCAACCAATATCACAACCGTACAAAACCCGGTCTAAGATCCCCAGCTCATCAACGACTTCACCTAAAGCTTTGAGGGCCATGGCATGGCCACACCCGGGACAGAAGCGGTGGGGCTTGGTCTCTTTCCGCCAGGATAGGGGCATGTTCGGATTTTTTGTCGGTTCCCGGACCACCGTGCTTTTCTCATCCGCCATGACAAACCTCCTTCGGGGCCCGTTTGGTCACGGTCGCTACGATCTCTTCGGCCGTAACCCCAACCCCCGGTTTTAATAAAGTGTCAATCGGATTTGTGAGCCCATAGAGCTCCGCTTTGACCATCGACAGTAACTGCCCGTAGGCCGATTCAACGACCAAAAGACGGAGGTTGGGGTTGGCACCCACTGCTTGCCGTAAGGCCGTCCCCGGGAAAGGTCGGACGGTGATCGGACGGAAATAACCGACCTTCTGTCCCTGCTGGTTCAGCATCTTCTGGGCCTGTTTCGCCGCCCGGGCCACAATCCCGTGGGCGACTAATAAAACTTCGGTCTCCGGACCAACCTCCACCTCCCACTCGACCACTTCCGGTGTCAACCGTTCATAAGCGGCCAACTGCTCCTCCAAACGGGCGTACAGCTCCTCTTCAATATTGAAGGTGTTCCGCAGGTGAACCGGCTCCCGGTCCAAAGCCGGAATCCCCGGCCCCCGGACCAGCGGTTCGGCTGGAATCAACGTCCACCCTTTCGCTGCGGGACGGAACAGGGTGACCGCCTCCCGCAGCTTCGCCTGGTACCCGTCGCCCAGGACAAAAGTGGGAAAACGATACTGCCACGCCCGGTTAAATGCTTTAATTGTATATTCGAACAGTTCCTGGTGGGAAGCGGTGGAATAGACAATGCGCAGCCCTTCCCCATTTCCCCCGGCGGTCGTGAGACGCAGTTCCTGCTGGGAATAGATGACGGTCGCCGTTGATGGACCGCCCCGCTGCTGGATGATCCAGACCCCCGGGATCTGCATCATCTCGGCCATGGCGATCGGCTCTTGCATCAGGATATTGCCCGGTCCAGCCGTCGCACAGAAGGTTTTCTTCCCGACCAAAGCACCGCCCAGCATCGCAAAGCCCGCCGCCATTTCGTCCTCGGTCTGGAGAAAACCCCGTCCGAAATGGGGTGCCAAGCGGGACCAATAATGCATAATCTCATTTTGCGGCGTGATCGGATAACCATACATAAAGTCGGCTTCCGCCGCCAATGCGGCCCAGGCTACCACCTCATTCCCGGTCATAAAACTCCGTTGTTCCTTTTCGAGTACTGCGCCGTATTCCCCCGTTAGTTGTGTTTCTTTAATTACCCTCCCACCTTTCCTGAGTAATCCACCATCCCAGCCAAACGCGGGTCCATGATCACTAAAAACCGTGCAGCCCTTTCTAACTACCTCTTTCACCAGAAGGCATCACACATATAGCGGTCTAAAGGCCGCACCGGATTACCCATGCGGTCGTACGGCCCGATCTGGCGGGCATACGGCCGCAGGGCCGCCGTGGCTACCACCGGAAGACCTACTCGGCGGGCGGCCTCTGTCACCAAAACCGCCCCCTCCTGGATCAATTCTACGGTTGTTTCCGCCCCCAGATGCGTGTTGTTGATTAAGCCGTCTACCGCCCCAAACTCTTGTATATAGGCCACGATCAAGGGAACCGAGGAGGTGAGGGGCCGGGTCGTATTCACAACCATCAGCAAACGGAGGCGTGCGCCTGCGTTATCGGTGGCAAAACTGCCGGCAACCAGGTTAAGTAGCTTCCGCCCGTCAACGCCGTAGCCTAAATCGATGATGACATCCCCCGCAAAGGCCAGAGCGGTCGTCATCTCTTTTTTTATAGGGATCGCCGCTTCACCCAGACCGACCAGTTCATTGGTCTCCCAGGCCAAAACCTCGAGCCCTTCCCGCGCCAAGCGTCGTTTTAAAGGGCGTAATGTATAAAAAGGTTCGACCAGATCCAGATCGACCAGGCGCACCCGCCGCCCTTTTCTGGCCAATTGCCGCCCCCGGTTTATAGCATTCTCACTTTTACCGCTGGCATACTCCCCAACATAAGCTTCTAAAACCCGCCCCATCGTCTTTCCTCCTTCTTCCCGAGCTTAACCGGTGTTTTCTTCCGCGAGCGCCCTTCCCAATTTTGCCCCTTTCCCCCGGCATAAAAACCCCTCCCCTGGAGAAGTTAAAAGGGAGGTGAAGGAAGTGGCAAAACCAAAATTAACCCCCGCACAGCAAAAGTACCAGAACAAAGTGAAAAAAGCCGAGCCGAAGCCGGATTATCTTCGGAACGCGTTGTCTGCTTTCTTCAGCGGCGGTCTCGTCTGCCTGCTCGGTCAGGCCCTAATTGATTTCTATACCAAAGTAATGGATGTTCCACCAAAAGAAGCCGCCAATCCGGCGACCGCCACGATGATCTTGATCGGTGCCCTCTTAACCGGGTTCGGGGTCTTTGATCAGCTGGCAAAATACGCGGGCGCCGGGCTCGCCGTCCCGGTTACCGGTTTTGCCAATTCCGTCGTCTCCGCCGCCCTGGAGTTTCGGGAAGAAGGCTTAATCTACGGCGTATGCGCCAAAATGTTCACTTTAGCTGGTGCCGTTATTACCTTCGGCGTAATGACCGCCTTTGTTTTTGGCCTGATCCACGCCATTTTTCATTGATAAACTGGCCACAAAGCTCATTTGCAAGAGGGAAAGCGTATGGGGAAAAAAACAGGGAAACAAACCTATCATTTTGCCAACCCACCCGTGGTGATTAGCACCGGCACCGTTGCCGGCCCCTTTGAGGGTCAGGGTCCTTTACATGCCGATTTTGACGAGATCCTAACCGACCCGCGAAATAACGAAACAACCTTTGAGAAAGCCGAACGTTCGATGTTGACCAAAGCCTGCCAGTTCGCCCTGGATCATGCTTCCTGCGCTACGACAGAGGTTGACCTTTTTCTGTCCGGGGATCTTTTAAACCAGATTATCTCCTCCAACTTTACCGCTGTCACCTTAGGCATCCCCTTTCTTGGCCTCTACGGTGCTTGCTCCACCGCCGCCCTCAGCCTCGGTCTTGGTGCTATGCTCCTGGACGGGGGCTTTGCCGGTACAGTTCTCACCGCTACCGTCAGCCATAATTCCACAGCAGAAAGGCAGTACCGTTTTCCCACCGAATACGGAGCTCAGCGCCGTCCGTACCAACAATGGACCGTAACCGGTGCCGGGGCTGCCCTGCTTGGTTATGACCGGCCCGGGCCCAAAATTACCGCCGTAACCTTCGGCAAAGTAATCGATCTCGGTTCAACGGACCCGTTAAACATGGGGGCCGCGATGGCTCCCGCGGCCGCAGACACCATCCATCAACATTTCGAAGACACCGGTTGGGACCCCAACGCCTTCGATCTGATTGTCACCGGTGACCTGGGCAAAATCGGCCTTGACCTTTGCCGGCAAGTGCTGGCGGAAAACGGCCTCAATCTTGGCGAGAACTTTTCCGACTGTGGGGTCATGATTTATGATCTACAAAAACAGGATGTCCATGCTGGCGGCAGCGGCTGCGCCGCCTCCGCCTTGGTCACCTACGGGCACCTGTATAAAAGATTTGCACGCCAAGAACTCAACCGGATCCTGCTGGTCGGGACCGGCTCGCTCCATAGTACCACCTCTTTTCAGCAGGGAGAAAATATCCCGTGTATTGCCCATGCCGTGCGGATTGAAGCGTAGTCGCTGACAAGCTGCGTAAAATCAAAAATACAAGAAGAAAAAGGCACTTACTATTACGGGAGGCAAATAAAGAATGACCATACAAACCATTGCCCAGTGGGTCGCGGCACAATTGGCGGCCTGGGGAGTCAAAGCCATTTACGGTGTGCCCGGGGATGCGATTCTCCCGCTCCTCGCCGCCTTCGAAGCCCATCCAGATCTACAGTTTTACAGTGTGATCCACGAAGCGACCGCCGCCTTTATGGCCGCAGCCCACGCCAAGTACACTGGAGAACTGGGCGTTTGTGTTGCGACCAGCGGCCCGGGGATCGCAAATCTCCTCAACGGCCTTATGGACGCGAAGAAAGACCAGGCTCCGGTCTTAGCTTTAACCGGGCAGGTGGCCAGCAATAATCTGGACACCAACTATAAACAAGCCGCCGACGCCAATCTGCTCCTCCTCCCGGCCGTCGGCTTTTCTGGCCTCGCGGCCAGCGCTGCCGCGGTCAATGATCTTTTGGTCAAGGCGCTCCGCTCGAGTGTGGCCCAAGGCCAACCTGCCCACCTGGCAATCACGAAGGATCTATGGTCCTTCCCCACCACCCAACCGGTCCGGCCACCCGAACCTTATCTTAATACCAAGCCCCAATCCAGCCCTGCCGTGATCGATGGGGTCTTACCCCTATTGAACCGCGCCGAGCAGCCCGCAATCCTGGCCGGACGCGGGTGCAGCGGATTAGGACCACTTTTACTCGACTTCGCCACCCACTGGGAAAGCGGGATCACCCTGACCATGCCGGCCAAAGGGGTCGTCCCCGACGCCCATCCCCTCGTCCTCGGGGGTCTCGGGCCGGGCGGTAGTGAGGCTTCCAGCCGGATGCTCGCCGAAGCCGACCTGCTCCTCATTGCGGGCGCGACCTGGTGGCCTGAGCTATACCTGCCCGACCAGCTCTCGATCGTCCAGATCGATGCCATCCCTGAAAAGATTGGCGGGCCGATCCCGGTCACGTACGGCATTGTTGGCGACCTTATGGAGCTGCTCCCCCGCTTACAGGAAGGGATCCATAAAAAAGAAAAACCCCACTGGCAGCGGCGGTTACAAGAGTGGAAAGCGGACTGGCAGGCCTCGATCGCACCCGAATACGAAGCCACTGGATCGCCGGTTCCACCGGGACGAGTGATCAAAGCAATCGAAGCCGCGGTCAACGAGGATGCCGTGATCTGCTTGGACGTAGGTGACCATACCGTCTGGTTTAACCGCCTCTTCCGCGGGACCCGCCAAAAAGTCCTCGTCTCCGGAAGCTGGCGTTCGATGGGCTTCGGTTTACCGGCTGCCCTCAGCGTAAAGCTGGCCGTACCGGAACGCCAAGTGATCGCGGTCGTTGGTGACGGGGGCTTAGCCCAGAGCTTAGCCGATTTTTGTACGGCCATCCGTTACCAACTGCCCATTAAGGTGATCGTCTTCAAAAACGACTGGTGGGCGATGGAACGGGACCAGATGGAACTGATGGCCTTGGACTATGGGGTAACCCGTCTCCACACCCCGGATTTCGCCGCCTTTGCCCGCGCCTGCGGGGGAAAGGGTTATACCGTTAATGATGCCGCCGAATTGGATCCGGTTTTAAATATGACGCTCAGTAGTCCAGAACCGACGATCGTCCAGATCCACACGGCCGCCCCCATCTTCCCTGGCCTCGTCTCGCAGCTAACTAGAGAAAACAAACAGCAAGAAAGGAGAGAATTAGTATGGGTTTAATCGAGGAGGCCAGCCGTACCCTGGTCGATAAGATCGCCGACCAATTGCTCCTCCGTTTAATGCGTGATCCTTATGTCGAGAATGTGTGGGAGATCATCTCGACAACAATGAAGGTGCGCCCCCGCGATCTGATGGAGATTGTTCTCCGCGCCGAAAAAGGAAAACCCCTAGGCCGCCCCTTTGGTACCGTCTATCACTTCTCCCCCTGGCAAGATGTGCTGTTCAATCCGGTGCATTTAGTCCGGTTACCGACCGAGGACAAAAATAACGTTGAGACCAAGGTCACTTTGGGCCCCCGAGCCCAACGCCCCTTGGAACTGGCGATCCCGATCATCATCTCGGGGATGTCCTACGGTGGTGCCATCAGCAAACAAGCCCGGATTGCTTTGGCGAAAGCCGCGACCGCCGCCGGGACCGCCACCAATACCGGCGAAGGGGCTTATCTACCCGAGGAACGGGAGCTGGCGGCGAAATACATCTACCAATACCACCGCGGCCAATGGCCCCATGGGAATAAAAAAGAGTTCTACACCATGGCCGATATGGTTGAGATTCAGTTGGGCCAAGGCGCGCAGGCGTCAGCTCCCCAAACCACAAAGGCCGACAAGATCGATGAAGAGTTCCGGCACATCTTCGGTTTGGAAGAAGGAGAAGATGCGGTGATCGCATCCCGCCTCTCCGGGCTGGAATCGGGTGAAGACCTAAAACACCTGGTGGCACGCTTGAAAGAAGAAACCAGCGGCGTTCCCATCTCCTATAAGTTTGCTGCTTCCCACTACCTGGAGGAAGAGATCGAGTTAGCAGTCGCCGCTGGTGTTGATGTCATCGTCATCGATGGTGCCGAAGCCGGAACCCACGCAGGCCAGCCCCTCTTGGCCGACGCCTTCGGTTTACCCACCATGCACGCTCTCGTCCGGACCGTCGATTATCTGGAGGAAAAGGGCGTGCGCGACAAAGTTTCGATCATCGCCAGTGGTGGGCTTCTCTCCCCTGAACATTTCCTCAAAGCCATGGCCCTCGGGGCTGATGCCGTCTACA
>DUQQ01000095.1 GCA_012837705.1 Hydrogenispora sp.
CCCGGTGTTGCGCTTGGCATTTCTACATCAATTTAAACCGTAATTTAAACCGTTTCCCCCTTTTTTCCGCCGCCGAAATCTTGATTATCCCCTACTTTTATGTTAGATTTATAATATCCCAATATTCCCACCAACTTACTAGGTTTAGAAAGGAGCGTACACCTTGCTGATTTCAACAAAAGGAAGATATGGTTTGCGATCAATGGCCGATCTGGTGCTTTACGCCCAAAACAAACCCGTTCCTCTACGGGCGATCGCTGAACGGCAGGGTATCTCCGAATCCTATTTGGAACAAGTCTTTGCCCTCTTGCGCAAAGCCGGGTTAGTCAACGCCATCCGGGGCTCCTATGGCGGTTATATCTTGGCCCGACCAGCCCACCAAATTACCGTCGGCGAAGTGTTACAAGCTCTGGAGGGGCCGCTGACTCTCGCCAATTGTGCCCACGGCGGAACCACAATCGAATGCGACAAGACGGATACCTGTTTGACGATGTCTTTTTGGCAGGAACTCTCCGCCAAAATGGATGAAGTGCTTTCTTCCACTACCCTCCAGGATTTGGTGGATCGAGAAAGGGCAACCGGCAAAAGCCCGGAGCCAAAGGATAAGTAGTGAAGAAGAGTTGCATAAAACAGCAAAAACCGGGGTGAAACCTCGGCTTTTTATTATACAATCGATTACAAATCATTCAATTAATAAAAGCCCTTACTACTTAAGATAATCGTTCTTCAACTTTAATCTCAGAATCGGGTTCTAAATCCAGCAGGGCATTGACCCGTGGGCCGCTGGAAAACTGGATGGTGATTTTTTTGGCGTTCACATCGACCACCACTGCTTCTTCGTGGGTGTTCAACACGACTACGCTACCCACTGGGTAGGAAGCGATCGAACGCTCCATGGCCGCCACGACCTCTGGATCGTATTTTTCGGGTGCACTTTCACGCAACTGCCGAATGGCTTCGTGGCTCCACATGGCTTTCCGGTAGACACGGCCGCTGGTCATCGTCTCGTAGGAATCGGCCACCGCGACAATCTTACCAAACAGATGGATCTTGTCGCCAACTAGCCCCTTGGGGTAACCGCTCCCATCCATCCGCTCATGGTGCTGATAGGCAGTATGCGCCACCAGAATACTCAAATCCCGCTCCGAACGGAGGAGTTGGAAACCGAAGTTCGTATGTTCACGCACCGCCACCATTTCCTCTTCGGTCAGTTTCCGCGGTAGTTCTAAGATCCGCGGGTCAACACAGACCATACCCAAGTCATGGAGGAGCGCACCCGTGGATAAATCTTTCACTTTATCGCGGGCCAGGCCCATCTCCTTGGCAATCAGCGTGGAGATGATACAGACGTTCACCGAATGATGGTAATAATAATTATCATGGTTCTTAATATCCATCAGGTTGTAAAGGACGGTTGGGTTGGCCAAAATTTCATCCATGATGTACCCGACGATTTGATTGACGTTTCTGATGTTCAACTGCTGCCGCTGGGTGGCTTTGCTAAAGGCCTCCTTTACCCCTTGGATCGCTTCACGCATCGTTTGGTCACTAACGGGCGTGGTAAAATCGTTTAACTCTTCACCCGCCCGGTAAACATATAAGTTTTCATAACCCATGTCTTTTAACCGGGCCAGATAGGCCTTCGTAAGTTTAACACCGTTCGATAGTAAGACGCGACCATCCCCGGCAAAGATCGGCCTCGCCAAGCACATATCTTCCGTGATTTCATCTAATGGCAAATATCGCATGCGAACACCTACTCTCCTTCGTTCTTCAATGTAAAGCTTCCATGAAATTTAAACACTAAATCGATCCATATTGTAAAGCCGCTTCTTTGATAATCTCACTAATGGTTGGATGTGGAAAGACGACTTTCCCGATCTCTTCGATGGTCAACTTCCGGTCGATCATGAGGCTGGCCCCATAGATCAGTTCCGAAGCATACTCCGTAATCAGATGGACCCCCAAGAGCCGCCGATCACCATGGGCCACGATTAACTTACAGATCCCATCACCCCCCTCGTGCTCGGCGACATAACGACCGCTGTACCGCATGGACACTTTAACCGTTTGCACATCCAACCCTTTCCGGGCGGCTGACTCTGCGGTCTCACCAACGGAAGCCACCTCCGGATCGGTATAAATGACCGCCGGGATCGCTTCGTAGTTGACTTCCTCCGTCCCCCCCAAGATACGGTCGATACAGACTTCCGCCTCCCGGTAGGCGGTATGGGCCAACATCGAACGACCGATAACATCCCCCGCCGCATAAAGCCCCGGCACACTGGTGCGGCCCGACCGGTCCACCACCAACCGGCCGTGGTCCATCTGCGGTTGGAGGTTCTCCAAGCCAAAACCGGAGAGCAAAGGCTGGCGCCCCACACTCAACAGGACCACTTCCGCCTCCACTTCCCCTTCCCCTGCTGGAGACGTAAACCGCACCCGCGGCCCGTCAACCGCGGTCACTTGGGTGTTTAATTTAAAATCCACCCCTTTTTTGCGGTAGTTATCATGAAGAATCCCGGCAATTTCCCGGTCAATTTCGCCGCCAATCCGGTCCTGCATCTCAATGACCGTCACTTTACAGCCAACCGCACTAAAGTAGGCGGCCATCTCTAAGCCAATCACGCCCCCACCGATCACCACCAGCGAAGCAGGAATATGGTCTAGATCAAAAATCTCGGCGTTTGTCTTGACCGTGCCGGCCTCGAGCCCGGCTGCCAGCCCGGGGATGGGCGGAATTACTGGCACCGATCCGGTGGCTAGCAACAGGTTTTTTCCCGTATAATATTCGGAACCGGCCTTAACTTGAAATCCGGTACTATCGTTCCCTAGGATCGCACCCTTCGCCGTCACCACTTGCACGTTGGCATTTTGGAGCTTCGTTTTAACCCCGGCGTTTAAAATACGCACCACCTTGTTTTTGCGGGCTGTCACCCGCCGCTGATCGAAACTGAGCCCTTCTGCTTTGATCCCATAAGCTGCCCCGTTTTGGGCATGGGCAAAGATCTTCGCCGACTGGAGCCATGTTTTCGAGGGGATACAACCGCTATGTAAACAGACACCGCCCAATTCCTTTGCTTCAACCAAAAGGGTTTGCAGGCCTTTTTTTCCAGCCAAGGTCGCCCCGTGGTAACCGGCGGGCCCACCCCCAAGCACGATTACATCATATACCAAGCCTTAAAGTCCCTCCTGTCTCTTGACCAACAACTACTCCTCATCACTCGCCACTGGTTGCTCATCCCTCGGGTTCGTTCAAGCATGCCGACTGACGTTTTATAATATGCTTTAGAGTAATTCCATTTAAACCCGTGCTAATGTCACCGTCCATGATGAGAGCTTCTCGTCTCCATTAAAGGCAAACCGTGATTAAGATACTTTTTTTCGCTTATTCTATATAGGCATTCCGAACCGGAATAAACACCATCTTCACCCCTGGACTAATATAACCATGGGAAGCTTTCCACGCCGCCTGTAACAGTCCCGGTAAAGAAAAAAATCTCCTCAGTAAGCGGCGAAGGCCTCTGCCGCCCGGTATGAACTGCGGACAAAAGGACCGGCCGCCACATGGCGGAATCCCAGCTCTTGACCGAGTTTTTCGTACCGCGCAAACTGCTCCGGAGTAATGTAGGCAACAACCCGGTGGTGATGACGGGAAGGAGCCAAATACTGCCCAATCGTCAGCGCTTCACAACCTGCAGTGCGCAGGTCTTTCAGCACGGCGATCAACTCCTCCTCGGTCTCGCCCAAACCCACCATCACCCCAGATTTCGTCAGGATCTGGGGGTTAAGTTCCTTCACCCGCGCCAACAAGGTCAAAGAGCGACAATAGTCGGCTTCGGGCCGCACGGTCGGGTACAGACGCGGGACTGTTTCCACATTGTGATTGAGGACCTCGGGCTCTGCCGCCACCACTGTCTGCAAGGCCGCCCGCTCCCCTTGAAAATCGGGGATCAAAACTTCGACCGTCACATCCGGATTTAACCGCCGGATCGCCGCGATCACCGCCGCAAACTGCCCGGCTCCACCGTCCGGAAGGTCATCGCGTGTCACGGAAGTGATTACCACATGGTCTAATTTGAGCCTGGCTACTGCTTGCGCCACCCGCTGGGGCTCGTCGGGTACGACCGGTTCCGGTACTCCATTTTGGATATTACAAAACCGACAATTGCGGGTGCAATTCCGTCCTAAGATCAAAAAAGTGGCCGTCTTCCTGCCGTAACACTCCATTAGGTTGGGACAACGCGCCTCTTTACAAACTGTTGACAACGCCAGTTCCCGCAGTAAACGTTCGACATCGTTTTTTCCTTCGTTGGCTTGTACTTTAATCTTCAACCATTCTGGTTTCCGCTGCTCCATCCATAAACACTCCAAAAAATACTCTTCTTATCCTCCAGTTCAGTAACTTACTCTTCAGTAGGATAAGTAGAAACACCGCCGGTATTCTTTATAATTTTCGGCTATAACAACCGGATATTTTACTATCTTTTTTGTTAAAGGGGCCTGACTGTCAGACCGGTAATAGCGTGAACAGTAACTTGTTTTACTATGGCCTTGGCTCGAAAGGGACGAGGACAAACAACCTAATAATGGTATAGTTCGCTCTCGGGCAACAATTTAACCTGGGAATTTTTAAGCAACTCAACCGCGCGGTCCGTCTCTTCGACACGGAAGATCACGATGGCATTCTCTGCGGTCTTCCCGACAAAAGCGTACATATACTCAATATTAATCCCTTTATCATCTAATTCTTGCAAAACGCGGCCCAATCCACCCGGTTGGTCCGGTACTTCGACGGCGATCACTTCCGTTTCGCGCACGGTTAGTCCTTCTGCACGCAAAACAGCCCGCGCTTTCGCGGGATCATTCACGATCAAACGCAAGATACCGTAATCGGCCGTATCGGCAATAGCAAGAGCGCGGATGTTTATCCGGTTGGCCCCAAGGATCTTGGTGACCTGGGCCAACCGGCCGGATTTATTCTCCAAAAAGACCGAGATCTGTTTAACTTTCATCCTTTTCTCCCCTAAACAAATATTAACAATTCTATTTTACTATAGACCCGACCCGAATACAATCATCCATTGTAGAGGTTTCGTCGGTCGATCACCCGAACCGCTTTACCCTCGCTACGGGGGATCGATTTCGGCTCCACCAGTTTAACCCGGACGTTGATCCCAAGGGCGCTTTCGATCTTCCGTCTAATGCTCGCGCCGAGTTCTTCCAGTTTGCGGATCTCACTAGCAAACATTTCTTCGGAAACTTCAATCCGAACCTCCAGGTCATCCAGATTCCCTTTCCGGTCCACGACCAGTTGATAGTGGGGAGTAGTGTCACCATTCTCCAACAAAACGCTCTCGATCTGGGAGGGGAAAATATTAACTCCGCGGATGATCAACATATCATCGGTCCGCCCTAAGATCCGGTGCATCCGTTTCGTGGTGCGCCCACAAGCACAGGCCTCCGGATAGAGGATGCTCAAGTCTTTCGTCCGGTAACGGATTAAGGGAAAGGCCTCTTTCGTCAGGGTGGTAAAGACGAGCTCGCCTTTTTCCCCGTCGGCCAGCGGCTGTTCGGTTACGGGGTCGATCACCTCGGGTAAGAAATGATCCTCGGCAATATGGAGCCCGTTCTGTTCCACACACTCGATGGCCACCCCGGGACCGATAATCTCCGACAGCCCGTAAATATCGTATGCTTTAATACCGAATTCCGCCTCAATCCGCTGACGCATCGGCTCCGACCACGGTTCCGCCCCGAAAATACCCACCCGGAGAGGGAGCGCATGGAGGTCCAACCCTTGTTCCTGGGCCGTCTCGGCCATGTATAATGCGTACGACGGGGTGCAAGCCAAGACCGTCACCCCAAAATCCCGCATCACTTGTAACTGCCGTTTGGTATTTCCTCCGGAAGTAGGTACGACCATCGCCCCGACCAGCTCCGCCCCGTAATGGGCCCCCAGCCCGCCGGTGAATAGACCATAACCATAGGCGATCTGAATCCGGTCATGCCGACCACCCCCGGTACTGGCAATACTCCGGGCCATCACTTCACTCCAGACCCCAAGATCGTTTTTGGTGTAGCCCACCACCGTCATCTTCCCGGTCGTTCCGGAGGAAGCATGAATCCGAACTACCTCATCCAGTTCAGCCGCGAAGAGGCCAAAGGGGTAATTAAGCCGCAGATCTTCTTTGGTCGTAAACGGAAGATACTTCAGATCATCGAGACTTCGTAAATCAGCAGGGGTGATCCCGGCCTTTTCCATCTTCGCCCGGTAAAAGCCCACCTTGTTATAGACCCGCTCTACAGTTGCTTTTAACCGCTTGAACTGTAACTCTCGGCGCCGCTCCCCAGACATGCTTTCGTATTCTGGACTCCACATCAATGCCCACCACTCCTTATTGATCATCGTAATCATTAAAAAAGCCTTTCGTCTCCTGCGAGACGAAAGGCTTAGCTTCCGCGGTACCACTACGCTTACTAAAAAATAGTCACTCCACCACGGGGAAACACTGCTTCCCGATGGCTGTTCTCTGGTAACGGCGGAACCCACCCGGCCGAGCCTACCACCCACACCAAGCGGGCTTCAGTCGGCAACTCCGAGGAGAACTTCACCCAGGCCTTCGGGGCCTCTCTTCCACCGTCCGAGGCTCGCTTGACCCTATCTCCAGGGCTACTCTCCCTCTTCCTCGTCATTTGCAATTAAAAATAATATATTGCATTATACCACAATGTCCGACCGGCGACAAGCATTCTAAAGGCCTAAAATTTTCCGGACCGTCTCCGCCATCGCCGCCGGGGCAATCACCTGCTGGTGGCGGACGGGTTTATCCCGTAATCCGGCCAGGACCGGCGGCAGCGCCACGCCAGTGGCCGTTGACAGCTTCTCCATCAGCGCAAACTCATCGGTGACTGCTGCTGCTTGTGGGCCCAAAACCGCCTGGGCTACCCCCTGGTTAAACTTGAAGGGACTGGCCGTCGAGGCAATAATCGTCGGCCGGTCATCCCCGGTGGCTTTCAGGTAGTCCGCATAGACTTTGTAACCAACGGCCGTATGGGGGTCCAACAAATAATGGTAACGGTCGTATACCGCACGAATCGTTGCGGTCGTCTCTGCTTCGTCGGCAAAACCTGCCCAGAACTCCTTCTGCAGCCGTTCCCTTTCTGCCGCCGTCAGCCGGTAACTCCCCTTCTGTTGCAACTGTTCCATGTAGGACCGAACCAGCGCCGGATCCGCGCCGACCAAATCATAGAGGAGGCGTTCCAGATTGCTGGAGACCAAAATATCCATGGACGGGGAGAGCGTCTGGTAAAATTGGCGGTTCCGGTTGTACGCGCCGGTCTGGATAAATTCGGTTAAAACGTTGTTCCGGTTAGAAGCGCAGATCAGTTTATGCAGCGGTAAACCCAGTTTTTTACCGTAATAGGCGGCCAAAATGTTCCCGAAGTTTCCGGTCGGAACAACCACGTTAAAAGTCTCACCCGGCGCTAAACCGTGGTTTTGGCAAAGTTCGCTCCAGGCCTTAAAGTAGTAGACCAGCTGGGGAACGAGGCGTCCCCAGTTAATGGAGTTGGCGGAGGAGAAGGTTTTTCCCGCGGCGGCCATCTCCCGTTGAAATTCGGCGTTGGTAAAGAGCGCTTTGACCCCGGCCTGGGCTTGGTCAAAATTACCCGTCACCCCCACCACATAAGTGTTGCTTCCCTCTTGCGTGATCATCTGCCGTTTCTGCACGGCACTGACGCCGTCCTCCGGGTAGAAAACGATCACCTTAGTGCCAGGAACATCTTTAAACCCTTCCAAGGCCGCTTTGCCGGTATCACCGGAGGTCGCCACCAAGAGGACAATCTCACGGTCAAACCGGGTTTTCCCCGCGGCCACCGTCAAAAGATGGGGCAAAAGCTGCAAGGCTAAATCCTTAAAGGCACAAGTCGGCCCGTGCCATAATTCTAAAAAGCCTAGTTTTTCACTGACCATGGTCACCGGGGTGACGGCCGGTGTCGCGAAGTTATCACCGTAGGCTTGGTGGATACACTCCTTGAGCTCCGTCTGGGTATAGTCGGAAAGAAACAACGATAAAATCTGCTGGGCCAGCTGTTGGTAGGTTAAGTTGGGCTCCGCCAAGGGGGCAATCGCCATTTCTTCCGGAAATCTCTCCGGGAGGTAAAGCCCACCGTCGGGGGCTAGTCCGGTCAACAGGGCCTCCGCAGCCGTTACCGGGGCACTCTGGCCTCTGGTGCTAATATATCGCATGTTATCTCCTCGATTCTCACATAATCTGGCACGTACTATTTATTCCGCAAGTCGCTTCGCTGATTTTTTATAGTGAAAAAGCCCAGGAGAACTGGTTCTGCTTGGGCTTTCCTTCTTTTTCTCATTTGACTAGTCTTGGGTTTATTCGCCCTTCACCCGGGAAACCGAACCCTTGGTGATCTTAACCTCGACTTTATCGGCAATGCGGATACGGATATCCTCGTCGCCAAGCTCGGTAATCTCGCCGTGAATTCCCCCGATGGTAATCACTTTATCCCCTTTTTTTAAGGCATTAAGCATCTCCGTCCGTTTTTTCTGTTGCCTACGCTGGGGGAGAATCATGAGCACCCAAAAAACACCAAGTAAAACAAACATGAAAAGCATGGAAGCTCCTCCACCCTGTGGTGCCGCGGGTGCTTGTAGCGCAAAAGTCGCGAGATAGGTCATTACACAAACCTCCTAAAACAAAAATATCTAGTATAGTATACCACAAGAAGAATTAAAATCCTATGCTTTAGAATCCTTCACCATCGGCCCTTCCGTAATAGGCCGTAAAAAACGCCTTTTTCGCTTCGTAAAAGACGCCTTGCTTGATGCTTTCCCGGATCTGCTCCATCATCCGCGCTAGGAAGAACAGATTGTGGTAAGTAATGAGCATCAAACCTAAGATCTCACCCGCCTTAATGAGATGGCGTAGATAAGCGCGGGTGTACTGCTGACAGGTGGGGCAGGCGCACTCGGGATCAAGGGGTGAAAAATCCCGGGCGTACTTGGCGTTGCGCACCACCACCCGCCCGCGACTGGTCATCGCGGTCCCGTTCCGGGCGATCCGCGTTGGTAAGACGCAATCGAACATATCGATCCCGCGGGCGACTCCTTCCCACAACGCGTCGGGCGACCCGACGCCCATTAGATACCGCGGCTTATCCTCCGGTAAGAGCGGTACCGTATAGTCCAGGACTTCGTACATGACATTCTTCGGCTCACCCACGCTCAAACCACCCACGGCATAGCCGGGAAAATCCATCGCCACCAGCTCCCGGGCGCTCTTCTCCCGGAGATCCCGGAACGCAACACCTTGCACGATCCCGAACAGCGCTTGATCTGTCCGGTCATGCCGTTCGCGGCAGCGGGCCGCCCACTGGGTCGTTCGTGCCTGGGCCAAGGCTGCTTCCTCGTAAGTCGAGGGGTAAGGCAGGCAAACGTCGAAAGCCATCGCGATATCGGCCCCCAAAGCCATTTCGATCTCCATCACTTTTTCCGGGGTAAAAAAGTGGGGTGCGCCGTCGATATGGGAGCGGAAGAGCACCCCATCATCGCTGATCTCGTTCAATTTGGCTAAGCTAAAAACCTGAAACCCGCCACTATCGGTGAGGATCGCCCCCGGCCAGTTCATAAAGGCGTGCAAACCGCCGGCCTCGCGGATCAGTTCATGTCCGGGCCGCAGGTAAAGATGGTAGGTATTGCTTAGAATAATCGACGCCCCCAGAGCCTGCAGTTGATCGGGGCTCATCGTTTTCACCGAAGCCTGGGTACCCACGGGCATAAAAACCGGCGTGGTCAGTTCCCCATGGGGGGTCTTAAACTTGCCGATCCGCCCCTGGTGTTCGGTGGATTTATGGACAACCGTAAACTCAAACATCGGATCCTCCTCATGGTTGCAGTCATGCTTACAGTCATGGTTGCATAATCGCTCGGATTCTAGACCTTAGCAGAACGTATGCGTAAACCGAAATCAAGCATTTAAAGCAAATTTGAAACACTATAAAAAAACTTTAATCCCAAGGCCGACGCAGATTTTCATCTTTTCACTTGCCTCAACCTAACAGCTCAGACATCCCCTTAAATAATCAGCATCGCGTCCCCAAAGCTAAAGAACCGGTACCGCTCTTTAATCGCTTCCTGGTAGGCGGCCAGAATCAACTCCCGCCCAGCAAAGGCGGCGACCAGCATCAAAAGGGTGGACCGGGGCAGATGAAAATTGGTCACCAGGCCGTCCAGGACTTTAAATTTATAACCCGGATAGATAAAAATCTCCGTCTGTCCAGACCCTGGCCGGACTGTGCCATCGGCCTGTCCCATCGTCTCCAGCGCCCGGGCCGAAGTCGTCCCCACCGCAATCACCCGGTGGCCGCTGGCCTTTGTCGCCGCGATCGCCTCGGCCAGTTCCGGACTGATCGCAAAATACTCGGCGTGCATTTTATGTTCCGTCACCACTTCCGCCTTGACCGGACGGAAAGTACCAAGCCCCACATGGAGGGTTAAATAGCCGGTTTTGACCCCGGCCGCTTCCAACCCAGCGAGAAGCTCTGGGGTGAAATGTAAGCCGGCGGTCGGTGCCGCCACCGAGCCTTCCTCCCGGGCGTAGACCGTTTGGTAACGCTCGATATTGGTCAGTGGTGCCTTGATGTAGGGCGGCAATGGGACTTCGCCCAGCGCCATAAAGGCCGCGCGTAAAGCGGCCCCTTCCTGGTTAAATCGTAAAACCCGCCCCCCAAAGGCGGTCCTTTCTTCCGCAACGGCGGTGAGTTCCCCGTTGGGACCAAAGGTCAACTCCTGTCCGGGTGGGACTTTCCGCCCCGGATTGACTAAGACTTCCCACCGGTCGGTACCGCGGGGACTCAGCAAAAGCACCTCCACCTTCCCCCCGCCGGGCACCCGCCGCCCCCACAAGCGGGCCGGAATCACCCGGGTATCATTGAAGACCATCAGGTCCCCCGGTTGCAGCCAAGCCCCGATCTGGGGAAAAGTCGTATGGTGCCATGTTCCCGCCGTTTTCTCCACCACCATTAGCCGCGAGTGGTCCCGCTGTGCTAAAGGTTCTTGCGCAATCAATTCCTCAGGTAGCTGGTAATCAAAATCCGCAACTTGCAAAAAACTACGCTCCCTCTCTCCAGTCGATCTGCGGTTTTACTGTTCCCGCTCGATATAGCCCAACTCCCGCAAGGCCGGGAGGGAGTTCCGCCAGTCTTTTCTGGTCTTCACCCACAGATCGAGATAGACTTTTTTCCCTAAAAACTCCTCAATCTGCCCCCGGGACAGCTGGCCGATGTTTTTCAATAAGCTTCCTTCCCGCCCAATCACGATCTTCTTCTGCGACTCTTTTTCCACCAAAATACTGACCCGGATATAAACCATGCCGTTGGGGCGCTCTTTCATCTCCTCCATCACCACAGCGGTGGAATGGGGGATCTCTTCCTGAGCCAGGTTTAAGACGGCTTCACGGATATACTCGGTGATGATAAAAGACTCGGGGCGGTCGGTGATCATCTCTTCCGGATAGTACTGGGGCCCCTCCGGTACGGCCTTTTCCAAACGGGTCAGAAGCTCCGGAAGGCCTTCTCCCGTTAAGGCCGAAACCTGCACCCAGGGCCAGTCTGCCACCGCCATTTGGGCCAGAAACTCCTCCGGTGTACTCGCCGGCTTCAGGTCACTTTTATTGAACGCCACCAAAACGGGGCGACCGCTCTTTTTCAACGCCTCCGCTACCCAGGCATCCCCACGGCCCGGCGGTTGGGTGGCGTCGACCAGCCAGAGCAGTACATCCACAAGCTTAAAGGTGGTTAAAGCCATTTTGTTCATCTGTTCCCCTAATTTATGTAAGGGCTTATGGATGCCAGGTGTGTCGTAAAAGATCAGTTGCGCCCGGTCGGTCGTGAGGATTACCCGAATCCGTTCGCGGGTGGTTTGCGGTTTTGTCGAAACGATCAACAGTTTCTCCCCTGCCAGCTTGTTCAGTAACGTGGATTTCCCCACATTGGGTCGGCCGATTACCCCGATGAACCCAGACCGATATTCCTTCATGCCATCTCTCCTCAAACCCATGTTAGCGTTAGTTTGCTTCCTCGTCACGGAAATAATCTTTGTTAAAAGCATAAGGCAGATATTCATCCAAGCTCCCCTTACGCACTTTGCCGTCAAGGTTCGCCATGATCAGGGGGAGCTCAGGCGCAAATTCCGCTAAGAACTGCCGACAAATTCCACAGGGCGACCCGGGTTCTGGGCTGTCGGCGACCACCGCCATGGCCACAAAGTCCGTCTCCCCCGCGGCGATGGCCCGGACAACGGCCACCCGTTCGGCACAGATCGCCGCTCCGTAGGAAGCATTTTCGATGTTACAACCACCGTAGATCCGGCCACTCTTGGTCAAAAGCGCCGCCCCCACCTGGTAACCGGAGTAGGGCGCATACGCTTGTAACCGGACCTGCTTTGCCTCCTCCAGTAGACGCTGGATTTGTTCCGCACTGACCATGTAAAAATTTTTGTCCTCCATTCCGATCAACCCCACTTCTGATATAACTGAAAGATTAGTACCGTCACCAAAACCCCCAAAAAACTACCGATGATCACTTCTGCTACATTGTGAATCCCGCCTTCAACCCGGCTCTGGACCACCATAAAACCCAGGAACAAAGCAAGGCTGGCCACAAGACCGTCTTTACTGATCATGATAATCGCAGTGACAAGCGCGAAGGCAACCGCCGCATGCCCGCTGGGCATCCCCCCCGATAAGGGCCGTCCGGTCCCGGTCGACACCTTAAGAACCACCACCGCCAGGACGACCAGGCCTACGGCGATTAAAGTGAGATGGGCCGGGGAATTGATTACACTATCAATCAACTTCGGTAAGACCGGGTTCAATTTAGGAAACAAAACAAGATAGGCGATGACCAGGGCATTGACGGCGGCGAGCAAAACCGCGCCCGCCGCCACATCTTTCGCTACCGCCGCTAAAGGATGATAGCGGGGTGAGATCAGATCGATCGCCGCTTCAATGGCCGTATTGAAAGCCTCCGTCACTAGCACAAAGACGATGGCTAACACCACAAAGAGAAATTCCGTTCTCGTCAGGTGTAATCCCAGACTGAGGGCTAGGACTAGAATCGCCGCTAAACAATGTATCCTGAAGTTACGCTGGGTCCGAAAACAATAGACTAAACCATCGATCGCCCGGTTAAAACTTTCCAGAAGATTTTTATTCTTCATCAGTCCGACCCCAGCCTGCTTCCACCAGAAACTGCTCCTCCGCACGGCGCATCTGCCTTTGCTCCTCTGTGGTCTGGTGGTCATAGCCCAGCAAATGGAGGAGCCCATGGACGGCTAAATAAAGGATCTCCCGCGTACTTGAATGGCCATACTCCGCCGCCTGGCGAAGGGCAATGGGCAGACAGATGACCACATCACCCAGCAACTCCGGGGGAGAATCATTGTCTCCGTTTAGTTCCATTGGCACCAGCGGTTCCTCCTCGGCGAGGGCAAAAGAGAGCACATCGGTGGGCGCATCAACGCCACGCCATTCCCGGTTCAACTGGTGGATGGTCTCCTCATCGGTCAGGGTGATCCCAACTTCCGCCTCTTCCCGGCCATAGGCCTTCAGCACCCGCTGGGCGATGCTGACCAAAGCATCAAGCGTCTCTTTGCTCAGTTTTGGTTCCGTTATTTCTTGGTTGATGATTACCGCCATCCAACTTCTTCCTTTCTGTGGCCACGATCTCCGGGTATTTAATCCGGTGGTGAAAGATTCCGCCCAGAACCTTTAAAAAGGCGTTTTTAATCTTATCTAAATCCCGTAAAGTAAGATTAGTTTCATCCAGTTGTCCCGCTTCTAAACGTTCCTTAAGGATCTGGTTGACCAACGCTTCAAGGCGGGCCGAAGAGGGTTGCCCGATGGAGCGGGCCGCCGCCTCTACCGCATCGGCCAGCATGACAAGGGCCGCCTCTTTTGACTGGGGTTTTGGTCCGGAATAAGAGAAGTCTGTCGCTTCCACCGACTCTTTTTCCTCCTGGACCTGCTCCGAAGCTTGTTGGTAGAAATAACGGATTAGATCGGTCCCATGGTGTTGCTCAATAATATCCGTTACAACCCGCGGTACCCCATAGGACTTGGCCAGTTCCATCCCATCCCGCACGTGAGAAGTGATGATCAAAGTGCTTAAACTGGGTGCGAGATTTTCATGGGGATTATCGTTGGTGATCTGGTTCTCCACAAAGAAGTAGGGGCGACGCAGTTTTCCCACATCATGATAGTAGGCCCCAACCCGTACCAGCAGGCTGTCGGCACCAATGGCATCGGCCGCCGCTTCCGCCAGGTTACCCACGAGGATACTATGGTGGTATGTCCCCGGCGCTTCGATCAACAACCGTTTCAGTAAAGGCATGTTTGGATTGGCCAGTTCCAATAGGCTGAGCGGTGAAGTTAAGCCAAAAAGATGTTCAAGGAAGGGTAAAAAGCCGTTGGCCAACGCCGTGGCGAGAATCCCATTGAAACCAGCAACTAACGCAAAAACAAGCATACTACTAAAGCGTTTGATTCCAAAGAGAAAACTCAAGGTTAACACCGTAAAAAGATTGATCCCCGCAAGGTAAAGGCCGCGCCGGATCATCTCTTTCCGTTGGTTCAGATTTAGCATTAAATAAATGGCCGCGGTCCCGTTGATGAAGTAAAAGACCGTTAGCGTCAGGTTAAAATCGAAGATCACACCCACCATCAGGCTGAGCAAAGCGTTAATCACCCAAGCCAACTGTGGATCGCTCAAAAACACCAGGATAATACTGGCGAAGGAGAGCGGCACCAGGTATTCCAGCCAGTCGATATTCAAAAGGCTAATCGCTTTGGCCACCGCCAAGACGACCACCGCGACCAGGGCTAACAGATAAAGGTGCCGTTCTTCTTTGATGATCTCTTTCTTGAAGAAATAAATATAGATCAAACAGACCGCCATCAAGAGCAGGGAGAAGATGGCCAAACTGAAAAACATGAACACCCGGTTCCCACTGTTATCAATCAGGGCCACCTCCCGAAGGATCTGGATGTGCTCAGTGGTGACAATATCGCCTTCTTTCAGAATGAGTTGGCCCTTTTCGATCTTCACCGGTTCTACCTTACTCCGGGCCTCCTCCTGCAACTGCCGGATCTTCTCCTCATCCCGGGTCAGGTTGGGAAAGATCATCGCCGCGAGCAACTGCTGGATGACCGGTTGGTCCTGGGGTAAAACAAGAAAACGGTCATTACGGACAAAAGCACCAAGATCGGCCTGGACTGCTTCGATCGTTTGCGGGCCGATTTTGCGCTCGGTTTCCAAAGCAACAAAGACCTGGCGCAGACTCTTGACCATCCGGCTATAATCGGTGGTAGGCATGGTCAACACCAGATCAAGGGTTTCGTCGGAAACCTCCGCAAACTTCTCTTCTACTTTTTGGAGATCCTGACGAAAGGCCGGGCGAAGCGCATCCGGATCCGAATCCGGCTCCGCATCCGGCTCCGGTAAAGCGCCCTCCTCCATCTGCGGCTGGGTAAGAGTGCGGTATTCTTCAAACACAGCGACGATCTTATTGTAACGGGCCCCGGCTTCAACCCCGGCTTCAATACTGATCGTTTGGTACTCGAGTTTATCCTTGTTCTCCTCCACCACCCGAGCTGCCGCTTGCTCCCTTAGTTCCTCGGTCTTTTCTTTATTTTCAACGGTCCGTGGCGCTCTGATCTCCGTCCCAATATAGGGCTCTCCCAGTTCCACATCGATCGCCTTGGGTACCAGATCAATCTGTAAGATGGCAACGATAGCGATAAAACAAACAAAAACCAGGATCCGCTCACGAACCACCTTCTGTGCAAAAAAGTCTCGTACCCACAACCCTTTTGCCATTAAGCTCCGGTAACGTTTCCGTTTGGCGAAGCTTTTCTCGGCCGGTTGTGTTTCCTTACTCATTTCCGGGCCTCCTTTACGAACCGCGACTTCCGCTTTCTTCTCGTCGACGGTCGTACGCCTTAATTATCTTTTGTACCATTTCATGACGGACGACATCCCGCTCTCCCAGATAAACGAAGGCAATTCCGGCCACATCACGCAGCACTTCCGCTGCTTCCACCAATCCGGAAGCTTGTCCTTTCGGTAAATCAATCTGGGTAATATCCCCAGTAACTACGACTTTTGAGCCCCAACCCATACGGGTGAGGAACATCTTCATCTGCTCGGTCGTGGTGTTTTGGGCTTCGTCCAAAATTATAAAAGAATCGTCCAGCGTTCGCCCCCGCATATAAGCGAGGGGCGCGATCTCGATCACCCGACGCTCCATGTATCTTTGGTAAAGTTCCGCGCCTAGTATATCAAATAAAGCATCGGTCAACGGCCGCAGGTAAGGGTCGACCTTTTCCTGCAGGTCGCCGGGCAAAAAGCCCAGTTTCTCGCCGGCCTCCACCGCCGGTCTGGTTAGTACTAGGCGGTTCACCTGTTTGCTCTGTAAAGCTGCCACCGCCATCGCCACGGCCAGGTAGGTCTTACCGGTCCCCGCCGGTCCAATCCCAAAGGTTAAGACATGATCACGAATTGCTTCGATGTATGCCTTCTGGCCATAGGTCCGTGGGGTAATCCTCTTCCCCCGGTTCGTCACCTGAATCGGCGTTGCGGTAAAATCGACCTCCCCGTTTTCCTTCGGATCATTACGGCGTAGCACATCAACGGTGTAACGAATCTCATGGGGGCCGAGGACGGTCCCTTTCTCCGCCTGGCTACGCAACTGTTCTAAAACGGCAAGGGCATCATCGACCTTTTGCGCGTCACCTGCTAAAAACAGCGTGTTCCCCCGCGCCGAGAGCATCACATCCAGCGCGGCCGCTATATCCTTCAGGTTTTGGTCATATTCCCCGAAGAGAATCGGGGCAATCTTCGGGTCGATCTCTAGCGTTATCTCAGCATGACTCAAACTTTTTCTTACTCCTCCTTTAATCCGGGACCGCAATATTCTCTTTGGTCTCAATAATTAAACGGTAATTCAAGACCCCCGTTTCCAAGGCCCAAGTCTCCTGGACCCTTTCCGGCTGTACGCCGGTGGGCAGCACCGCTCCGATACGGGCTTCACCTTTTTGGCGCGCCTTCTGCAGGGCAATTTCGGGCGAAACTTGCACGGTGGTCCACTCTACTGTTTGGTAGGTATCCTTAATAATTTCGACTAAACTAAGGCTATTCCTTCCTGGGAATATTGTCTTCACCGCCCGGTCTTGGCAGACAAAGCCGTTCGCATCAACCGCCCCGCGGGAAAACAAGGGGAAAAGTCGGTTCCCAAAGCGCAAGCGGTAAACGATCTTTTGTCCACCACCCACTTTTGGCTCCAGGATGGCGAGGGGTTCATCAACTTCGATCTCATACCAAACCCGCGCCCGAACTTCCCCGGCGGCTTTAACCTTTTTAGTTTGGACCGATCCGTCAAGATGAACCCGTGTAGCCTCCCCTAAAATCAAGAGATCCCCACGGGAAACGGTATCCCCCACCCGGACTAACGGTGTTCCTTCGATCAACAGAATCTCCGTAATCAGCCCGTCCTTCACCGCCACTAGGTTCCCAGGTCCCTCATCAGCCGCCGGCGGCAGTCGTTTCTCCGCCACCACCACCTCGACGACTACCCCTTTAATCCGGATCGTCACCCAAACGATCTCCGGAAGCCGGATCCGGAGCTCGCGGATCAACCAGTCCCGCTGCGGTGTAATCTCCCGGCGGGGCACCCCGGGCGCTAAGCCCAGAACGGCCAGATGGTGCCGGATCAGGTTTGGGTCCAGCTTCTCGACACCGGTGACCTCAACAAACCAGATGAAGGAAGAAAGGGTCAATAGCAAACTGAGAAACAAAGCCATCCCCAACAGCCAGCCCTTTTTCCGCCATACCCTTTTCCACAGAAACGGCCAGCCCTTTTTCCGCAAAATCTTCCCTTTGGTTTCGGTGTGAAAAAAATAGGGACGGAGCTTTGCATATTGGTGGGCGTGCATTTTGAAGAGGATCGTCCCGGGGGCCTTCTTGTCAATGTCCCAGAAAACAACCCCACCGGCAATTCCCCGGTTGAGCAGCTCTTCACTGTGGGCTCCTTTTACCATCGCCACCAGATAGCCCTGGAAGAAGGCGTTTAGGCGTTGGGAAATCATGGTTCTTCCCCCTGCCCGCCCCATTCGACTTTGGCGATCCGACCGTCGATCTCCACTTGGTCGGTGGTGATCAGCTTTATATTTAACGCTTCCCCGCTCACCGTAAGGAGCCCCACCGTCGTCTGCAGGCATACCTCGGTACGGCTATACAGCTTTAGCCCCCGGTGGTTCTCCACCACCAACTGCTGATCGCCGGTCAGGATTAAGCGGGGCAGGTCTAGCACCACATCGGATGGTAACTCAAAATATTCGGCAATTTTTGCACTGAAACGGCCTTTTTTCTTTTGCCCTCCCACGTTTACCATCCTTTCCTCTCTGCTTTTACCAGATTATGCTTTGACTCAAAAGAAAATGAGTGGAATCGGAATGGTTTCGTCTGGGAATCGGCTTAATTGAGATGATCGGCCCGCCACTTCTGGAGGTAACGCAAGATCAGATCTTTACGGTTCCGTGCCGGATCCTCCGTCACCCAATGGAAGAGGTCATTTAACACCGCACCCACCTTTGGCCCAGGCGGTAAGCCCAGAAAAGCCATCACTTCGCGGCCATCAACGGCTAAATCCTTCCGCGTAAAAACAGTCTCTCCCGCCAAAAGCGCCTGGACCCGCCGGCTAAACTGGGCTAAACTCTCTTGCGCCCGGTAGGTGGGTCCACCGGTACCGACAATATCAGCCCGTCTTAACTCCAAAAGATCGACCATGTTCTCTGGTCCAACTCTACCGACCAACCGCCGGAGGGCAGCATCGGTCAGCCAGGGGTCGGCGGGGAACATGTGCCAGCGGATTAAGGTTAGCACCTTCTGCCGAAAGGCATTGGAAAAGCGGAGCCGTTCCAGAATTCCAGCGGCCAGTTCTTGGCCGACCTTTTCATGGCCATAATAGCGGATCCGGTCCCCACCCACTTGCCGGGTGGTCGCTTTCCCCAGATCGTGGAGAAAAGCGGCCCAGCGTAGTTCCGCCGTTGGCTTGATCGCCTGCACCGTCGCCACCAAGTGGGTAAAGAGCGAGGCATCGGTGGTCCTGATGGCCTTAAACTCCGGTATAATCGTGGTCAGTAAACCGCTACGGGCCATCCCCTTCAGGCCCCGGGCCGGCTCCACACCAACCAGAAGCTTCGTCATTTCATCCCGGATCCGTTCACCGCTGATCTTGGTAATCGCTTCCGCTTCGATCCCCTGCTCTGTCGCGGCTGCTCCCCGGAACCCCAAAGTCGACTGAAAACGGTAGAAGCGGAGCATACGCAGGGGGTCTTCCTGAAAACGGGCGGCGGGATCGCCCACGGCCTTGACCAGGCGTCGTTTCAAGGCCCACACCCCGCGGTATGGATCGACCAAACGTCGCGCGACCGGATCCATGGCAAGCGCATTAATGGTGAAATCCCGCCGTGCCAGATCGGCCACCAGGTCCGGGGTGAACTCGACCCAATCGGGGCGGCGCCCGTCACTATAGCCGCCTTCCTGACGAAAGGTGGTGACCTCCAACTGCTGGTCACCGATGAGCACACCCACCGTGCCAAACTTTTCTCCCAACGCGATGGTACGGTCAAAGAGGGCCTTTACTTCCTCCGGCCGGGCGTCTGTGGCTATATCCCAGTCCTGCGGCGGGCAGCCCCGTAAAAGGTCTCGAGGCGCGCCCCCAACCAGATAGGCCTGATAACCCCCGCTTTGTAACCGCTGCAGAACGGTAAAGACTTCCGCCGGAATCCTCCGACAAAGCTGGGGCCACTTTCCCCACCTCAGCACTGCACGGACCTCCCTCCTTGACCATTAAACCATCCAACCAAGGTTTTTACATTTTGAAAATACTTTTTCCTACTTGTAATTCGAGGAAACCTTCGCAAAACGCACGAGTAGAACTCACGAGTAGACTGATCGAACACAGCACCAACTTAACGCTCTACACAAACGCCAATCTTAAGTCCGGCGCTTGCCCCAGCAAGCATAAAACGGTTCACACCGCATATCAATAAGTAACGATTAAATGGTGCGGCGGTGAGCACTTCCCATGCGAATCATCATCCTCCGAAAAGAAAGGTTCCTGCTCTTCCTCTCTCTCTTCACCGTCCTGGGCGGCCTGCTTTTTCTCTTCCCCTTTCTATACCGGGTCATTCCGGCCCGGAGTAGACTTGGTCAGACCACTATTCTGCTTGATCCGGGCCACGGGGGGATCGACGGGGGGACGCAGGACCGCGCCGGTAATTTAGAGAAAGACATCAACCTGGCAATCGCCCACAAAATCCGCGCACAGCTTACCCAGTGCGGGGTCAATGTCGTTATGACCAGAGAAGAAGATACCGAACTCGCCCCTTACCAACCGGGACGCGGCGGTCGCCACCGGCGTGATTTAACCGCCCGGATTGAACGGGCAAGGAGCGCAAAAGCCCTCTATTTAGTGAGTATTCATTGCGATTGGTCGACCGCGGCCACACGCCGCGGCATGGTCGCTTTTTATTATTACCGGAATCCAGTGGGGAAAAATCTCGCCCTGAGTATCCAAGAGGAGTTGAATAAGATCCAACCGCAGCCGCAAAAGGCCGCCCCGGGCAAGTATTTTCTCTTGGAGCAACCCGGGTTCAACGGGGTCATCGTCGAAGTGGGCTTCCTCTCCCATCCGGAAGAAGCCGCCCTGCTCCAACAGGCCGACTACCAAGAAAAGGTCGCCTTCGCCATCGCCCAAGGTATCCTGCGGGCGCTCCCGACGACCGCCGCTCATCCTTCCCCAGCCTCGTCTCCGCCTTAAACCCCTCCGCGGCGGGCTCGACTATAGTTCCCCACTGTAAGCTGAGGAAATTCCCGCTTCAACTCCGCGAGAAAACCGGCAATCCCCAGCGTTTCCCCGGCGGGTTCCAGGTTTTCCTGGCGGAGGCGCGCCCACACATAATCCGGGTCAATATTGAGGTTGCGGATCTGAATCATCCCCATCGGGTACTCGCGAAGAAAGGCAAAAAGCTTTTCAACCTGTGCTTCCTGGTCCGTAAAACCGGGCAAAGTCAACAAGTTCAAAGAGACAAAGACCCCATGCCGGTCCAACCGGCGAATGGCCTCTCCAACGTGGTCGAGGGTATAACCCTGGGGTTGGTGGTAAAACCGGTAATAGTCCGGATCAGCCGAGAAAAGACTGATCCGCGCCGTGTTCAGACCGGCGATCGCCAGCTCCTCCAGGACCATCGGCAGACCGGCGTTGGTATTGATATTGATGGTTCCCGCTTCTGTTTTTCGGCGCATGATGGTGATCGCCTCTTTGATCACTTTCCCGGCAAGAAGCGGTTCCCCTTCGCACCCCTGGCCAAAGCTGAGGATCGCCTCGTCTGTAGCCAGATGCGGCAGGCCAATCTCGACCACCTCTTCTACTGTCGGCACAAAAGCAATCCGCTCCTGGGGGGAGGGACAACACTCGGAGACTTGCTTGGAAATGCACCCCAGGCACTGGGCGTTACAGGACGGTGAAACCGGAACCCCACCCTCCCAACGTCCGTAAAAGATGTTCTGCGCCGTAAAACAGTGATATTCTTTGGCACAATGGGCCAATTGTTTTAGAATTCGGTTCTCCGGGTGCGCCGCTAATTTCGCCGCGATCAAACCGGAGAGTTCTGGTGTGTTATAGAATTGCGGATCCCATTTCGCAAGCTCATCGGTGCGCCGGGCCGCAACCCAAAGTTCCCCGTCTTTAAACGCCACCGCCGTATACCCAAATAAGGGGAGACGGGGCGCGGTTTCTTCCCGCTGGTAAGCGGGTAAAAACAACCGGGTATAACCTTGAGGCAGGATCGCCGCCACCGCCGTGACCCCCTTTTCGGCGATGAACTCTACCGTGCCCTCCCCCGCGAGACCCAACGGGGCCCGTCCGGGGAGATAAAAGAGGGTCGCCCCGGCGGGCAGCGGAATCAGATCTTCCGCGCTCAGCTCCCAATACTCCTCCCCGTTTGTCCCCAAAGCGGTCAGTTCCGAATCGAACTCCAGCTCCCCGTGGGCGGTGGCATAAACCACATTAATCTTTCTCTCCATGGTGTCTCTCCCATTTTGCTTTTTTGCCCCAAAAGATGGAAGAAGGAGGGTTAACAACCGCCCCTCCCCTCCATGGCCGTCCGCTCAGCCAAAATATTTAAGCAACAATGCTAAATCCAGTTCCGGGTAGACCGGAAAACGGGAAAGTAAAGTCTGCACGCGGTCCCGGACCCCCGCTTTTACCTGGTCATCCAGTTTGTACCGGGCTTTACTGGGTTGGCCCGCCTTGGCACCCTTTTCGATCGTTTCTGGTTTTGTATTACTCAAGATCTGGTGGAGACAAGCCGCAATCTCTTTCATTTCGGCCGGACCCATCCCCAATGTGGAGACAGCCGGCGTTCCCAACCGCAACCCGCTGGTGTACCAGGGGCCATTGGAATCGTTGGGTAAAGAGTTCCGGTTCAAGGTGATCCCGCACTCGCGGACTGCACTCTCGGCCTGCCGGCCAGTAAGGCCAAAGGGACGCACATCGATCAGCAAAAGGTGGTTGTCGGTTCCACCGGTGGCGACCTTCATCCCCTGCGCCAAACAAGCCTCGGCCAGACTCCGGGCGTTCTCCACGATCCGTTGGGCGTAGGCCTTAAACTCCGCCGTATTGGCTTCCGTCAAAGCCACCGCTTTGGCCGCCATGACATGGGGGAGCGGACCGCCGATCACCAGGGGACAACCCTTATCCACATGCTCCGCGTATTCATTGGTGCAGAGGATCAGCCCGCCGCGCGGACCCCGCAAGGTTTTATGGGTTGTGGTCGTCACCACGTGGGCATGGGCAACCGGATTATAATCACCGGTAAAGACACCTCCCGCCACCAAACCGGCAAAGTGGGCCATATCAACCATCAGCACCGCCCCAACGTCATCCGCAATCCGGCGCATCCGTTTAAAGTTGATCGCGCGCGGGTAAGCACTATAGCCCGCGAGCAAAATAAGGGGTTTAATCTCCGCCGCCTGCCGAGCGAGGGCATCATAATCAAGCAGACCGGATTCGGGATCAACCCCGTAACTAAAAGCCTCAAACATTTGGGCGGAGACATTGTGGCGGTAACCGTGGGTGAGGTGCCCGCCCGCATAATAATCCATCCCTAAGAGCCGCTGGTTTCCTAAGAGGTGGCGGAGTTTGTTCCAGTCTTCATCCTTTAGTTGACTGGGATCTTTAACCCCCCAATCTTCCAGGGTTGGGGTTTTCACTTTCGCATTGAGGATCGCCCAGAAGGCAATCAAGTTGGCATCAGCACCGCTATGGGGCTGTACATAGGCATGTTCGGCCCCGAACAAACGGCAAGCCTCCGCGACGGCATAACTTTCTACCTGGTCTATATTGTCACAACCGGCGTAAAACCGGTGAAACGGATATCCTTCCGCATACTTATCCGTTAGGAGATTACCCATCGCCAGCTGGCAGGGGAGGGAAGAATAGTTCTCACTGGCAATCAGCTTCAAGTTGTTCCTTTGGTCACGTAACTCGTAAACGATATCCCGCGCAATGGCGGGCGCCACTTTCGCCACTTCTTCCAGACTGGCGAGATAAGCCAGGAACCCTGTGTTTAAAGCAACCGGATCGGTTGCCGCTAAATACTCATTGAGGGCTGAATTCTTCATCGTCGCTCTTTACTCCTCACTTTCTTCATAAACCGATTCTTATTCTCAAAATTATATCATCTCTCGTTTATTTGTCAATTTGCCATCGAAACCAACTCGCTACAGGGTTGTAAACATTTGTGGTTATAACCTTCGCCATTCGTTAATACTTTTGACAAAGGGTTAAGTCGATCTAGCGCGAATATAATCTTAAAATATGAACAAAATTATTCCTTTGCCCGGAGTGTAAGGAGGATCATTATTTATGAAGAGAATCGTCTTAACCGGTGGCGGCACGGCTGGCCATGTCATGCCCAACCTAGCCCTGCTCCCGAAACTACGCAATAGAGGATGGGAAGTACTTTACGTTGGCAGTTATGATGGAATGGAAAGAGCGTTGATCGAAGACCAGCAAATCCCCTACTACCCGGTGGCCACCGGTAAATTCCGGCGTTACCTTTCCACACAAAATCTAACCGATCCGTTCCGGGTGGTAAAAGGATTGTTCCAGTCCTACCGCTTATTGAAAAAACTCCGTCCCCAGGTGGTCTTCTCCAAAGGGGGCTTTGTTGCGGTTCCGGTAACCATCGGGGCCTGGCTGAACCGGATCCCGGTCATCCTGCACGAATCGGATCTCACCCCTGGCCTCGCCAACCGGCTGGCCCTGCCGTTTGCAACTGCCGTCTGTGCCACTTTTCCCGAAACCATCAAACACCTTCCCGCCGACAAGCGGATCCTGACCGGAAACCCCATCCGGCCCGAACTTTTGACTGGCCGCAGAGAACAGGGGCTAAAGCTTTGCGGTTTTACCCCGGATAAGCCTGTCTTGCTCGTCATGGGGGGCAGTCTCGGTTCGGTGACCATTAATAAATTAATCCGGGCGATTCTCCCGGATCTCTTGCTCCAATACCAGGTTGCTCATATCTGCGGTCAGGGAAATGTCGACCCCAGTTTGGACGGGTATAAGGGATACAAACAGTTTGCCTTTGTCGGGCCAGAACTCCCCCACATCATGGCCGCCGCCGATCTCTGCGTTTCCCGCGCCGGCGCCAATTTCCTCTTTGAACTGTTGGCCTTGAAAAAACCGCATCTCTTGATCCCGCTACCGAAAAGTTCCAGCCGGGGCGACCAGATCTTAAACGCCCAGTCTTTCAAGGGGCAGAACTTCAGTATGGTCTTGTACGAAGAGGAGATTAACGAAGCTCTCCTCAAAAAACAGATCGATCTACTTTATCAGAACCGGGAAGACTTTATCAAAGCGATGCGCGAAAGCAACCTGGCCGACGCGGCCAGCGAAATTATCAAGGTGATCGAAAAAACTGCAGTCCGTTCGCTCTAGGAAAAAATAAGAATTACCTATTATATAGGCTTAAGTTCACGGTAATCTGATCTCCTTCCGCCGGTTTCGTCATAAAATGAAGCGGGAGGTGATGAAGTGAGCAGCGCCTGTAGTGTATTACGCCGGATCGAAGAGGTCTCCCAAGCGGTCGCCGAATTTTTAGGCAATCCGGGGGCCCTTACCCCTGCCGTAGCTGCCGATCTCATTAATCGGATCGAGTTGATCCGCGGTGCCGTAAGATCATTACCCTTGGCTTCCGGGCCGAAAAACGATATCCTCCGTCGACTGAACCAAGCCCAATTCATTCTCCAAAACGGAACCTTGGGTCTTACCCCAATTGAACGGGTCTTGTCTGTATTACAGATTTTGCAGTTGTCCGCCTTTAAAGTTAAAAACCGAAAACTCCCGTGCCCACAAGGTTTCGTGACTGTCCATCCTTCAAACCGCTTTAACACCCTCTGTGCTTGTTGCTGATCCTCAACCTCCGCCTACTGGCGAAGGAGACACCACCCCCCGCCCTGCGGGGGGTTTTTATGCGCGCGTAGAGAATAATGCCTTGTGCTTTTATTACCCAAACTTAAGCCAGACGCAGAAACCACAGCGCATAATATAAGTAATTAATATTATTCCATCCCTTCTTGCTCTAGAGGAGCCCCCTCCTTCGCCCCCCGCGCAAAAAGGTTCCGGCCGTCGGGGTCGATCGCCACAATCAGCGGCATCTTTTCCACCTCTAAACGGTAGATGGCTTCCGGACCCAAGTCGGGGTAAGCTATAAGTTCGGCCTTTTTAACACACTGGGCCAGTAGCGCGGCAGCACCACCGGTCGCCACCAGGTAAGCAGCTTGGTGCCGTTGAATCGCCTGCACCACCTCTTGTGAACGTGGGCCTTTCCCGATCATGATCTTTAAACCTTGCTCTAGTAAAAGCGGGGTGTAAGGATCCATGCGGCTGCTGGTTGTCGGTCCACAGGAACCGATGATCTTCCCCGGCGGTGTGGGGCTGGGTCCGACGTAAAAGAGGGCTTGGTTCTCCAGCGCAAAGGGTAACGGTTCCCCTGCTTCCAACCGTGCCACAAGGCGCTGGTGGGCCGCATCACGGGCGGTATAGAGGACCCCCGATAAATTAACCAGGTCCCCACTGGCCAAAGTCGCCAGTTGTTCCTTACCGACCGGGGTTTGGAGTTCTCTAATCCTCACCATGGTTTTCTCACCTCACAAAATTGCGCTCCGGTGACGGGCAACATGACACTGGAGGTTAACCGCCACCGGGAGGGCGGCAATGTGGGTAGGGTAGGTCTCAATCTGCACCGCTAAAGCCGTTACTTTTCCGCCCAAACCCTGCGGTCCGATCCCGGTTTGGTTGATCAAAGCCAGCAGTTCCTTTTCCAGTTCAGCAACGGTCGGATCGGAGCTGGCAGTCCCCGCCGGGCGGATGAGGGCTGTCTTCGCCAGTAAAGCCGCCTTTTCCATCGTCCCGCCGATCCCAACCCCAACAATCACCGGCGGGCAGGCACAGCCCCCTGCCGCCGCCACCGTCTCGAGGACAAACCGTTTCACCCCTTCGATCCCGTCGGCCGGTTTCAACATCTTTAAGCGACTCATGTTTTCACTACCAGCCCCTTTGGGCGCAACAGTAATCTTCAAGCGATCCCCCGGTACCATCCGGGTGTGAATCACCGCTGGCGTATTATCGAAGGTGTTTATCCGGGTCAAGGGCGAAAGCACCGACTTCCGGAGATAGCCTTCCTGGTAGCCCCGGCGGACACCGGCGTTAACCGCAGCCTCCAAATCCCCACCGGTCAGATGCAGATCTTGGCCAATTTCCAAAAACACCACGCAGATCCCGGTGTCCTGGCAAATGGGTAGCTGCTCCCGGGCGGCCACCTCTAAATTCTCCAGTACTTGGTCAAGGATGAAACAGCCGAAAGCCGATTCTTCTTCGTTCCGGGCTTGTTCCAGTAAAGCACGGACATCCGCACTAAGTTCACGGCAGGCTTCAACACACAACTGTGCTACCGTCGCCGTGACCAGATCCACATTGAGCTTGCGCAAACCCATCCCCCCGTGATCCAACACTAAAAAACAAAAAACTGCAGGGTACCACCGGTACTTCTGCAGTGTGTCTTTCTTTATGGTGCCCAGGACCGGACTTGAACCGGTACGGTTGCCCATACGCCCCTCAAACGTACGCGTCTGCCAGTTCCGCCACCTGGGCACGTTCAGCAAAACTTATTATACAACCTTTAGTTGTGATTGTCAAGCCTGGATCGGCATTTGGGTCATCACCCAGGAATCATCAATAAAATCATATGTTCTGGGCGTTTCCCGTCTTTGTATACCGCCCCTTTGCGAAATAACAAAAAATTTTGAACGTCACAGGCGAATTTTCATGGTTATCCTTCCGCGAAGCAGCAGGGTTTTGGGAACCGTAAAATTTGCGCGTAACATTTCACCGTAAAAAGCAGGAATAAAGTATAAATTCGCGAATATAATAAATTACTTTTTAAAAGTTTTTTATTAACATTGGCGATACTTTTTCGTCTCGCAAGTACAATTGAATCGAGGTTGGGTAATGTTTAAAAAAGCAATTAACCAGGAACTGATGCGGAACAACAACAAAGCACAGATCCTCCGTTGTGTCAAAGCAAAGCAGGTAGTATCGAAGCGTGAACTCACTGAAGAGCTTGGTTTAAGTACCACGACCGTTTCGACTTTCATCCGCGAGCTGGAACAGGAGAATTTAATCCAAAATAGTGGGATCGCCCGCTCAACCGGCGGCAGAAGATCCCTCCTCTATCAGTTGAACCCGGATTATTGCTATACTTTAGGGCTGGACCTTAAGGTCGACCGTATCGTCGGTGTCCTTCTTGACTTTAAAGGCGACATTAAGGCCGAAAATGAGATTCCCGTTCGGGATCGGGATGAGTGGAAAGTTGTTCCGCTGCTTAAAACTTTTATCCACGATTTATTGGCCGAGTATGAAATCCCCTGGGCCCAACTGGGTGGGATCGGTATCGGGATTCCCGGTGTGCTCAACAATGAGGGCGAGATCATAGATTTTGCCCCGAACCTCGGGTGGAAAAACGTGGATTTACCAACCATGCTTGCTTTAGATAAACCGATCTACCTTGAAAACGAAGCTAACGCCGGAGCCTTAGGCGAAGTCGTTTTTGGCTTAGGGCAAAACGTCGACCATCTGGCTTACATCTCCGTTGGCATGGGTATCGGTTGCGGGTTGATCATTGACCACAAATTATTCTCCGGTCATCTCCGCAATGCGGGTGAATTTGGGCATATGACGGTGGAGTCGGAGGGTTTCCCCTGTCAGTGTGGGAACAAAGGCTGCTGGGAGGTTTACGCCTCGAATTCGGCCGCCCTCCGCATGTACACGGAAAAAACCAATAATAAGCAGGTTACTTTTCCGGAGTTTCTCCGCCGTTGTCGTGAAAACAACGACCAGGCGACGGAAGTCCTGCAGACGGTAACCAAATATCTCGGGCTGGGGATCGCCAGCGTGATCAACATCTTGAATCCGGAGATGGTGATCATCGGGGGTGAGATTACCAACGTTAAGTCGTTAATTTTCAATTCATTACTTAAGGAGATAAAAGAACGGACCCTGGAAAAATCCTTTGCCGGTGTCCGCCTGGAATTTTCCCAACTCGGAAACAAGGCGGCCGCTCTGGGCATGGGTACAATCGTCCTAGAGAAGATCATCAATGCTTTGCCCTGAAAAAGCCGAAAGTGAGGTGATTACAGGGGGTAAAACCATTTGATTTAAACCAAAAAAAGGGTGGTGAAAATGGCAGATGGCGTATTTATTAGGTTATGACCTGGGAAGCTCCTCAATTAAAGCTTCTTTACTGGCAACCGAAGGTCGACTGGTGGCTTCGGCGGTTTCCCCCCAAACCGAACTCACCATCGACGCCCCGCAACCGGGTTGGGCGGAGCAACACCCGGAAACCTGGTGGCAACATGTGCAAGAAGCAACAGCCATGTTATTGGCGAAAGCCGCGGTCGATCCGGAAGACATTAAGGCAATCGGAATCTCCTACCAGATGCACGGGTTGGTCCTGGTGGACAAAACCGGCCAAGTCTTACGCCCAGCGATCATCTGGTGTGACAGCAGGGCAGCCGGCATCGGCGACCAGGCTTTCCGCGCTCTCGGGGAAGAGCTCTGCTTATCCCGCTTCTTGAATTCACCGGGGAACTTTACCGCTTCCAAATTAAAGTGGGTACAAGAAAACGAGCCGGAGATTTACCAAAGGATTTACAAGGCGATGCTCCCTGGGGATTATCTGGCCATGAAGTTAACCGGGGAGATTAAGACAACCCCTTCCGGCCTCTCCGAGGGGATCCTCTGGGATTACCAGGAACAAAGGCTTGCCGACCTGCTCCTCGAGCATTACGGGATCGACCCGGACCTCATTCCGGAAGTGGTTCCGACTTTTGCCCCACAAGGCGAGTTAACGAAGGCAGCCGCCGACGCTTTGGGCTTAAAACCGGGAACACCGGTGGCCTACCGCGCCGGGGACCAACCGAATAATGCTTTTTCCCTTAATGTGATGAACCCCGGTGAAGTGGCGGCGACCGCCGGAACAAGCGGGGTCGTTTATGGGGTCGGCGCGAAACCAGACTACGACCCAAAATCAAGGGTCAACACTTTCCTCCATGTCAACCACAAGCCGGAGGACCCGCGCTATGGGATTCTCCTCTGTCTGAACGGAACGGGCATCCTAAACCGTTGGCTGAAGAAGAATCTCATGGATGACCAAGTCTCATATGAAGCGATGAATAATTTGGCCGCCCAGGTTCCCGCGGGCGCGAAAGGCTTAATGATCTTTCCCTACGGCAATGGTGCGGAACGAACCCTGGAAAACAAAGCAATCAACGCCTCCATTCGCGGCTTGGATTTCAACCTGCATCACCGTAGTCACTTACTAAGAGCGGCCCAAGAAGGAATCGTTTTTGCCTTAAATTACGGGTTAAACATCATGAAAACCATGGGCGTCCAGACCAACCTGGTCCGCGCTGGCCAGGCCAATATGTTCTTAAGTCCGTTGTTCTGCGAAGTATTTGCAACGGTGACCGGGGCCCGGGTCGAACTCTACAATACCGATGGGGCGCAGGGTGCCGCCCGCGGTGCCGGGCTGGGCGCTGGGATCTATCCTGATCCAAATGCCGCTTTCGCCGGTCTCCAATCCCAAAAGATTACTGAACCCAATCCGAAGCTCGTTCCTATCTACCAGGAACTTTATGAGCAATGGGCAAGTGTTTTAGCCACGGATTTGGGACAATAAAGGAGCGTGCCAAAATGAGTAATAAAAGATCTTTTCATTCCATTTGTCGTTGGACGTTCAGTCCGGGAAAAGGCGGTTTCGTCCCCGCCAATATCCGTCCACAATGGGACGGACAGAATTTGAACACCGCTGCGGTAGTGGGCTTAATTAAAGAGCGGATTGTTCCGCGCCTGCCGGAATGGGTTACCCTTGGTTTTGAGGTCCATTACGATACAGAGATCAACGAAGAAAATGTGGCCGAAGTCGCTGACGCTTTGAGTGAAGCCGGAATTTACCTCGCCATGATCACCCCGGGTGCCCATAGCCATTTTGGTTACGGCGGAATTGCTTCCCTCGATCCCAACGAACGGAAGCAAGCCGAGGAGCTTGGCTTACGCACCGTAGATTTGGCCTATGGTCCCTTGCGGAAGAACTGGCATCCCGATCCGGAGATGGCCCCTTCCTTCGTGCTCTGGAACGGCTCCTACGGCTATGACCTGGCCACCATTGGCGTCAAACAGATGTACCAAAACCTGAAAGAAAGTGTGGCCGCCCTTTGTCAGTACGAAGCGAAAAAAGGTGGCGCCCTCTACATCGGCATTGAACCGAAACCCAATGAAGGCCATCCGGCGATGTTATTACCGACGGTCGCTTCCGCCTTGTTGTTCTTCCGGCGGCTGGAGGAGGAGTTCGGCGTCTCCCGGGCGAAAAAGGGCGTGAACAAAGAGTTCGGCCATTCCGAGATGATCGGCCTCGACCATGTTTACGATACCGTTGAAGAGCTGGATAACAACGCCATGGTCCATATGCACCTGAATAGCCAGGGGTATAACGACGGTATTACCCTGGGTGGTCCTGGACGCTATGATATTGATCATGGCACGAAAATTACCGGCTTCAATATTGCTATTGCCGGCCTCTTGCAAGAGGCGGGATATAACCGTTGGTGCGGCCATGATATGCTGGTCCGGCCCTACGACAACGAAGAACAAGGCCTCGACCGGATCGTCCGCAGTATTCTCAGCTGGGAAGCCTGTGCCCAAGCGGCTGCGAACCTTGATACAAAAGCCCTCATGAACGCCTTGGCGCAGCGGGCCACCGGCGAAGCGGAAGACATCATGCGTAACGCCCTGGTGGAAGCGCACACCAACTTTAACCAATTATACAAGGGATAATTTAAAATGCCGCGTCCGGACCGGACCGGACAACAACCCAATCCCAGATTACGGTGATCAAAAAGTCCTTGGGTTGCCATTTGGCAGCACCAAGGACTTTTTATCGCACTTTATATCAGCTGCATATTATGGATATGGCTTATTATTAGCAGATACATTAATAGTTTCTGATTGGCAAGTAGGTCTGGTAGGTATAGGTTAACTTGTGCTGACTACGGGGCCACAACGTAATCTCCCAATTCAGCTCCGAGGTGGGATTGGGCCCGGCTTGGAGGACTGCTTTTTTCACCACGGTACCACCTTCGCCGATGGAAACCACTTCCCCTGGGACTTCATGGGTAACCTTCAGGGTAACCTCGGTTTCTTTGGTGTTGTCAAGCTCAATTTCGCCCCGGATCCGGACAAACGCATATTCCCGGTCTTGGAAATCGATTCCCCCTTGGACCCGTTCAAACTCGACTTCATTGGCTTTAACCCGGATCGCCGGTTCCATCATCACCCGGATCTCCCCGCTTTGGTTGCGGGCGATGTAGGGAAAATCACCCATCCCGAGAGGCCGTTCGGCCATCATGAGCATGACGCGCCCTTCAATCCAAGGAAAGGGCGAATTGTTATAGATACGGTATACTTTCCAGACCGGCTCCGCGCCGATCTGGCCGGAACTTCCCGCCGAACGGAAGAGCCGCACCTGGTAGAGGGGTTCGACCCGCACACCGCTGCGGTAGAGGGGTAATAAGACCCGTTCCCCCTTTTTCAAGGTGACTTCGTTCCGCCGGTACATATTGTACATCACCCGGGAAGCAGCCGTCTCCATTTCGGGACCAGCGGCAAAGGCCAGTTTGTCGCTGTGGACACCCCGCACCGTCAATTCCGCTCTGTTGGCCGCAAACCCTTGATCGGTCGCAAAAACCACCAACGGTGATAAACCGAAAGCAAATTGCGGTCCGCTTTCCGCCAAATAAACGGTGGTGTTGACCAGATCGTCCACATCGTTCTGGACCACACCCGAAAAGGAAAAGACCCCGCTCTGCTCGGAAGGATCGATGTTGATTATGTACTCCGGGCTCCAAGAAAGTCCCCCCTGGAGATAACTGATGCCCACCGGATACGTTGCGCTACGAACCCCCGATTCCCGAAAGCGGACCCGTAATTTGCCCTCATAACTGGTCTCTTGGCGGATCAAAGAAACGGGCTCAAGGAAACGGGAAGAACCAATCGCTGCCAAGGGGTAAAGCCGATCGGTACCGCTGTCTTCGTCGTCGGCCGTAGCCACTACGACATAATTGGGATCAAGAAAACTCTTCACCACGCCACGCACGACTTCCCCGTCAACCAGCAGTTCAACCGGTATTCCTATATTCGCCCGGAAAAGCTCCGCCAAACTATGAACCGGTAGATCTTCCGCCTTTTCATCCTGGTAAGCAACGACTTCCTCTAAAATCAAGCCGGAATCGGCCGAGAACACTTCCAAGCTTCCGTTTAAAGCCGGAGGAAGGAGGTCAAACACACATTCGCCATTTTCTAAAGAAACCTCTCCCTTCCGCACCAGAAAAGCAAAACCGTCCGGGAAGATTACCGCTTCGGTAATCGGTGGTCGGTATCCGGCACTGATGCCGCCCCCAAACGCCAGCAGCAGGACTGCCATAAGCGCTGATATGATTCGTATCCGTCCTTTTCTCATCACATCACCCCATTTTCCGTTAGTCGCCCCTGTTTCAGATCATACTTCCGCTTGAGAAGGGCAAAACCTTCCTAAAACGCGACCTTATCCCTTTTTCTGCCAATCGGCCGTGTCGAGCATAATCGTGACCGGTCCGTCATTGACTAATTCTACCGCCATCTCCGCACCGAAACGGCCGGTGGCTACCGTCATCCCCCTTGCCCGTAGCGCCGCAATAAACCGCTCGTACAGATCGGCCCCAAGCTCCGGCGGGGCCGCGTCGATAAAACTCGGCCGTCGTCCTTTCCGACAGTCGGCATAGAGGGTGAACTGGGAGACCACCAGGATGGACCCGCCCACATCTTGAACAGACAGATTCATCTTTCCTTGATCGTCCTCAAAGATCCGTAAGTTGATAATTTTTTCGACTAAGAGCTGTAGATCCGCCTCTTGGTCTGTCCGGCTGACCCCAAGAAGAACCAGTAAACCGGGGCCAATCTCCCCGGTGACCTCGTTCCCTACCGAAACCCGGGCGAAGCTAACCCGCTGTAGTAGCGCGCGCATTCCCTACTCCCTCCTAAAAAATTGCTTAAGTTGTCCACCCGACTTTTATTAAAACTTGTGTTCTAGGGGTATTCGGCGTGAACAACCAACTCAAGCGCCTTCCGGACTTGTCGCCCACCTGCCTTTGCTTGAATTTCCTTCCTAAAATTAATGTGGCTGACAAAAACGACTTCATCGCCAGCGCGGACGACTATCTTCTTTTGGATTTTGTGGTCCGGAACACCTTCTGTACACTTTTTACGGTACGCAACTTATTGACCAGTTCTTTCCCCTCGTCCAGGTGGCGGACTTCCACCGTAAAATCCAGATAGGCCAGGCCTTTGTTCGTTCGCACATTCACGGCGCTAACGTTCAGTTTCATTAACGACATGACATTCATGATGTCAACCAGGAGGTTGTTCCGGTCCTGCGCTTCAATCTGAATGGATAACGGATAAACACCGGTATCTTCCGCATCCCATTCCACCTGAATAAAGCGTTCACTCTCCTTGGGCAGGGTTGGGCAGTCCACGCGGTGAACCGCCACCCCCTTGCCCCTGGTGGTATAGCCGACGATCTGGTCGCCAGGGACCGGGTTGCAGCAGCGGGAATAACGCACCAAAAGGTCGGGAACGCCTTTGACTTTCACCCCGCCAGCCCGCCCCCGTGGCCTTTCCGGTTTTTCCCCGGGCATCAGCGGAAGCTGTTTTTTCTCCGGTTCTTTCACCGCCACCAACTTGGCCGCCACCGCACGGGGGGTAAGTTTACGGTCACCGACGGCAAACAGGAGATCATCCCCTTGGACAAAGCCGAACTTCCCGGCAACCTCCTGTAATATCTCGGGCTTCAGGTACACCGACGGTTCATAACCGCTCTTTTTCAGTTCCCGCTCCAACTGCTCCCGGGCGAGCAGGATGTACTCTTCCCGGCTTTGTTCGCGGAGCCAATTACGGATCCGGCTTTTTGCTTTGGATGTCACCACAAAGTTTAACCAGTCCCGGCTGGGACCCCCATCCTGTTTCGTGGTGAGAATCTGCACAATATCGCCGTTGTTCAACTTATAGTCCAGAGGGACCAGACGCCCGTTCACCTTCGCCCCCACGCACCGGTGGCCGATGTGGGTATGCACCGAATAGGCAAAGTCCACCGGTGTGGCCCCGGCGGGTAAACTTTTCACATCCCCTTTGGGGGTAAAGACAAAGACTTCATCCTCGAAAAGGTTAACCCGCAAGTTCTCAAGGAATTCGTCCGCATCATTGGCTTCACCCTGCCACTCCAGAAGATGGCGGAGCCAGGCAATTTTTTGCAGAAAGTCTTCATCCCGTACGGACTTCCCTTCTTTGTAGCGCCAGTGGGCGGCGATCCCATATTCGGCCACCTGATGCATCTGCCAAGTCCGGATCTGAATCTCCACCGGCGCCCCCTGGCTCCCCATGACCGTGGTATGGAGGGATTGATACATATTGGACTTCGGGACCGCAATATAATCTTTAAACCGGCCTGGGATCGGTTTCCACAGGGTATGCACCACCCCGAGGACTTCGTAGCAATCCTGGATCGTGTCGACCAACACCCGTAATGCCATCAAGTCATAGATCTCCGAGAAGTCCTTGTTCTGGTTCACCATCTTCTGGTAAACACTGTATAGGTGTTTCGGCCGCCCTTGGATGTCGGCTTTGACGTTCATCGCGCGTAAGTGTTCGTCCAGGGCTTTAATGTTCTCTTCGATCTCCCGCTCCCGTTCGGATCGTTTCTGGGCAACCATGTCCACCAGTTCGTAGTATCTCTCCGGCTCCAGACAGTGGAAGGCAATATCCTCCAGCTCCCACTTCATCCGGTAGACCCCCAACCGGTGGGCTAAAGGAGCATAAATCTCCAGCGTTTCCCGGGCGATCCGCTTCTGCCGCTCCACCGGGAGATACTGCAGCGTCCGCATGTTGTGCATCCGGTCGGCCAGCTTAATCAGGATCACCCGGACGTCTTTGGCCATCGCCAAAAACATTTTCCGTAAGTTTTCCACCTGTTGCTCCTGTTTGTTCTGGAAAATGATCTTCCTTAGTTTTGTGAGGCCATCGACCAGGGCGGCAACTTCGCCCCCGAATTCTTTGGTGATCTCCTCCAGACCGATGGCCGTATCTTCAACCACATCATGGAGGAGCGCAGCAATGACCGAGGTGGGGTCGAGACCCATCTCCACTAAAATGTGGGCCACCGCTAAGGGATGATTAATATAGGCTTCCCCCGAATCACGCAACTGCCCTTTATGGGCTTCTTTGGCGAATTCGTAGGCCCGCCGGATCTCCCCCTTCGCTTCCGGGCTGAATTTATCTGCTTTTTGTAATAGAAGATCAATCGTCATTCAGCTTCACCTTTCAACTAACTTCCGGTAGTTTCAGATCTTTTAAAACCAATTGAAGCTGGTTATTCCAATCATTTTCCGCAAGGTTAAAAGCCAGGTCCAAACATTCAGCCCCTGCCAGCTCATCTGTTAACGCCCCAAAATTGAAACCAATAGCCTCACACGTTACCGCGCCGTTCCCCACTTTCAGCTTTAAATGTTTGGCATCTTTACCAACGCCCCAACAGGCGAAAAGGTTCACACCCCGGCAGGCAAAAACCGGTTCGGGATTACCTTCCCCAAAGGGGGCAAGCTGCGCCAGATCATTTAACAAGCTTTTGGTCACCGCCTCCACTGGGATGACCTCCTCCACCTCTAAAGCGGGGGTGAGCAACTCGGGAGTAAGCCGGTTCTCCGCCACTGCCAAAAAAGCCGCTTTAAAATCGGCCAAATCCTTCTTCTCCAGTTCGAGACCGGCCGCATACTCATGTCCACCAAAACGCCGCAGATAGGCACGGCACTCATCCAAAGCGTTGTAAAGATGAAACCCGGGAATACTACGCCCCGACCCTTTGGCCCGGTCCCCATCGAAACTGAAAAGAATGGTCGGCCGGTGGTACTTATCGGCCAGCTTGGAAGCGACGATCCCGATCACACCGGGATGCCACGGTCCAGCCAGGACGATCGCCTTCCCCAGGGGGCCGGAAGCAGCCAGGGCGTCCTCTGCTTCCTGACAAACCCGTTCCTCAATGCGCTGGCGTTTCCGGTTCAAGGTTTCCAAGGAAGCCGCCAGTTTCTGGGCCCGTCGTGGATCTCCGTCCAGCAACAGCTGGAGCGCCTGCGTCGGATCGCCCAGACGGCCAACGGCATTGAGTCGGGGCGCCAAAATATAACCAACATGTTCGGCGTCGATCTGCTTACCCGCCAAACCAGTCTGCTGAATTAAGGCCTTAAGTCCGGTATTCTGTGTCTTGGCGATCTGCGCTAATCCTTCTTTCACCAAGATCCGGTTCTCACCCAAAAGCGGCACCACATCGGCAATGGTCCCCAAAGCTACCAAATCTATATTTTCCCATAAAACCGGTTCTAACTCCGGTTTTTTCGCCGCTAAACCCTGAAGCAGCTTAAAAGCAACCCCAACCCCAGCCAGCTCCGGGTAGGGGTAATCCGGAGAGAGTTTCGGATTAACCAACGCGGCCGCCTGCGGCAGCTGGGCACCGGGCTCATGGTGATCGGTCAGGAGCAGACGGACCCCTTCGGCGGCCAGGTAAGCAGCCTCGTCCACCGCCGAAATCCCGCAATCCACCGTGATCACCAAGCGGCAACCGTGTTTGATCGCCTTCGCGAGCGCCTGGCGGTGCAACCCATAACCCTCTTCCAGTCTTTTCGGGAGGTAATAAAGGATGTTCCCGTTATTATAGGGCCGCAACGTCCGTAAGAGAAGAGCAACCGCAGTAATGCCATCCACATCGTAATCGCCGTAAATGAGGATGCGTTCCTGTTGCTCCAAGGCAGAGACAAGCAATTCCACCGCCTCTGCCATCCCGTTGAGCAAGAAGGGGGACGGCAAGTCACCCCGCCCGCCCTGTAAAAAGAAGGCTACTTTTTCACGGGTGGTAAGCTTCCGTTTGGCCAGAAGCTTCGCGAGGAGCGGAGAAAGGCCAAACTCGGCGATCACTTCGGGCGGACATTGGTCGTTTACCGTACTAACCTTCCACTTCTTGGGGTGAATCGTCCACACCTCCAGCTACGTTCTCCTTCTCCTCCGGGCCTCCTGTGTCGGCGACATCCAGGATTTCCACCGGTGCCTCCCCAACCTCATCGCTATTTTCTGCTTTCTCCCGGTCCTTGTTCCGCGTTTTAAGCCGGTTGGTCGCCTGGTGGACCAAGCCGAGGCTACCCACCGCCACCGCCCCAATTAAGAGACAGATCAAGACCACTAAGGCGAAAGAGGCCTCAAATTGCCATTTTAAAAAATAGATCGTCACCGGATAAGCGTTTTGTAACGCAAAGGTCGCCACCAGAATGGCAAAAATAAGCATCAGGATCAGTAAAAATTGCATGCGGCCACCTCCATCATTCACAGTTTAAGTAATTTAAAGATAAGACTTCGGCACGGAACCAGCTTCTCCTCCCCGCTGCGGCGGTGTCCTTGCCCTGAACCGTAAAACCATCCAAGGCCGAGAAAAAGGCCAATTAGAAAGAAACCCCTCCCGTAGTAAGGAAGGGTTTCGCATCAACCGTAAGCTTAATTCCCTTTTGCCATCGCCAGGCCATCGGTCCGCCCCTTGTTCTCTTCGGCAGTTTTCCAGATCGCCCAGAGTGGGGTGGCCAAAAAGGCGCTGGAATAAGTGCCGACCGTCAAGCCGATGAGGAGGGCAAGCATGAAATCGCGAATGGCCGGACTCCCGAACAAATAAAGGACTAAAACCGCTAATACCGTTGAGACCGCCGTATTCAAGCACCGCCGTAGGCTTTGTAAAAGGGACAGATTGACGATCTCGGCATAGGTTTCCGACCGTTTTTTATACCGCATGTTCTCCCGGACCCGGTCGAAAATGACAATCGTGTTATTGATGGAGTAACCAATAATCGTCAGCGCCGCCGCAACAAAGTTCATATTGATCTCTTTACCAAGGAGGGCAAAAACCCCGATAATGAACAACACATCATGAAGCAACGCCACTAAACTGGCAACACCTGATTTAAACTCAAACCGGATCGCGATATAGATGAGCATCAACACCCAAGCAATCACCACCGCGTACATGGCGTTGAGCAACATCTCTTTTCCGATAATCGGTTCCACCTGGTTGATCTGTAACGTGGAATCGGTTTCCAGGAGGCCAAAAGCCGTACTAAGCGCGTTGAGGACTAGTTCCTCTTCTTCCTGGTTAATAAAACGGGTTTGAATCAAAACACCGTGTTTTTGCGTTCCGCTCTCCGCATCAAAATAGCTAAAGGGTTGCGGCGGACTGAGCTCCAAATCTAAAGCCTGGATCTCTGGCGTGTTTAGTGCCGCCAAGACCTCCGTCGAGGTAACTTTTTCGGTAAGAGGATAACGGATACTGGTTCCCCCGGTAAAGTCAATCCCAAAGTTGAGTCCCTTCACCGCCCAAACCACGATACTCAAGATCATGGCGACAACAGCGATCGATACGAATAGATTCTTATATTTCATCAAATTCATCCGTTTCACCCCCTAACCCCGTATTTCGCAAGAAAGCGGTCCGGTGCTTTTTCAATCCAAATCGATAGGAATGTTTTGCTGATAAACAGCGCCGTAAACATACTGGCCAAAATACTGACCGAGAGGGTAACCGCAAACCCTTTCACCGCCCCGCTCCCAAAGAGGTATAACACCAGCGCTGCGATTAAGGTTGTGACATTCGAATCCAAAATGGTGACGTAAGCCCGGTCAAAACCGGCCTCCAGAGCAGAATGGATCCCTTTGCCCAAGCGGACTTCATCCTTAATCCGCTCAAAGATAATCACGTTTGCGTCCACCGCCATGCCAATCCCTAAGATTATACCGGCAATCCCCGGAAGGGTAAGCACCCCACGTAAAACGGCAATTGCACCCAGCACCAACATAGTATAGATGACCAACGCCAAATCAGCGACGACACCCATACGGCCGTATGCGACAATCATAAAGAGGAAAACCAAAATAATCCCTATTAGGCCAGCAAGCAAACTCAATCGCACCGTTTCGGTCCCCAGCGTCGGTGCCACTTGAGTGGCCATCACGGAGCGGAGCGAAATGGGCAAAGCGCCGGACATCATCAAAATGGCGTAATCTTTTGCTTCTTGGAGCGTAACGCCGGCTCCCATCGAGATCTGGGCGTTACCATTGGGAATCGGTTCGGAAATGATCGGCGCCATCAACATCTCCTCGTCTAAATAGATGGCCAGAACTTTATTGACGTTTTCGGTTGTAATCTGTTCGAAAAGTTTTGCTCCCTCCCGGCCGAAACGTAGATTAATGACGGGAGCGCCGGTTTGCTGACTATAGCCAGCCTGCGCCTCTTCCAGATCGGTTCCGTACATCACAATCTTGTCGTCTAAGCGGAAGTTTAAACGACCTGTGGATTTGAGCAAGCGTTCCGCCTCTGCTTGGGAGCGAACTCCCGGCAGTTGAACTTCAATCCGCCCTTTGGTCTGGTCAAGGCGGACCACGGTTTCCGAGAGCCCGGAGGAATTAATCCGGTTTTCGATAATCACTTTCGCTTGGTATAAAGCGTCCTTGGGGAAGTTGTCCGGGTCTTCCTGGACCGCCACCGTAAGCACCGATGGGTCCTCATGGTCAACCCCCACGTTGAGCTTTAATTTCTTCTCTTCAACCCCCGAGCGCCAGGTCAGAGTCGACTTAATCACCCCGGCGGCCATAACTTCCTGGGCTTCCGCAGCAGAAGCAAACTTCAAGGCCAATCCTTCGTAACGGTTATTATCATTAGCTTTTCCTAAAAGGCCAACGGCAGGGGCATTAATCCCCAAGCCGGCAACACCTTTCTGGACATAATTTTCAACTTCAGACAACACCCGATCTTCCACCCGGTAATCAGGGGCCAGGATTATTTCGATGCCCCCCTTTAAGTCTAAACCACGGCGGATCGGATCATTTCCCCGAAAAAACAACTGTTTTAAAGTCGGGCTAAAGATAGGAAGAATGGCATAGACCCCAACCACAACCACCAGGATCAGAATGAACCATGTCTTCCGCCGTAAGTCCCGTCGCACTGGAACTCCTCCTTTTCCTTCCAAAATTATTCGCCGAATCTAACAACACTTTTGTTAACGGGATCTGGTCCCGGCTTTCCTTTTCTCTTCATAATAAAGATCCACTTCTTTTTCGGCTTTATTGCTGAGCAGGGCAAAAAAGCCAAAAAAAAGTAAGACCAGCAAAGTTACGACCATCGATTCACCCACAGAAGCTCCTCCTTCCTCTTTTGGACAACCTTAGTACATTATAAGCTTTTCTAATCCCGTTTGTCAATTTATAGTAACAAGAAGCATCAGGAGATCGAGTAACTAATTGTCATCCTTTCGCTTGCTCCAGCTTGCCCGCAGGGGCGACGAGCTCCTGTTTTGGCGCGTCCGGTACGTGGGGCTCCACGTGGATCAAGGTTTGTACTGCCTTCCCGGTACTACTGCGGATCATTTCCTCAATCTCATGGCTCAGTTGGTGCCATTCCTCCACACTCATCGCCGGATCGGTCTCGATATGGAGGTCGACATAGACCTCATCCGCCCGTCCTCGACTCCGGATCTGATGCACATCCTTAACCTCTTTAAACTGGTATACCAATTCCGCAATGGTTTTACGGTCGATTGCCGCACGGTCGGTCAAGGTGCCAGCGGCGGTTAGAAATATTTCCAAGGCCGCCTGGAAAATCACCACCGCTACCACCAAAGAAATTAGGGAATCAACCCGCGCGGGCAAGCCCAGTTTAATCCCGGTTAGGGCGAGCAGCACACCAACCGTTATATAAATATCACTCCGTGTATGAGCGGAATCGGCCAACAATATATCACTCTGCAATCTTTTCCCCATTTTCCGTTCATACCCGGCGACGAAAACATTGATCACCAAAGTCCCAGCCAGAACCAGAAGGCTGGCCGTGGAGATCGCCGGAACCTCCGGATTGGCCAGTCCCCGCACCGCACGGGTTAAAACTTTAAACCCCAAAAAACCAAGTTTCTGGGCGATAAGTACGGCCGCCACGGTTTCAAATTTTTTATGTCCGTAAGGATGGTCTTCATCCACCGGCTTGGCCGCAAAATAAATGGCGATCAAGCCCACCAGGTTTGCCGAACCATCCGCCAAAGAATGAAACCCATCCGCCGTCATACTCACACTCTTAATGATGGCGCCGATTCCGATCTTAACCAGTGCCACCAGTAAATTAGCGCATAAAACGCTCCAGAGAACCCGCTTGATCCGACCAAACTTCTCCACAGTCTTCCTCCCGCTGGGTTTTTCGCGTTACCCTACCTAGAAAATATCAGGCTGTCCTTCTCCCGGAGCCAGAAATACCGTTGCAAATAACCTGCTCAAGTCCGTCTTCGGGGCTGCCTGATAAATCTCCCGTTCCTTCCTCATATAATATGAGTTTTCAAACATTCTGCGCCAAATAAAGAAAACACCACCCATTGCCGTTTGTTGATAAAACAAAAAAGACTTTACTGAAACAGTAAAGTCTTTCTAATTCTTGTCTGGAGCGGGAAACGGGACTCGAACCCGCGGCATTCAGCTTGGAAGGCTGACGCTCTACCAACTGAGCTATTCCCGCAACTTTTATCAACTAGTTTATTATAATTGATCGCCTAATCCCCTGTCAAGGGGGTTTGTTTTTATACTGGTCGGGGTGCAGGGATTTGAACCCTGGGCCTTCTGCTCCCAAAGCAGACGCGCTGCCAAACTGCGCCACACCCCGCTACAGCATATATTAGTATACGTCATAACCTGATTCTCGTCAAGGGCACAATTTCAATTAGGCCATCTGCCTAAAAAACACCCCTTGTCGCCGGTTTTTCCGCAATTCAACGCTTAATTTTTACAAAGCTTTTGCCGTCACAGAACTAAAGCAAACAGGTGCTCTAAAGTTAATACCTTATACTCCACACTAACCACATCTCAAGTAAGCGCGTAGTACACGGTAGCCGCTTTTGATCGCCGCCGTCTCCGCCGCCGGAAAGATTCTTTGCAGCTCGCGCAGGTAGGTTTTGGCCCCCTGGCTGGTCCGGATCACCGCCCACAACTGTCCCGACGGGGCCAGATAGTCCCGGGCCTCACGAAAAAGGCGCAGCACCGTTTCTTTTCCGGCCCGAAGCGGTGGGTTGATCGCCACCAGATCAAAGCGGAAACCGGAAGCATAGAGGTCCTGCCACGGCTGAAAACCGTCGCCTTGCTTGATAACAACATTGTTGATCCCGTTTAAGGCCGCATTTTCGGCGGCCAGTTCTGTTGCACGCCGGTTCAGATCGCTCATGTAAACTTGGACCGTCGGCAGCTCCTGTGCCACCGCTAATCCGATCGGACCGTAGCCGCAGCCCAGATCTAATGGTGCCTGCACACCAGTGAGGTCCAAACTTTCCACCAAAACCTTTGTCCCCAAATCCAACCGGTCGCGCGAGAATACACCGGCATCGGTCTTTAAGCGCAGCGTTTTTCCGCGGATGGTAACCGCAATTTCCCGCGGTTGATGGGCCGAGCCGGGTTCAACAGTAAAGTAATGATCCGTCATGAACATGGCCCCTTTTTAGCTTTTTACGATCTGGTTCTGATCTAGCTTCCCCTTTTTCCGGTCTAATGTAAAGAGCCCGGAGATTCTCCGGGCTACCGCCAACAAATTTCTAATCCAAAGCAAGTTAAAAGAGATGATGCCCATAAAAGACGATTAAACGCGCTTCGGCAAAACTGGAAACCAAGAGAAAAAGAAGGCCGAAGATAAACACTTCTTTCGTATCACCGAAGAGCTGCGGTCCGGACCAGAATTTCCCCTCTTTTTGCCAGGAGCCATCCGTAAAGGAGCTGGTCTGTAGCCAGGTCCAGTTCACCGTTGAGGCCAAGAGTAGAGAGTAGGAAAACCAGACCCAAACCGCAAAACGGAGGAAAGTAACCAGCGCTCCAATCCGGACTAAACCCTGCGCCGGATAGGGGTAGGAATTGGTCCCCGCGACCAGTCCCGTTAAGACTGTATAAATTAAAAAGTAAAACAGGGCTAAAGTAGACCGGCCCACCTTAAAACGGTTCAGGAAGAAAACGAATAAGAGCACGATCAAGAAATGATGAGCGAAGATTTTAACCGTAACCAGCAGGATATTTCCCCAAGTCCCAAAGGTGTCCGCCGTGTTAATCTCCCACTTGAAAATTTTGATGGTTTCGCCCAGGCGTTCGGCCCACCACGTTCCGAGCGTTTCGGAACCTTTAACGCCAAAGATCTTATCCACTAAAAACGTGTTTTTCAGGAAACCTTCACTGAGCAAGAAGTAGCCGACTGCCCACGCTACGATAAAAAGAAGTAGGCCGCAAAGGAGATAGCCGCCGACTCTGCGATAAACATCCGTATTGAATAGTAATTTGCCAAAGAAACCGGGATGCTTATCCGCTTTACTTCGATCCTTGTTTGCCAATTTCAAACTAATCCTCCTTCTCATACTGGAATCCCTCTCGGTCCTTCGTTACCCTATAACGAAGGGGCTAAGGTTTAGGTTCCCCTTTCGCCACTAACCAACTGTCTTTAACCATTGTTTTATAAAGAGGTGACCGGCATCCTTAAGATTATTCTTAATTCTTAAATATAACTCAAAACAAATTATACACCAACCGGATCGTAATCACAAGGAAATAATGGATTTTTACCGTGTCTACCCCCCCTAGCCTCTCCTTTCCGACGGCACCAACCGCAACATTTTAACCTATTTTCAAAACACCAAAGGAAAATACCGGGCCCTCTTGTATTGACAGCACCCGGCAAATCTGCTACTCTTTATATTGTAATATCAGTATTTTACCAATTAC
>DUQQ01000006.1 GCA_012837705.1 Hydrogenispora sp.
GATTAAGATAACACGCGAAACTCACCGGTTAATTGTCGGTAAATGCAGGATGAAAGCAATTGGCGGTAAAGAAGGAACAATATCCATTAAGTAAAAATGTTTTTTGAGGAGGATGAAGATGAAAAAAGCCACAATTCAACTGGAAACCTTAGCTTGCCCCTCATGTATGCAGAAAATTGACAATGCGGTAAAGGCTTTGGAAGGCGTGGAGCAGGAAAGTGTCAAGGTCATGTTCAACGCAAGTAAAGTAAAGCTGAACTTTGATGATGAAAAGATATCAATCGACCAAATTGAAAAGGCCATCACGACCCTCGGGTATGAGGTGAAAAAGTCGCAAGTTGGCTAGTAGCAAGTTGGCAGTAGGGAAGCAGGCAAACAGTAAGTTGGTAAGCAGGAAGAAAGCAAGCGGGCAAACCGGGTAAGGAAATAAGCAGCTGGGTTTCAAGAGTCATTTTTGTTGTGGAAAGAAGACACCGCGCTGCGGTGTCTTTTTTATTTTTAAAAAAGGGAGAAAACGGAAACAAAGCGAAGGGAGGGCCGCATTCCGCTTTAGCGGCAGATTCCCCGATCCGTACTGCGTAAGAAACGGATAAAATGATCGATCTCCGCAATGCTCTTGAGTTCATGCTCCATCTTTTCAATTGCTTGCTCGATGGAAAGGTTGGAGCGGTAAAGAATCCGGCAGGCTCTTTTGATTTCATTTCGGACATCGGGAGGGGCATCGGTCCGGCGGAGACCGACAATATTAATTCCGGCAACCCGGGCCGGATTTCCGTCGGCAATAATAAAAGGCGGCACATCTTTGACGATTTTGGTGCAGCCGCCGATCATCGCTAGCTTGCCCACCTTCGTAAACTGGTGAATCCCGGACAACCCGCCGATCGTCACCCGGTCTTCTACCGTTACATGGCCGGCGAGGGCTGAACAGTTGGCCACGACCACATAACTGCCCACCTGACAGTCATGGGCCACATGGGAATAGGCCATAAACAAGTTATTATTACCGATCCGGGTTTCTCCTCCGCCCCCTTCGGTCCCGCGGCTCACCGTCACGCTCTCCCGGAAGATATTATTATCACCGATAAACAAGTAACTCTTTTCGCCCTTGAACTTTAAGTCTTGGGGTTCAACGCCGATGGAAGCGCCATGGTAAAATTTATTATTGTTACCAATCATCGTCCATCCGTCAATCACCACATTAGGTCCCACCACACAACCGTCTCCCAACTCCACGTGCTCGCCGATTATCGCGTACGGACCGATTACCACATATTTTCCCAGTTTCGCTCCGGGATGCACTAAAGCCGTTTCATGAATTTGTCGGATTGCGACTACTTTATTCTCCACTACCTTCATGCAAGGGACCTCCTAATCACAGATAGATTAAGTTTCTTAAGCATTATTATTCTTGGCGTCTAAAACAAACATAAGTTGAGCTTCGGCTACTGTTACACCGTCCACTTTTGCTGTTCCCTGGGCCCGGCAGACATTCCCCTTGACCCGCAGGATTTCTACATCCAAATACATTTGATCCCCCGGCACCACCGGCCGCCGGAAACGGGCATTATCAATCCCGGTGAAACTTTAACCAATCTCAGTGTGGGGACGGACTTCCCGCAACCGCCGGAACCCATTATTATTATCGTCTCCTCGTGAAAAAGATTAAGATTTATTCCTTGGTAAGCTGGTTGATCGGGAATGGAATGGAGAGCTTGTCCACAGTTAGCAATTCTATTCAGCAAAGTTTGCAGAAACCCTTTCAAGGACACCACCAAAATAACGAGGGAGCCCTGAAACACTTACGATTATAGCATATCTTCCGTAGTGCAGAAAAGGTAAATCCTGTTTACCTAATTATAAATAAAAATAACAAGCTGAACCAAATATAAATACTTAAGAGGAAATACAGGCAGAAACGCGAATATCTTTTGCAAGTGTTACAGTGAGGAGGATGTGAAATGTCTCAAAGTAGCCGGATGGAAAGGTTTACGGGGCTGACTATGTTGTTCAACCCCCTTTTTACCCTCATCGGGACAGTATATCTAAGCCTGACCAAAACCCGTGGTCTGTTAAAAAAGGTGAAAGCAGACCGCGCTAACTTATATTTTTGGTCTTTACTCGCCATCTCCACTGTAATCAGTGTTCTTTTGGCAATTAACAAGTCGGTTGCCTTGCCCAGTTCTTTGGTTCCCTTCTTCTTTATTTGGCTTTATATTCTGGGACGTTGGGTAATCCAGGATCCGGCTACTTTTATGCAAGACTTGATCCGGGGGGCGGCTTTTCTCTCGCTCATTGCAATCATCGCCCATTGTTTTGACTTACAATTATCCATTGGTACAATTCGGTTGTTGTACAACTTTAAGAATGGTGGACGGGGGGAGATCCTTTATATAGCCGACAATGGCCTCGGCTTACTATTCCAGGCCGGCTTAGTTGGTGCCTTTGGTAGTTTATTAATTTATTGGAAGGAAAAACGTTGTCTTATTGAGAACGTTATCGCTTTCCTCCTGTGTACATTCGGCTTGGTGATTTCCGGTTCCCGGGGGGCAATGGTCGGTTCCCAGGTGGCCATCGTTTTTTTACTCCTAAAAAATGGGCTTCTTCCTATCATTGGCGCCGGATTGGTTACGCTCATTCTTTATTTTTTTTCCGGAGACCGTTTCCTCTCCGCTTTTCGCCTGGAAGAACATATGACGCGAATTAACATCTGGAAGAGCTGTCTTAATATTATCCGAGATTATCCTCTTTTTGGAGTTGGCCCCGGTAATTTCGGCGCTGTTTATGAACGATATAAACCGGAAATTTTTATTGCGAAAAATCTGAACGTTACTTGTGCCCATAGTAATTATTTAACAGTCTTTATCGGCTGGGGTCTGGTGGGGGGATTACTTTTTTGGGGTTGGCAGTTATTTGTTATCCTGCGGAATATGATTAAAGGGCTAACTCCGCTCCAGCGCGTCATTATCGCTGTCTTAATCTCCTTTTATTTCCACACAGCCATTAACGATTTGTTTGCCGCCTATAGCGGGTTTCTCTTGGGCCTGATCGAACATGAAGCCTTCCAATATACAACCGTCCAGATCCTGGATTCGCCGGAGGTAGCAGGATAAAACGATTTTCCTCTTCAATAAACAAGCAAAAAAGAAAAACTCAGGAAAAACACCTGAGTTTTTATATTTTCTCGTTAATCATTCTCGGACAGGACCTCTTGGAGAATGCCGACCAAACGTTGAGCAGCACCCGGTTCACCCACAATTTGTTTGAGCCGGTCGGCTATCTGTTGCCGGACTGATTCATCTTTCAGGATACCAACGGCCGTCTTACTTACTTCCTCAGGGGAGATCATCCCGATTAACTCAGGGATAATCTGTGCCTTGGCCAAACGGTTGGGCCAAGCCGAAAATTTTATTTTGGTTAGGAACTTCGGGACCAACTTCCTTTTCAACAATTTACCAAGGAAGGGAACTCTACCGATCAAACCGGCCAGCCCCTCAAGGGGAATCTCCTCCGGATGGGTCAACGGTACGGTGACGACCATCGGTACGCCCAGGGCCGCCAGTTCCACCGTATTCGTCCCCGGGATCGTCAATGCCAAGTCCGCCCAATTCATCAAGTTATATTGTTGATGATGGAAACAAGGAAGATGAACACCGGTCGCCGTTCTAATCTCACCCAATGGTTGTAAAGGACCTTCGGTGTTATAATTCATTTCCCTTGACGGAAGATAAGTAGCAGACAATCCCCATTCCTCTGCCCCCCAGCCGGAAAGGGCGGCCACCAACTGTTCTTCCGTCACAAAGGGGGAAATGCTAAGCGCCGTGGCTAGCGTAGGAAGGTGTTCTTTGATTTTTTCAATGGTTTTTACGTAATAGGCAAGCATATATTGGAAATGAACGGGACGGCTTCCGGGGAGCAGTAATAATCCGGGGGCTTGTTCATTCCCAATCATTTTCTTCAACTGTTCCTTCGTGTACTGTGGTTTGACCGCATCTAACATCAAATTGCCAATTACCGCCGTTTTCTTTTTCACCGCCGGATCCTTGACTTTATCTGCCATCCAAGAGTAAGGCATAGCAAAACGGGTAAAAGAGCGGGTCCAGCCAGTCAGCCCCTCGGTGTAGGCAACCGCCGGGTACCGGAGGCGTTTTGTCAATAAGGCGACATAGGCCAGATCGCCCCCCAAAAACAGGGCTATTCCCTTCCCCGCCGGGTTAAACCCGGCCGGTACTTTCCCGCTTATAATGAAGCGGACTGTCTCTCTTGGCCCCACCACCTGTTCCACTTGGGGTAACTCCTCGACAACCCGGCTTTCAGCCCCGCTGGCAAAAGGACAAGGTGGAATAAAGACCGTGATCCGGTATGCCCCTGGAGAAGCCGCCAGCGCTTCAACAACCGGTTTTAACCATCCGGAAACCTCTCCCGGACTATTGACGGTAATGACCACATCAACGGACTCTTTCATTTTTTCGCCACCCATTTTTCTTTTTTCCCATATCAAACATCAAGAATTGACGGCCTTTAATAGAAAATGTTATGATCAAGGCGACTGTTGGCACAAAAGGAGTTTTTGACGATGGGCTTAAATGCCAGTGTAGTAATTCCTACTTACAATTCCCAGTTTCTGCTTACCTTTTGCTTAAGGGCCCTCTTTAACCAGACGGTTCCTCCCACGTCTTACGAACTGATTGTGGTGGATGACGGGTCCACCGATGAAACGCCGGCCGTCGTTGCTGGCTTACAAGAGGAAGCCCCCTGTGCCCTGCGGTACATCCGGTTGGAACATTCGGGGCGCGCGCGCGCCCGGAATACCGGAGCCTTAGCCGCCCGGGCCCCCATCATCATCTTTTTGGACAGCGATATGATCGTCCGGCGTGAATTTATCGCCAGCCATCTTGACGCCCATACGCGCCCCGGTTTGGTTGTCATCGGTTCCGTCCTGAATACGCCCGTCCCGGCGGATCCCAACGAGAAAGCACCGCAGTATAATGACTATTCCCGGGCTTTCTTTGCCACCGGCAATGTCTCGGTGCAACGGGAAAAGCTTATTGCTGCCGGTCTCTTTGATGAGAGTTTCGTCGAATACGGCTGGGAAGATTTGGAGCTTGGTCACCGTTTGCGTCAGCTGGGCTTAAAGCGAGTAAAAAGTCTCTCCGCTTGGAGTTACCACGTACAAGCTCCCGTTACCTCGGAAAAAATCCCGGCTATCCTCCAGAAAGAGCGGGAACGGGGTCATATGGCCGTCCTCTTTTACCGAAAGCATCCTTCCTTCAGTGTAAAAATGGTGACCCTGATCTCGCCAGTTTTTTTTGCTTGGATAAAATTTTTAACCCCTTTCCGCTGGCCGGAACGGCCGGGTGCCACCAAACTCCTGACCTTCTGCGAACAAAAAGGGTATAAATTCGCCTTCAACTTGATCCTCAGTATCATGCGGAGTTACGTTTATGTCCAGGGGCTGAAGGAAGCCATGGCAAAAAAGGAGCCATAAAACCTCAGGACAGGTACTCCTTGATCCGGAGGGCAAGCTTCCGGGCTCCGCCCGGCTCGCCCATCCGCTGCCGCCCGCAGCGGCCCATCTTCTCCTGGGCCGCCGAGTCACAAAGCAGCGCCAAGGCGGTTTTGGCCACCACCTCCGGCTCCCTGGGAAGCAGGCAAACAGCCTCTCCGAGTAACCGTTTCTGTCTTTCTGCAAACATCCTTGTAAATTGGGCACCCCGTCCCGGAAAAGTGAGGACCGGCTTTCCCATCCCGGCGGCCTGTTCATTGCCGGTTCCCGCCAGCCCAATCACGAGATCACAGGCAGCCAAGAGATCACCGAACCGTCCTTGCACGATAGTGATCCGTAACGAGCCCCAAGCCTCTACTCGGTCCAGATGTCCCCGGACGCCCTCTTCAATTTCTTTCGCCGTCGGTTCCACTGTCATCCAGCCCTCCGGACTCAGTCGTTTACTGAGTTCCTGAAAGTTCAAACTGCCGGCCAAAGCCACGAAATAGCGGCGTCTTTCCTTGGTCTCTTGCCCCACCGCCATTTTTTCTAAAGCCAACACCGCCGCCGTCAGATCCCGCATATTGGTATAGGCCTCCTCCCGGCTGCCCGGAAGGAGGAGAATAACCCAGCCCGCCTTTTCCTGAAAAGCCGCCGGGTTGGTCAAAGTCAAGCAGTCCATCATAAGATTACCGACAAACTCAGCTGGTAAACCGTGGCGCACCAACGAACCGGCCGTCTGGGCATCCCGGGGAAAGATTTGCCGACAAAACCGGTGCATGATCCGGCGCTCGATCCAAAGATGGGCGGCAATATAGTCGGATTTGGCGGTTGGCAAAAAGAAAATGGGTTGCTTTAAAAAAAGCCCCGCCAAGGTTAATAGATAAACATCTCCGGCACAGACCGCCAAATCTACACTTCCCCTTAATTGACGGAGCATGTTCACCTGGGCGCCAATCTGCCGAAAGAGCCCCGCTTTTACATCCCGGAGGAAATTACCCAGGTTGTTCCGGGTAAAGCCCCCGCTGGGCAAGGGCTTGGCATCCATCAGTACCGAAATTCCTTTTACGGCATAAGCCCGTCCGTTCCCAACCAGCGGGAAGCCCAGCAGTTCAAATTCGGGCGCAACTTGCTCCAACTGTTCGCCTAAAATCGCGGCGATCTCATCTTCGCCGTGGCCGTTACTAAGCAAAAGCACCCGCCGGTGCTCTTCATTTCTCACAGTACTCACCCTTTACCCTCCCCCTCTTCGACACTGTGGAAGATCGCACCCTCGCCATGCATTTTCGCATATAACCCATGGGCCTGTAATAACTCCCCATGGGTACCAACCTCCACAATTTTTCCGTGGGAAAGGACGACAATTTTGTCCGCCCCCTGGACGGTGGAGAGGCGATGGGCAATGATAAAGGTGGTTCTTCCTTTCATTAACCGTTCCAAGGCCTCCTGCACCAGCCGTTCCGCTTCTGTATCCAAAGCCGAGGTGGCTTCGTCCAGGATCAGGATCCGCGGGTTCCGCAGGAGCGCCCGAGCGATGGCAATCCGTTGCTTTTGTCCCCCCGAAAGCTGGGAACCCCGTTCCCCGGCCAGGGTTTGGTAGCCGTTGGGGAGCGAGGTAATGAACTCATGGGCATTGGCCATCTTTGCTGCGTTGATAATCTCTTCTTCGGTGGTGTCCGGTTTCCCGTAGGCAATATTCTCCCAGATGGAGACACCAAATAAAATCGTCTCCTGGGGGACCAGGCCGATCTGCCGACGCAGAGACGAGATTTTTACATCCCGCACATCATACCCGTCCACCAGCACCGCCCCGCTGGTCGGCACGTAAAAACGGGGTATTAAATTAACCAGACTGGTTTTCCCGGCCCCGCTGGGCCCCACCAGGGCTACCACTTCACCGGGGGCTACCTTTAAATTGATCCCGGATAGAATCTCTTGGCCCGGACGGTACCCGAAGCTGACATTGACAAATTCCACTTCACCCCTGATTTCCGGCAAGACGATGGCGTTTGGTTTGTCCTTTAGATCTTCCTGGTGGTCCAGGATCTCAAACAACCGGTCCGCGCCGGCCAGCGCCTGCTGAAAAGTGTTGATGGTGTTGGTCAGGGTGGTGATTGGGGTTCCGAGCATCCCGATGTAGGTAAAGAAGGTGACTAAACTCCCGGTGGTTAACCGGCCATAGAAAACCTCCATCCCGCCATACCAGAGCACCAGGGCAAGCCCCACCACATAAAGGATCTCCACCGTCGGGGTTAAAAAGGCGATCGCTTGGGCCGACTTCATATTCGCATTGAAACTGGCTTCGTTTTCCCGAGCAAACCTTTTCGCCTCGTGTTTTTCCATGGTAAAAGCTTTTACTACTCTGATTCCGGTAAAAATCTCTTGGAGCACTGCCGTCAGATCGGCAATGGTTTCCTGCACCCGGTGGCTGATCCCCCGGATCCGATGGCCGGCTTTGAAGACTACATAAACAATGAGCGGTAACACGGTGAGGGTAATTAAAGCCAGCCGCCAGTTTAGCAAAAAAACAGCGACCAGGATCCCCACCAGCATGAAGCCGTTGGAAAGGAGGGAGATGACCCCGGAGGAAACAATATTTTGAATTTGCCCCACGTCACTGGTGATCCTGGCAATCAGCTCGCCTACTCGCTGCCCCTCTAAAAACCCCACCGACATCCTCTGAAGATGTTGAAATACCTCTTCCCGCAGGTTCGTTACCACCCGTTGCCCCAGATAACTGGTGAGGTAACGTTGGAAATAAGAGAAAAAACCTTTTACAAGAGCGAGCAAGAGAACGCTCACCACAATTACATTTAAGAGCTTTAAGTTTCCCCCGGCATTAAAAACCCGATCAATAAGGTAATTCCCAAAAAGATAAGGAAAAGCCAGATTAACGAGGGAGACAATGACCATCGCCAAAATGGCTCCGCTGAATTCCTTCCAATAGGGTTTTACGTAGAGAAAGAGCCGGTAACCGGTGTTTATTTGATCTTTGGTTTCTTTTATTCGTCCTTTGTTCATTCTTTTCAACAAAATCAAGCCTGTCCTTTCCTTCTTTTCTCTAAGAAGTCACGGATGGCCTCCGCCGCCCGTTCGGAGGCATGCCCGTCGGGTTGATGAAATATCTCTTTCCGGGCGCTCTGGCGCTCTTTCGCGTAGGCTTCCGGATGGGCTAAAGCCTCTTGCACCGTCGCCCAAACCTGACCGCGGCGTTTCACTACGGGCCCGCACCGCCAAACCCAGGTCTTCCGTTGGCCAAAGGTTATAGGACGGGGGTCAAGAAAGACAAAAGGCCGGTCAAAACAGAGAAATTCATGGGTAACCGCAGAAATATCGGCAATCAAGAGATCAGCCCCCGCCATGATCGGAATGACATCATATTCATAACCCAGCAATTTAATCCTGGGGTTTTGGCCAGCCAACGTTTCCACCATGCGGTAATTGCGCCGGTCATACCTTTTAGTATTAGGATGGAGTTTCACGATTAAGTTATACCCTTCCAGCACTCCGGAAAGAACCTCCGTGCCATATTTGGGCAAACTGGTATTGAATTTGCTATCTTGCCAGGTGGGTGCGTATAAAACTGTGGGTAAATCCGGATCAAGACCCAAGCGCTTTATGGTTTCCTCCCGGTTAAACTCCCCCTTGAAAACGCGGTCGGCTTTAGGATAACCGACAATGGCGTAATTGTTTTCTGTGAGTAAACCAGCAGCCTTCATCGTCCGGCAAGCCCGCTGCCCCGGGAGCAAAAGGAAGTCATAATCCCGGATTTTACCGCTATACCCATAAGTTTTGTCGGAAGTCCCGTGAAAGACCTGGATATGAGCGGTATCAAATTTCACATTCAAGTAGCTTTTGGAATAATCCGGTTGGATAATGGCTTCCGGTTTTAGTTCTGCCAATCTCCGTTGCATTTCGGCCCGGGTGGCGTGTAATTCCGCCTTCACTTCGGGAAAATCTTCGCGCAGGATCCGAAAGGAATCCGGCCCGTCGGTCAGGACCGTTCCGCCCAAGACTTTCGCAATATAAATAAATGAAGGGATCTGATGAATAGAGTTGTCCACATAATAAGCAATCAACGCTTACGCCTTCCTTCCTTGTCTTTCCTGTCTCGCACTTTCGAGCTTAGCATATCTGCCGGTGCCGTCTTTTTTCACCGGCGGTTGGTCCATCATTAGTTTTCGGGGTAGACTAACAATAATCCTGCCCGCCATTTCACTATTTATATTTTTACCGCCCATATCTTCTTTATTTTCCGGGGGCTTGCCCTCCTGCATATTATTACCGAGGCGGCCGAACCAGGCGCCATCAGACGGTAGCCATCATCACCGGTTGCCGTTTGCAAGTTTTCCCCATTTATGCTGCTCTTGTAGAGAAATGGGGGGATGGTAAAGATCTGTTGAAAAGCTTCTGCCATCCTGCTAATTCTTATTGATTTGCACACCGTGTTACAGAAAAGACATAGAGTTAAAACGATAAGGCATCGATACAGGGCGGGGTTGAATAATACGACCATGTCAAGGACGAGATCTGCTTGATGGAGTTAGTAATGAGGACAACGAACTTGATCGTTCTGTGGATTACTCTTACGGAGGATGTAATTATTCACAGATACAACCTGACGGAAAATTCTCTACTAAACCATTCAAGCTGGCCGCCAGTTGAGAGAGAATCCTTTTCATTATGGCGGTTTTTTCCCTAAAAAGTTATTGACATATGCTAGAAACAGGTATAATATAAGACGCAAAAGACATATGCCATAAACTATGGGAAGGTGACTAATTTATTGTGGAAGTGGAAGATTTAGATCGGCTCTTGGATAAGAAAACCATTGCCCAGATTAGAGAGCAGGTGGATTTCATAGTTAAAAGAACGGAGGATTCATATGAAAATAGCAGTCC
>DUQQ01000031.1 GCA_012837705.1 Hydrogenispora sp.
ACCAATTACAATTGAATAAGTAAACTCGTATAATCTCAGGGATATGGCCTGAAAGTTTCTACCAGATAACCGTAAATTATCTGACTACGGGGGAAAGTGCGCCTAGGGTTCCGCCGCGTTAGCGGGCAGGTCCAAGTGGCGCAGGCACGTCGTGCTACACCGAAGGGACAAAAGCCCAGCCGGGTAGGTTTCGCTCCACTAACCTACTTGGCTGGGCTTTTTAGATGTTGTCGGCAAATACTAAGTAGTAGCCGCTCACGCCAGCCATGGTAAGCAAGAGAAGCAAAAAAGAGGCGACTGTTCATTACAGGTGATTATTGACCATCATCTTTCCTGGAGAAGCAGACAAGAAACCTAAGGAGGGACCAAAAATGAGTGAAAAACCCTTGGTCGGTATTATCATGGGCAGCGACTCCGACTTACCCGTGATGAGTGCCGCCGCCGCGGTACTGGAGGAGTTTGGGGTCGCTTATGAACTTTCGGTGGTATCGGCCCACCGCACCCCAGCCCGGGCGGAAGCTTATGCAAAAAACGCGGCCGACCGCGGTCTACAGGTTATTATTGCCGGTGCGGGTGGTGCCGCCCATTTAGCCGGGGTGATCGCCGCCTATACCGAGTTACCGGTGATTGGTGTCCCAGTGCTGGGTAAAGCTTTAGACGGCGCGGACGCCCTTTATTCCACGGTCCAGATGCCGCCGGGGATTCCCGTCGCGACCATGGCGATCAATGGCGCGAAAAACGCTGGCCTCCTGGCAGTGGAGATTTTAGGGGTCGCCGACCCGACTTTCCGCCAGAAAATCCGGGAGTACAAGAAAAAGCTCGCCCAGGAAGTCGAGGACAAGGCCAGCCGGCTGGAGGCGATCGGATGGCGGGCGTACCTGTCGGATCAGAATAACAACTAACAAAACACCGAGGTGACAAGGGATGATTGAGCGCTATAGCCGACCAGAAATGGCGGCAATTTGGACCCTGGAGAACAAATTCAAGAAATGGCTGGAGATCGAGATCTACGCCTGCGAAGCTTGGGCTGAGCTGAATGTGATCCCGAAAGCAGCCGTCGAGCGCCTCCGGGAGCGCGCTTCCTTTTCTGTGGAACGAATTTTAGAGCTGGAAGCGGTGACCCGCCACGATGTGGTGGCTTTTACCCGCTGTGTGGCGGAGAGCCTGGGGGACGAATCGAAATACCTGCACTACGGACTCACCTCTTCCGACGTGGTGGATACGGCGTTAGCCGCCTTAATGACCGAAGCCGTCGATCTGTTGCTTGGCGATGTACAAAGACTGCTCACCGCGTTGAAAGATAAAGCACGGGAGCACAAATTAACGGTGATGATGGGCCGGACCCACGGCGTACATGCGGAACCGACCACTTTCGGTTTAAAAATGGCCCTTTACGTGGCCGAAATGCAACGGAACCTAGCCCGGCTGGAGCAAGCCCGGGCGACCATCGCCTACGGTAAACTCTCCGGTGCGGTCGGTACCTTTGCCAATATCCCGCCCTTTGTGGAGGAGTACGTCTGTACCAAACTGGGGTTAAAACCGGCCCCGATCTCCACCCAGATCCTCCAACGGGATCGGCATGCCGAGTTCATGACGGCGCTGGCCATTACGGCCGGAACCTTGGACAAGTTGGCCACCGAGATCCGCGCTCTCCAGAAAACTGAAACCAGAGAAGTGGAAGAGCCCTTTTACGCTGGACAGAAAGGTTCGTCGGCCATGCCCCATAAACGGAACCCGGTCAGCTGTGAACAGATCAGCGGGCTCACCCGGGTGGTCCGGGCCAACGCCCTGGCAGCACTGGAAAACATGCCGCTCTGGCATGAACGGGATATCTCCCACTCTTCGGTGGAACGGGTCATTATTCCGGACAGTACCATCCTCTTGAACTATATGCTTAACAGTATGACCCGGATCATCACCGATCTACACATTTATCCCGAAAACATGCAACGAAACATGGAACGCACGCTCGGGCTGACCTACTCCCAGCGCGTCCTCCTCACCCTGATTGATAAAGGCTTAAAACGGGAAACCGCCTATGATTTGGTCCAGAAGAATGCGATGCGGGCGTGGGCGGAGCAGATCCCCTTTGTCGATCTCCTCAAAGCGGATCCAGCGGTCACCGCCGTCCTCAACCCGGAAGAACTGACCGCCTGTTTTGACCCAACTTACCATTTGGCGCATATTGATGAGATCTTTGCCCGGGTGGGCATTTAATGCGATACGTTTAAAATCGCTCAGAACTTAGAAAGGAGTTGGCTCCGCATGGACAAAAAAGTTTTACTCTATGAAGGAAAGGCCAAACGGATTTACACCACCGCAGACCCGGATCTCCTCATTGCCGAATACAAAGATGACGCCACCGCCTTTAACGGTCAAAAAAAAGGGGTGATCGCGAACAAGGGGATCCTCAACAACAAAATTTCCGCTTTCTTCTTTACCCTGCTGGCACAGGCCGGCGTCGAAAGCCATTTTGTCAAGTTGCTTTCCGACCGGGAAATGTTGGTCAAGCGGGCAGAGATCATCAAGGTGGAACTGGTGGTGCGGAATATCGCCGCGGGTAGCCTCTCGAAACGCCTCGGTCTGGAGGAAGGGCTGGTTCTCCCCCGTCCCGTCGTCGAATTCTACTACAAAGATGATGCTTTAGGCGATCCCCTCATCAACGAAGACCACATCGCCATTTTGGCGCTGGCCACAGCGGAACAGATTAAGTTCATGGCCACGCAGGCCCTAAAGATCAACGAAATCCTCACCGCACACCTGAAGACCTGTAATGTGATTTTGGTCGACTATAAACTGGAGTTCGGGCTGCACAATGGTCAGGTGCTGCTGGCGGACGAAATTTCCCCTGATACCTGCCGTTTCTGGGATGCGACTACCAAAGAGAAGCTGGACAAAGACCGTTTCCGTCGTGATTTGGGCGGTGTCGAAGCCGCTTATCAAGAGATCTACAATCGTTTAACAGGAGGCGAAAAGTAAATGTGGCGTGCCGAAATTAAAGTCTTATTGAAACCGAGTATCCTCGATCCCCAAGGCCAAGCGGCCGAAAAGACCCTGGCCGCTATGGGCTATGCCGAGGTGGACCAGGTGCGGGTCGGCAAATACCTGGAAGTAACCTTCAGCGCCCCCGACCGGGCAGCCGCCGAAGCCAAAGTACAAGAGCTCTGTACCCGTTTACTGGTCAACACGGTAATCGAGGATTACACCTTTACCCTGGTGGAGGTTGCGTCATGAAGTTTGGAGTAATTGTGTTTCCCGGGTCCAGCGGTGACCTGGATGCGTATCATCTGGTCAAGGATATCCTGGGCGCGCCGGTCGAATATATCTGGCATGAAGAACGTTCCGTTCAGGGCTTTGACTGCCTGCTTTTACCGGGCGGTTCCTCCTACGGTAATTACCTCCGCGGCGGTGCCCTGGCCCGCTACTCACCGGTCGTGTCGGCGGTGGTTGACTTTGCCCACCAGGGCGGGTTAGTCCTGGGGATTGCCAACGGCTTTCAGGTCTTAACCGAAGCCGGGCTCCTACCGGGCACCCTCTACACCAATACCGACACGCGGTTTCGTTGTCACTTTACCACTTTGCGGGTGGAGAATACGGAGACCCCTTTTACCCGCAATCTCGACCGGAAACAGCTACTTTCCATCCCCATCGCCCACGATGAAGGCAACTATTATGTCGATGCAGCCACCTTACAAAAACTCGAAGCAAACGGCCAGATCGTCTTTCGCTATGCTGACCAAAACGGCCAGACTACGGAGGAAGCCAACCCCAATGGTTCGGTGAGCAATATTGCCGGCGTCTGTAATGAAACCCGGAATGTCTTGGGGATGATGCCCCATCCGGAAAGGGCGGGGGAGGCCGTTTTGGGCTCCACCGATGGCCTGACCATTTTCAAATCAATCATAAAATACTGGGAGGGTAGACAATGAGACCAGAAGAATGGCGCAAGTTGGGACTGCGGGACGATGAATACGACCGGATCAAGGAGGCCTTAGGGCGGGAACCCAACCGTTTGGAGCTGGGGATGTTCAGTGTCATGTGGTCGGAACACTGTTCCTATAAAAATTCCAAAGCCGTGTTAAAAACCTTCCCCACCACCGGTCCGCGGGTTCTACAGGGTCCCGGGGAGAATGCCGGAGTGGTGGAGATCGGCGACGGGCTGGCTGTCTGCTTTAAAATCGAATCCCACAACCATCCTTCGGCGGTCGAACCCTACCAGGGAGCCGCAACCGGCGTTGGTGGGATTATCCGCGATATCTTCACCATGGGGGCCCGGCCGATCGCGCTCCTCAATTCCCTGCGCTTTGGCCCCCTTACCGACGAACGGGTCCGCTACCTGTTTGAACAGATCGTCGCCGGGATTGCCGGTTACGGCAACCGGATCGGGATCCCGACCGTCGGCGGCGAAATCTATTTTGACCGCTGCTATCAAGGAAATCCTTTGGTCAATGCCATGTGTGTTGGTCTCCTGGAAATAGACAAACTCCGGCTGGGGAAAGCGACCGGTATCGGTAACCCGGTGATTCTCGCCGGCGCCCGCACCGGTCGGGATGGGATGGGCGGTGCCGCCTTTGCCTCGGTGGAACTAAGTGAAGAAACCGAGGCCCCCGACATCCAAGTGGGTGATCCCTTTACCGAAAAACTACTGCTCGAAGCCTGTCTCGAACTGATCAACAACGGCGATGTGGAAGGGATTCAAGACCTGGGTGCCGCCGGTCTGACGTGTGCCGTCTCGGAGATGGCCAGCCGCGGAGGGACCGGGATGGATGTTGAACTGTCCAAGGTTCCTTGCCGGGAAGAAGGCATGACCCCTTACGAGATTATGCTGGCCGAATCGCAAGAACGGATGCTCCTCGTCGTGACCCCGGAAAAAGAGGCGAAGGTCCATGCGGTCTTTAAGCGCTGGGGCCTCACTTCCACCACCATTGGGCGTGTCACGGAAGGTGGGATGCTCAAGATCCGGATGCACGGTGAGATCGTGGCCGAAATCCCCGCCCACAGTCTGGCCGAAGAGGCCCCGGTCTACTACCCGGAAAGCAAAGAACCGGCTTATCTTAAGACTACTGCGGACTTGCCGCTGGCCACCATTGAAGAGCCTGAGGATTATAATACGGTCCTGCTAGAGCTTCTGGCTTCTCCCAATATTGCCAGCAAACAATGGGCTTGGCAACAATTCGACTATATGGCCCGCACGTCAACGCTGGTCGGTCCGGGGTCGGATGCAGCGGTGATCCGCATCCGCGGCACCAACAAAGCCTTGGCCTTAACGGCAGACTGTAATTCCCGCTACGCTTACCTGGATCCCTTTGCAGGCGGGAAAATCGCCGTGGCGGAGGCCGCCCGTAATATTGTCTGTAGCGGCGGCGAGCCCCTGGCGATCACCGATGGTCTCAACTTCGGGAGTCCGGAAAAGCCGGAGATTTACTGGCAGTTCCGCCAGGCGGTTGCCGGGATTAGCGAAGCCTGTCGCGTCCTGGGAACCCCCGTTACCGGCGGTAATGTCTCCTTCTACAATGAAAGCAACGGGGAAGGCATCTACCCCACCCCGGTCATTGGGATGGTCGGTTTGTTGGCAGACGCGACGAAATATTGCACGTCTTCTTTCAAAGCCGCCGGTGATCTCATCGTTCTTCTCGGCGACAGCGCTGACGAACTGGGTGGTAGTGAATACCTAGCCCTGATCCACGGCCGGGTCCAAGGTAAACCGCCGGCGCTGGATCTGGCCAAAGAAAAGGCCCTCCACCACGTGGTCCGGACCGCCATCCAGCAAGGACTGGTCCGTTCCGCCCATGACCTGTCTGAAGGGGGTCTCGCCGTGGCGGTGGCCGAATGCACCTTCGAAAACCAGCTGGGCGCAGTGGTCGAAGTGGAGAAAGGCGTTCTCCGCACGGACAGTCTGCTTTTTGGTGAATCCCAGTCCCGGGTGGTGCTCTCCCTTGCACCCGATAAACTCTCGGCCCTTCAAGCCCTGGCTGAAGAAGAAAATGTTCCCCTCCACGTGATTGGCCGTACTGGCGGGGACCGCTTACAAATTTTTATCGACGGCAACCAGTATGTTGATCAGACTGTAGCCCAACTCCGGACAGTTTGGCAGGAGGGTATCCCATGTCAATTACCTTAAACCACCGCTTGGCGGACAAAATGACCGAAGAATGCGGTGTTTTCGGCATATACGCCCCCGGAAGCGATGTGGCCCGCCTTACCTATTACGCCCTTTATGCCCTGCAACACCGGGGGCAGGAAAGCGCGGGGATCGCTGTGGCCGATGGAAAGACGGTACGCGGGGACAAGGGGACCGGCCTGGTGGCCGAGGTCTTTGCCGACACCGACCGGTTAAAACGGCTGCCGGGCCATATTGCCCTGGGCCATGTCCGTCATGCTGGTAACTGTGCCAACCGGGCGGTTAACGCTCAGCCCCTCGTGATCCGTTATCGCCACGGTTCTTTAGCCATTGCCCACAACGGTAACCTGATCAACGGGCGCCACCTCCGGCAACAACTGGAAACGGAGGGTTCCATCTTTCAGACAACCACCGATAGTGAGATCATCGCGCACCTGGTGGCCCGTTCCGGCGAACCAGAATTGACCACTGCTTTGAAAAGGTCTCTGCCCAAAGTGCGGGGGGCCTATGCTTTCGTGCTGATGACCCCGGAGCAATTGATTGGTCTACGCGATCCCCACGGGATCCGCCCCCTCTCCCTGGGCAAGACCCCCTCCGGTTATGTGCTTGCCTCGGAGACTTGCGCTTTTGATACGATTGGGGCAGAATTTGTCCGGGACATCGAGCCGGGAGAGATGGTGACGATCGACCGCAACGGGCTCCACTTCGAAAAATTTGCGCCAGCCGCGCCCCATGCCATGTGCATCTTTGAGTTTATCTATTTCGCCCGGGCCGATAGTAACCTGTTGGGCAAGAACGTGCACCTGGTCCGGAAACGCCTCGGTCGCCGCCTGGCCGCGGAGCACCCGGTGGAAGCCGATCTGGTCGCTGGTGTTCCCGATTCCTCCTTGTCGGTTGCGTCCGGGGTTGCGGAGCAACTGGGTCTTCCTTATGAGATGGGCTTTAATAAAAACCGTTATATCGGGCGGACCTTCATTCAACCCACGCCGGAACTGCGCACCCTGGGCGTCCAACTAAAATTGAATCCGGTCCGGCAGATCGTCGCCGGAAAACGGGTCGTTATCGTCGATGATTCCATTGTCCGGGGGACCACCTCCCGGCACATTGTGGAGATGCTCCGCAAGGCCGGTGCCAGGGAAGTCCATATGCGGATCAGTTCCCCGCCGGTGATCGCCCCTTGTTGTTATGGGCTAGAGATCTCCTCCCCCACTGAGTTGATCGCCGCCCGGATGAGTGTCGATGAGATCGCGGCCAACATCGGCGCCGACTCCCTTGGCTTCCTCAGTGAAGAGGGTCTCTTAGAAGCGGTTGATCTACCGGCGGAAGGTTTCTGTCAAGCCTGCTTTAACGGCTGTTACCTGGTAAAAGCGGATGACCAGTGGGACCTGGACCATAACGGGTGCGAAAAGGAACGGGAGGTGCAATCATGATGGGCTACACCTATAAAGACGCGGGTGTTGATATCGACGCGGGCAACGAAGCGGTTCGCCTCATGAAAAAACACGTCCAATCGACACAACGGCCAGAGGTGTTGACGGAGATCGGTAACTTCGGCGGCCTCTTTGCGTTAAGCGATCAATACCAGGAACCGGTCTTGGTCTCCGGTACCGACGGGGTCGGAACCAAACTGAAGATCGCCTTTCTCCTGGATAAGCATGACACCATCGGCCAAGACGCGGTCGCCATGTGTGTCAATGATATTATCGTTCACGGCGCTGAACCCCTTTTCTTCCTGGATTACCTGGCCGTCGGGAAACTCCACCCGGAGCAGGTAGCGGCAATTGTTAGCGGCGTAGCCGCCGGTTGCCGCCAGGCCGGCTGTGCTCTCATTGGCGGCGAAACTGCTGAAATGCCTGGTTTTTATCCGGTCGGCGAATACGATCTGGCCGGTTTTGCCGTCGGGGTGGTGGAACGGAAGAAAATTATCGACGGCCGCCAGGTCAAAGCCGGTGATGTCGTGATTGGCCTTCCTTCCAGCGGATTGCACAGTAACGGCTATTCCCTGGCCCGTAAAGTGCTCCTGGAGAAAGCGGTCCTCAAACCCGATACTTTCCAGCCGGAGCTGGGCAAAACCTTAGGCGAAGAACTCCTCACCCCGACCAAAATATATGTAAAAACCATTCTTCATCTGCTCTCGCGAGTCTCAGTACGAGGGATGGCCCATATCACCGGGGGTGGTCTTCCGGAAAATCTCCCCCGTATCCTGCCGCCGGGTTTAGGCGTGCAATTGGATAAAAGCGCTTGGGCCGTACCGCCGATCTTTTCTTTAATTCAGAAGCGAGGCGCGGTCCCGGAAGCGGAGATGTACCGGACCTTCAATATGGGCATTGGTTTTGTCTGCCTGGTGTCACCGGAAGCGGCCGAAAAAGCCTGTGCTTCTTTAGAGGAAGCCGGTGAACAGCCGGTGATCATCGGCCAAGTCACGCATGGTGCCGGTGTACGCCTGGAATAGCCAGCCGAGACAAGGAGGGAAAAAGATGAGAAGAATCGCTATTTTAGCCTCCGGAAACGGCAGTAATTTGGAGGCCATTCTCACGGCCATAGACAGCGGTCAGATCCAAAACGCCCAGGTGGTCGCCGTGATTAGCGACCAAGAAGCAGCCTATGCGTTGGTACGTGCCCAAAAGCACAAGATTCCCAGCCGTGTTTTTCGCCGTCAAGATTATCCTTCCCGGGAAGCCTATGACCGTGCCCTGATTGCATTCTTAAAAGCAGAAGCAATTGACCTGGTGGTGATGGCGGGCTTTATGCGTTTGGTTACGCCAGAGTTTGTCGCTGCTTTCCGTAACCGAATTATGAATATCCACCCCTCCCTCTTGCCCGCTTTTCCCGGAACCCGCGGCGTCGCCGACGCCTTAGCCTATGGGGTTAAAGTTACCGGCTGCACCGTCCATTTTGTCGATGAAGGCATGGATACCGGGCCGATTATTTTACAAGAAGCCCTCCCCATCCAGCCGGATGATACCGTCGAAAGCCTGCAAGCAAGGATCCACACCCTCGAACACCGTCTTTATCCGCAGGCGATCGATCTGTGGGTGCGGGGAAAAATAAAAATTAGAGGAAGAAGGTGTTTTATCGATGAGTAAAAAACTGGCTTTACTTAGTGTTTCGGATAAAACCGGCCTTGTTGAGTTTGCCCAAGGGTTAGTAGAACAAGGGTTTACCCTTGTCTCCACCGGCGGTACTCAGCGAGCCTTAGCGGAAGCGGGCCTGCCCGTGCAGGGCGTTTCCGACCTAACCGGTTTCCCTGAGATTCTCGACGGTCGCGTCAAAACGCTCCATCCGAAGATCCATGGGGGTCTACTCGCCCGGCGCGAACTAGAGGAGCACCGCCGTCAGATGGAAGAGCATGGTATTCTCCCGTTTGAGGTCGTAGCGGTAAACCTTTATCCCTTTGCCGCCACGGTCGCCAAAGCCAGGGTCACGCTCGAAGAAGCCATCGAAAACATTGATATTGGTGGACCAACGATGGTCCGGGCGGCCGCTAAAAACCACCGCCATGTCGCCGTGGTCGTTAATCCGGCCCGCTATCCCGCACTCCTGCAGGAACTGGCGGAAAACGGTACGGTTAGCGCCGAGACCCGTTTCTCCTTGGCCGTCGAGGCCTTCAACCATACCGCCCACTATGATGCGTTAATCGCCCAGTGGCTGGGAGCACAGACCGAAAAAGCCCCCCTGTTCCCAGAGACCCTGGTTCTCCCCTACGAAAAGGTCGAAGAATTACGTTACGGAGAAAACCCCCAACAACAGGCGGCCTTTTACCGGGAACCGCTTCCGGCGCCGGGGACCGTCGCCGCTGGAAAACAGTTACATGGTAAAGCATTATCCTTTAACAATTTGAACGATCTCAATGCCGCCTGGGAGTTGGTTCTCGAATTCGACGAACCGGCCGCGGTGGCCGTCAAACATACCAACCCCTGTGGGGTCGCGGTCGGTGATGACCTTTTTACCGCTTATACCCGCGCCTTTGAAAGTGATCCGGTCTCCATCTTCGGCGGCATCGTGGCGGTCAACCGTCCATTGGACGCCCGTACGGCAGAGAAAATGAGCGAAATTTTTCTTGAAGTCATTATTGCTCCGGCCTACAGTGCCGAAGCCCTGGCGATCCTGACCCGGAAGAAAAATCTCCGTCTCCTAGAGATCCCATTACCGGAAAAACGGGAGAATATCGACCTGAAAAAAGTCTCCGGCGGGTTACTTCTGCAAACTTTAGATACTTCAACCATAAGCGCAGAAGAGTGGCAGACCGTGACCACAAAAGAACCCACCCCCGAACAGTTGGCCGACATGGTTTTCGGGATGAAAGTGGTAAAACATGTGAAATCCAACGCCATTGTTTTGGTGAAAGACGGTCAGACGATCGGGATTGGTGCCGGACAGATGAACCGGGTCGGTGCCGCCCAGATCGCTATTGGGCAAGCCGGAGAAAAGGCCAATGGCTGTGTCCTCGCCTCTGATGCTTTCTTCCCCTTCCGGGATACCGTTGATGCCGCGGCCGCGGCGGGTGTAGCCGCCATTGTGCAACCGGGTGGCTCGGTGAAGGACGAGGATTCGATCGCCGCCTGTAATGAACAGGGAGTTACCATGGTGTTTACCGGTACCCGCTACTTTAAACATTGATCCGAATCTAGTGCCCAACAATAAGTTCATTTTTAGTACATTTGGTGCCGGAATAATTACAAACGGTATTTTAGCTGGAGACAAAAATTGACCCTAAATAGAGAATTAACGCCCAAGCAAAAAACAACAATTTTAGTGTGTTAGCGTGGAGGAAGGAGGAGAAAGATGCGGGTTTTAATTGTGGGAAGCGGTGGACGGGAGCACGCGCTGGCCTGGAAGATTAAGCAAAGCCCGCGGGTGCGCGCGCTTTTCTGTGCCCCCGGTAATGCCGGGATCGCCCGCATTGCCCAGTGTATTCCGATTGCCGCCGATGATCTTGAGCAGCTCGTAGCCTTTGCCCGCGATCAGCACATCGACTTAACGGTGGTCGGACCGGAAGCCCCCCTGGCCGCAGGGATTGTTGATCGTTTCCGAGCTGAGGGCCTGGCCATCTTTGGCCCGGTAAAAGCCGCCGCCCAGTTGGAAGCGAGCAAAGTCTTTGCCAAACAATTAATGGCGAAATACCGGATTCCGACGGCGGAGAGCCAGACTTTTACCACCGCTGCCGCCGCCTGTGCTTATATTCGGGAGAAAGGTGTGCCCATTGTGATCAAGGCCGATGGGCTGGCCGCTGGTAAAGGGGTCGTTGTCGCCACCACCGTGGCCGAAGCCGAAGATGCGGTCCAACGGATGCTCGTTAACCAAGAGTTTGGAGCAGCCGGTTGCCAGATCGTTATCGAAGAGTATCTACGCGGCGAAGAAGTGACTTTACTCGCGTTTACCGACGGGACAACGATTATCCCCATGGTTTCGGCCCAAGACCATAAAGCGGCCTACGACCATGACGCTGGCCCCAATACCGGAGGAATGGGTGCCTATTCGCCTGTTCCGCTCCTCACCCCGGAATTACAACAGCAGATCGAAGCGGAGATCCTACAACCCACTATCGATGGCCTACGGCAGGAAGGCATTGTTTATCAGGGTGTGCTCTATGTTGGGCTGATGATTACGGCGTCCGGCCCAAAAGTCCTGGAGTATAACGTCCGGTTCGGCGACCCGGAATGCCAGGTCATTCTGCCCCGTCTCCAAAGTGATCTCATCCCGATCATAGAGGCCATCAACGAACGGAAGCTGGCGGAGATCACCATCAACTGGCATGATCACCACACGGCCTGTGTGGTCATGGCCTCCGGCGGTTATCCAGGCCCCTATACCACGGGTAAACTGATCACCGGACTGGATCAGGTCGCCGCCTTGCCCGACGTTTATGTTTTCCACGCTGGTACAACCGTCGAAGGGCAAAACTTGGTCACGGCAGGCGGACGGGTTCTCACCGTCACCGCCTGGGGTGAAACCCGCCAGGACGCTCTGGATAAAGCCTACAAAGCCGTTCAAATCATCCATTTCGACGGTGCCCATTACCGGACCGACATCGGACGGCGCGGGGTTCGGCCTTCCTGACCAAAGCAAGCAAGCTGTTTACCCGTTGACCATGGTGTTTAAAGCATTGAGGCAATAAATAAAGCGTGCCCAAAAGGGCACGCCTTTCTTTATGAACACGTAAGTATACGTCATCTTCCAAAATAAAGAGGGGCTCCACACCAGCAGCCACAAGGATGAAATGGTTGTCTTCTCCTTGCCAAACCTCATCTTGCTAAGATAAGAAATTGGGCCACAACCAGAGGCAAGCAACGAGTAGTAAAATCTTTTTTAGGTGTTCTGTTCTTTTAAAGCCCGGATAATGCTATCGGCCATTCCCAAGCCTGGATCCCGCGCCAGTTCCTTAGCGATGAGTTCTGCAAACATCCCGCCGAAATATTCTCCCTGGATCCCCTGGCCAAACAGGTTGGTATCGCCTTGCATCACTTCCACCATCTTTTGTAAGAGAATGGCCTCAAATTCCCGGCATTTTTCTCTTAAACGCTGCTCTTCTTCGGTCGCCGCTTGTTGTCCCGTCCTGGTCAGGGCGGAAGGCTGCATTATTGCCGCCTGCGGATCGATCTTCATTACACTTCTCCCCCATCCACGTTCTGTTCCCGCTTATCGGATCTCTAAAACCCCATACAATGCCCCGGCTTGGTCAATAGCAATAATCAGATTGATTATATCCTGCGGGGTCGCCCCAACCGCATTCAAGGCACGAACAATTTCATCCAGGGATGTCCCCGCAGGTAAAGCCACCAATGACCCGGGCTCGGCCGTCACATCTAAGCTTTCGTCCGTGGTGACCACCGTCTCCCCGGCGGATAAGGGGCCCGGTTGGACCACCCTTTGCTGGGTTGTAATCCGTACCGTAATGTTACCACGGGTGACCGCCACCGGAGCAATCCGCACATTTTCATCAAAGACAATCGTTCCGGTCCGGGGATTAACTACGACACGGGCGGTCTGATCTTGGGTGATCTGGATGTTTTCAATTACTGCAACAAAACCCACCGGGTTATCCCGGTAAGCCTCGGGTATTGACACCCGGATTTCCGCTTTGCTTTCGGGCACCGCCACCTCTGCTCCCAAGGAGGTGTTGATCGCTTGTGCCATCCGGTTTGCCGTCGAATAATCCGGATTAGCCAGCACCCACCGTAAGGCGTCGACCGTTTCCTGCTGCACCGGAACGGTGTTTTCCACAATGGCTTGGACCAAACCGACCGTCGGTTGGTTCGTCGTCTGGCGGCTCCCCCGTCTGGTTTCCGCGGTCATGCCGCCAACCACCACCGGTCCTTGTGCCACCGCATACACCCGCCCGTCGGCACCGGTCAAAGGCGACTGGAGGAGAACTCCCCCTTGTAGACTTTTCGCATCACCAAGGGAAGAGACGGTTACTTCCAATTCATCCCCATTCTGTTTATACATGGGTAAAGTCGCCGACAAAGCAACCGCGGCGACGTTCCGAACGCGGATATTCGCCCGGTCCACGGTAAAACCGTGGTGGGCCAGGAAATTAAGGACCATATCGAGGGCAAAACCCTGACTGCCATCACCAGTCCCGTTCAAACCAACGACCAAACCAAACCCGGTCAACTGGTTCGCCCGGTCTTCGACCAGTCGGGCCACGTCTTTAATCCGGACCGTAACGCCCCCCGCCTCTTGGGCCGAAGCAACCGGCACCAAAAGGAAGATCATAAGTATAATCAATAGTAAGGGACTACGTACCAACAAACGCTGCTTCTTATTTTTTCGTCCCACAATTATCACCTCACGTCACCTAGAACAACCACTCAAAAGCACGCGTCAAGAGCCCTTTCTGCGTCGCATAATCATTACCCAGGTAGTCGATCTTCGCTTCGGCGACATAGGTGGATAAGACAGTATTATTCCGGTCCACATCATCCGGTCGGACCACGCCGGTAAAGGTCAACTTTTGGAGGTCCTTATTGACCATGATCTCTTTCGTTCCTTCAAAACGTAAGTTGCCGTTGGGCTCAATCTCAACCACACGCACCGTAATCTGGGCTTTCAAGCTTCCGGCCTTATTCGTCCCGGCCGATCCGTCATAGGAGGTACTGAAGGTCCCTTTCAAGTAAGGAAGAAGGTCGGTCAATACGCCAGCGCCCGGTCCCACCACAATGGTGCTACCTTCGCCGGAATTAACTCCCGTCTTTGAAGTTGCCGTAGATTGTTCCGATATGACCAGCGTCAGAAGGTCACCTACGTGAAAATCACGCTGCGGTTTTACAAAATAAGAACCACTTGTCTCCGTCCAGAGCGAACTCGCTTCCACACCAAGGGTAACAAAAAGGAGGACACCCACGAGAGAAAAGAGGAAGATTCGTTTCACTTTTCTTTCACCTCCACCAATCCGGGTCCGATCACCGTCGCCGTTAGCCGGCGTTTACTGCTCAAGTTAGTCACGATAATCTCCTGGTTCAACCAACCATCCGCTTCGGCTTGCGCCGTAAGTTCCACTTGAATCGGTCCGGATTCGAGAATTAACCGTATTTTGCTTCCCTTCGTAACCAAGGGTTTTTCTTCTAGATCTCGTGCTAAAAGGACCCGCTCCGCCGGAAGATCCCGGGTCACCCGGTATTTTTCGGCGGTCAGTTCCCCCAACCATTCGTTTCCGGTCGCCAGTTCCCGCACTTCCTGTCGCACAACATCGGCGTTGAGCTCTTGATGGCGGTTAAGCTGTTGCGTACTGACGTAAACCGGAGCCTCAATGGTCAAGCGCACGACGACAGGAACCGTCGTGAAAACCGCGCCGTCAACCATAAGCCCCAAACGAAAGGTGTTCAACCCAGGTTTGGGTGGTGTTCGATCTCCTTCTAGCCTGTACGTCAGCTCGCCTTGGGGAACCCGTCGTTCCTGAAGACGTCCCGGTTCCACGCGCCATGAGGTCCAGGAGGAAGAGGCTTGCTCCCCAATATACGCTTCAACGGCCGCCAGCATCTGCTCGGGGGTGACCAGTTGACTGGCTCTCGTCACGGTGACTTTCGCCGGCATCTCCAGTGTATAGGTGCCCGCCAGTCCCGACCGGTCGAGAATATAAAGGACATTCGTCCGGTAAAGGGAAGCCGTTTCCCCAAAGCGGGGCGCCCGGCCCAGGTTAATCTTGCTTAACTTCTCCCGGAGGGTAGGCTCCGCCTCAATCGTCGCTACCTGCCCTAACTCAAGCTCGTCCCCTTCCACCTCAACGGCAGGAGGTAACGTAATGACCGCTTTTGGCTCGGCGGCAACCACCGGAATCATTCTGGTCAGGAGGATTAAGCTAAGCACGAAAAACCAAGTTTTTTTCATTTTACCGCCTGAGGTTATTCGCGGTCTGCAGCATTTCATCGGCCGCCTGAATTGCTTTGGAGTTAACCTCGTAAGCCCGCTGGGCAACGATCATGTTAACCATCTCTTCCACCACTTTAACATTGGACATTTCAAGGTAACCTTGGGAAATGGTGCCAAAGCCCTCCATACCAGCCGTTCCGTATTGGATCTCCCCCGAGGCGTAAGTAGGCCGTACAATGTTACGTCCGAGATTGATCAATCCTTCCGGGTTCAAAAAGCGGACCAGCTCAATCTGGCCAATCTCTTCGGCTAATTCTTCCCCCGCCAGCCGAACGCTGACCGTACCATCGGACCCAATGATAATATCGGTGGCATTTTCGGGTACCCAAATCTCCGGTTGGAGGACGTAACCGTCGTTGTTAACAATCCGTCCTTCCCCATCGATTTTAAAATTGCCATCCCGGGTATAACCGATGGAGCCGTCGGGCAGTAAAAGTTGGAAAAAACCGTCCCCCTCAATCATCAAATCGAGGGCATTACCGGTCTGCATCACATCGCCCTGTTCGTAGGATTTACTCGTTGAAACCAGCCGTACACCGTGGCCGACTTGCAATCCGGTAGGAGTCATGTTCCCCTGGGCAGTGGTGCTCCCCGCTGCGCGGATCGTTTGGTAGAGTAAGTCCTGAAACTGGGCGCGGGATTTTTTATATCCTACGGTATTCACGTTTGCCAGGTTATTCGAGACAATATCGATATTGGTCTGTTGGGCATTCATCCCCGAACTAGCAGTCCAAAGTGCTCTAATCAACGTCTGTACCTCCCTGTTTTAAGTTCACAACCGTCTCGGTCGTTCAACGGTTGTCCAGGGGACCTCCATATAGGTCCAGCCCCCCTTCTTTATAACCGCCCGATCTCATTGGCAATCTTATCCATGATTTGATCGGCGACGGCAATTGCCTTTTGGTTGCTCTCATAAGCTCTGGTCACCGCGATCATCTTCGTCATCTCTTCAATGACATTAACATTCGAATTTTCTAAGGCACCCTGCTGTACCACGGCCGTTTCCAGCCTTGTCCATTCGCCATCCAGAATAAAACGGCTATGCCCCTCTTTCACCAACATAGACTCATCCTCAGGCATCACCACCAGCAAACGGTCGATAACTTGGTTGTCTACCATGATGCTTCCGTCGGCGCCGAACTCAACCGGCCCGTCCAAACGGATTGGCCCGTTCTCGCCCAAAACCAGATCACCGTTGTCGTTCGCCAGATACCCTTCGGCGTTGATGGCAAAATGGCCATTCCGGGTCAGAGCCTGGTTGACTCCATTATCGACGACAAAGTAACCGGCACCAATGATCGCCAGATCCAAGGGGTTGTCGGTGGTCAGGATACTCCCGGTTGCCAAGTGGGTATAGACCTCATCGGTCTCAACACCGAGTGGAGCGAAGCCGATCGGCTGTCTTGACCCGCGGTCAATCGCAAAGTAGAGTTCGGCATGGAAAGAGGCCCCAATCATCTCATCTTTCTTGTAACCGGATGTATTGATATTGGCTAAGTTGTTAGCGATCGCATCCTGCCGGTTTAGTTCATGGTTCATACCGCTGGCTGCCGTATACAATCCTCTGAGCACTTCATCACCTCCTTGTCCAAAAATTTAAAAAAGGCAGTGAGTCTCCCCGCTGCCCTGTTTTTCAAAGGTTGGGTATATGTATGGTATTATTAAACGGAACGGCTCCCAACAATCAGATTGGTTTTATCAATGTTTTCTAGGATTTTGCCGGTTCCCAATACCACACAGGAAAGGGGGTCCTCTGCTAAATGTATCGGTATTCCGGTCTCTTCCTTTAATAGTTTTTCAAAACCATGCAACAAAGCGCCGCCCCCAGTGAGTACGATCCCCTTGTCCACAATGTCGGAGGCAAGCTCCGGCGGGGTTCGTTCCAAGACGGATTTAATCCCGTCGATCACACTGTTGATCGGCTCGGCCATGGCTTGGAATGACTCAGCCGATGTAAAAGTGATCGTCCGCGGTAATCCGGTGACCAGATCCCGACCCCGAATCTCCATGCTTTTGCCTTCGCCTTCCGGATAGGCCGAACCGATCTGGACCTTGATCTCTTCCGCACTCCGCTCGCCGATCATTAGATTATACATTTTTTTGATGTATTTAATAATCGCTTCATCAAACTTGTCACCGCCAATCCTCAGCGACTGGCTGACCACGATCCCACCTAGGGAGATAATGGCCACATCGGTCGTACCGCCACCCATATCCACAACCATATTCCCACTGGCTTCATAAATATCGATCCCGGCGCCGACTGCCGCCGCCATCGGTTCTTCAATTAAATAGGTGTTCTTCGCGCCGGCTTGCATCGCCGCTTCCAAAACAGCTCTTTTTTCGACACTGGTGACCCCGGAAGGGATACAGACAACAACTTGCGGACGGAATAATCTCGGTTTTGGACTGACCTTTTCGATAAAGTACTTGAGCATTGTCTCGGTAACGTCATAATCGGCAATGACCCCATCCTTCATCGGGCGTACCGCCACGATATTCCCGGGGGTACGGCCAATCATGCGCCGGGCTTCTTCACCAACGGCCAGAATCTTTCCGGACTCTTTATCTAAGGCCAGCACGGACGGCTCCCGCACCACAATGCCTTTACTCCGTACATACACCAGGATATTCGCCGTTCCGAGATCAATTCCAATATCACTTGATAAATTCAACATGTCTGTTCTGTGCCCCCTAACGGAGTAAATTCTGCATTACCGTTAATTTCTATACTATTTTGGAATATCCTCCTTTTTTTTCCCCCTTTTCTAGCTTAGTCTGGTATTTTCGACGGGTTGCTTCCCCGCCACGAATATGGCGTTCCGCCTTATTCCGCTCCAAAACACGCTTGACTTCTTTGGCTAATATTTTATTAATACCAGGAAGACGCTCGGTTACGTCCTTATGGACCGTACTTTTACTGACGCCGAAATGTCCGGCAGCCTGGCGTACAGTAGCTTTCTCTTTGACAATAAACCGACTCAGGTCGAGCACACGCTGTTGAATATAGTCCTTCACTCCCCCACCCTCTCCCGTGATTCTTCAATAAATTATATGGGTGGAGGAGGAACAATATAACCTGGACCTTTCGTTCAGGCGCGCTCAGACGCCCTTTCCCGGAGCTATTCTTGGGTTAAATTTAACACCGTCAACGGATCGACCGGGTTTTCCTGATGATAGAGGCTAAAGTGAATCCCCGGTGCCGGGCCGCAACCGGTCCGCGCACTGTACCCCAAAAGCGCCCCCTGGGCCACTTCCTGTCCAGTGGCGACCTGAATCCCGGTGAGATGGCCATATAAAGACTGCCAGTCATTACCATGGTCTATCACGACAATCGTCCCTAGCGCCGCGTCGGTTTTGATCACGCCCACCGTACCAGCGGCAGCAGCCACGACCGGCGTTCCGGGAGGTACGGAAAGGTCAACTCCAGAATGATAGTGCCACTCACCGGCTTTTTTCTCCCAACCGCTTCCTCTGGTTACCTTTCCCGCCACGGGTACCCTCAATTGCAAAGGGGTGAAGACCGGCCTCGGTTCTGCTTTCGCTCCAGCCTGAGCTAGACCTTCCTCTTCCAGCTTGGCCCGGAGCGCAGCCAGTTCCGCTTGCAGCTCCCGGAGTAAATCTTCATCAGCAGGGGTCACCATTTCCGTCGATACTGCCCCCTTCTCTGCGATCACCAATGGCTGGGAGTACGGCCAAGAACCGATCCGTCGGCCGATTCCCCAACCGACCGCCACCAGGAGCAAAAAACAGAAAACGCCGACCAAAAACCGCTGGCGAACCACAAAACGCGTCCAAACCCTACGACCCAACCGGCGCGTTTGCGTCAGAAGCTGTTTCCACCGGGACCAACCCCAGGTCCAGCCCATTTTGAAATCTAATTTACCTTGCTTTCCTGTGCCCATCTCGTCACCTCGGATCAGTTTATATGCTAGTTTTCCCATTTGATCCCAATTTATCCATAAGGTACGGTAAAGCGCACATAAAAAGCGGCCCGATCGGCCGCACTCTTTTATTGTTTTTATTTGATGGTAAAACCTCAACCCAGAAAACACTTCAGTTCGGGCGCAACTTTTTAAGTTCCACGCCCTGATAGTAATATTGGAGAATCTCCTGGAAGGTCTTGCCTGCCTTGGCCATACCATCCGCACCGTATTGGCACAAACCAACTCCGTGACCATACCCGACCGTTGTAAAGACCACTTTACCGTCGCGAAGCTGAACCGTAAAATTGGTCGAAGCCAAACCCAACCGGGAACGAAGCTCGGTGCCGGAAAAAACACGGGCACCGATCTGCATGGTCTCCACCCGTCCACTAGACGTTCGTTTCAGCGTCTGCAGTCTAAGGCCACCGGCCGGTCTTTCCTCCGCCATCCCGAGGGCCGAAAGAAACTCCGGAACCGTAAAAACCTTTTCCTGTTGGTACCGGGGAGAATGTTGACCAAAGGAACAGGGGACGCTTTTCAGATAAGGAACGGCCGTGCCCCACAGTTCTTCCGCATTGGCGGTCCGCGGACCACTGGTGGAATGGTAAAGGGCATCGATCGGCCGACCGTCGTAGGCAATGATCAGGCCGCTGGTCGCTTCCACCGCCGCGCTGATCTTTCGCCAGTAACGGCGGTAGGCCCATAGTCCCCATTTGGCAATTAACTGTCGCCGACTGAGCCAGGCTTGGGAGTCACCGACGTCGTCGCTTAAGTCGGCACCGGCCACCGCCGGATAACCAGTCCCGCCGAAACGCCGCATCCGCCGGATTGCCACGGTCCGGGCGGCAACCGCTTGGGCCTTTAACGCTTCCAAACCAAACTCGGCCGGCATCTCGGCGGCAACGACCCCCTTGACATACTCTTCCAAAGCAAGGGGGATGATCTTTTTTTCCTCCTTTGAATAAAGGTGGACCGTAATTTCTGGCGACGCAGGCGTGCATTTTACCAGAAAGAGCGGTAATAAGCATAGCAGCACAAAGAAAAAAAGAAAAAGGCCGATTACCTGTTTCATCCCCATCCTCCATCGGCAGTTTAATATTCTACCCTATGCCCGGAGGAGGAAGATTATGCGGCCCTCACCAATAGACGTACAATAATTTAACCACCACTTTAACCACGGTTTTATCGACGGTCAAACCCGAAATTGCCGTACACGTTCGGCCCAGACCCTGGGCAGTTCCACTTCGAGATATACGCCGGAGTCACGGTATTCTTCCGTATGCACCTTCCCCTTTTCGTGGAGCAGCGAAAGGTAACCCCCTTCCGTAAAGGGGATGAAAAAGGCCCCGCGGTCAACATGGGCGGAGAGCATCGCCACGATTTTATCTTTAAGCTTTTCAACGCCCGCGCCGGTCTGGGCTGAGATCGCCACCGCCTGCGGAAACGTCCGTACGGCGCGGAGAACCGTAAACTCATTCTCGACTAAATCCATCTTATTTAGCACCGTAATAAAAGGCTTGTTTTCCAGCCCCAGTTCCCGGAGGAGTTCAATCCCGGCTAAGTACTCCTCATCCTTATAGGGGCTGGCCAGATTCACCACATGTAAGAGGAGATCGGCTTCATAAAGCTCTTCCAAAGTCGCGCGGAAAGCATCAACCAACTGGTGGGGAAGTTTCCGGATCAAACCCACCGTATCAATGAGTAAAGTCTCCAATTGGTTTGGAAAAGTCAGCCGGCGAAAAGTCGGATCCAAAGTGGAAAACAACCGGTCTTCCACGCCGACATCGGCGCCGGTCAACAAGCGAAAAAGGGTGGATTTCCCCGCATTTGTATAGCCCACCAACGCCAATACGGGCCAGGATAGACGGCGGCGGGGCGCCCGCTGTAATTGCCGGTTGTCTTTAACTTGTTTTAGGCGCCGATTCAAAACAGCGATCCGCGCCCGGATGCGCTGGCGGTCTGCTTCCAGCTTCGTTTCGCCCGGTCCCCGGGTGCCAATCCCCCCGGCCAAACGGGAGAGGCTGACCCCTTCCCCGGTAAGCCGGGGGAGAAGGTATTCCAATTGGCCCTTTTCTACCTGTAACTTTGCCTCTTTGGTACGCGCCCGCAGCGCGAATATATCCAAAATCAACCCGGTCCGGTCGATAATTTTAACGGCTAATTCTTCCTCCAGGTTTCGGGCCTGAACCGGAGAGAGTTCATCATCAAAGACCACCAGGACAGCCCCTTCTGCGCCAACCAGGCCTTTCAGCTCCCACATCTTTCCTTCAGTCAAAAAAAAGGCCGGATCAGGTTTGGTACGACGCGGAACAAGTCTCCCCACCACCTGGCCCCCGGCCGATTCGACTAAAGCGGCAAGCTCATCTAAACTCCCGCCTTCTTCACTGCCAACAATAATCGCCTTTTCCCTTTGGTCTTTTCCCACCCACAACCCTCCATGATTCTGTAAATAAGGATTTTATTAAGTGTTTATGCTTATATTGCCCATATCCCACGCGCGATTACAGGCAATTACCCTGTAGACACTGGCTTTTCAATATTAGCAACTTAAATTCTTCTGGTGAGATTCATCTATATCCGCCTTCACTAGCTTTCCATCCCCGGATAGAGCGCCGCCGTTTGGTAGTTTACCGCATAAATGTCCGGATAAAAATTAACTTGGCAGTTGAAAATCTTCAACCGGGTCTGAAGCGTATAGGTTAAGTGTTCCATCCCGGGGCGGGCCATCGCACTATGACCCAGATCGATCATTTTTATATTATGCCGGGAAAGATAAGAAAGGGCAAACCGGCCCAATTCGGCGGAGAGAAAAGTATCGCACCCCCGGGCAAGATACTTGTCCCACTCTTCCTTATAAAAAGGGGTAAAACCAGACCCGGAGATGAGCAGTACCTTGCGCACCTTTGCATTTAAATCGCCGACATACGGGAGGATCGGGATGCTTAAGAGGCGTTGACAGGAGAGGAGCAGTTCGCGCAGGCTCATCTCAATCCGACCGTAAACCAACCCTCCGTCTTGCACCGGTTCTCGGAGGTTCAACAACCGGGCAAGAACAGAAGTATTGCCATCGGGCGCTTTATTCCAGGCGCTGTGCAAGACCAAAATACCCATCTCGCACCCGGCAAAGAGCTCTTCATCCAGCTCGATACAGGGGTGGTGGGAAATTAAGAGGTCAACACCGTCTTGTTGCGCCATCCGTACATTCTGAACGGTCGGATCAACACAAACCCCGAGCTTCTGCAGTTTATCACCGGGTTTTCGCCAGAAGTGGGGAGGATCATATTTATCCGCCAGCGCCGCCGGGGCTAGTTCTTCGATAATCGCTTGGAGTTTTTCTAACTCGATCAAAAGATCACCTCGCGATGAACCTCCTCACCCGAACAAGAATGAAGTAACTAAACATAATTGTATATTCTGAGTTAACCACAGTTTTTCCTTCCTCAGAGGTGTCATCCGAAAAAAACATTCCTAAAGTTCCCGTTGGTTTTAGCATCAATCCCGGTCGTTACGGTTGCTCAGAAGGGATTAAATAGACTATTGCTTTGTTTGTGCGTATAGGGATATAATAGAGCTAAAATATCAAGCAAGAGGAGACCCTTGCTTATAAAATAAAATAAGGAGTGGTGTTTCGTGCGCAAATCATTCTTCGTTTTTACCCTGTCGCTGCTATTACTTATAATGATGGCGGGGAGCGCTACCGCCGCCGATTTTGGTCTAGGCCTCTATGACAGCCACGGTTTGTGTTTGAGCGGAAAATATAATCTGTCCCGGGAGCTCGCCGCCCAAGCATTACTCTCCAGCGACTCTTTAGGGCTCAGAGGCGTATACAAGCTGGCCAATGATGCCAATTACAATATCTTCGGCTATGGCGAGTTTGGCTTTGTTGATAATGAAAATTTAGCCGTCGGCGCTGGTGTTGGTCTCGAATTTTTCGTCTTTAAGGCGTTAAACGTTAAAGAACTGTCCCGCCTCGGTTTTTCCCTGGATTTCGGTTTGAACATCCTGCCTTCTACCGGTTTCGCCTTTGGCGGTGGTTTACACTATTACTTTTAGCCTTTCGTCGAACCTCCGAACCACAAAACAAGTGCCGAAGTGACTGGTTTACTGAAACCCTGTTCTTTTGAACAGGGTTTTCTTCGGATCGTCATACGCGACGTACGAACAAATCCCACCACCGCAAAGCACCACTCTTTTCCTTTCCAGAATTCTTCCGCCTTAACAAGTAATACTACTAGTCAAAACGGTTTGAATGTGATAGTTATTATGTGATGATGTTTTTGTATATTTCCGTTCAGCGAACGCAGAATATATAACAGAAAGCCCACAATTAACCAAATTAACCGCGGAGATGATACCATGAGCCAACGTAAAAAACGCAAAATCCCCCGCTTGTACTACGTGTTTTTCTGCTTCTTTGTTCTAGTGGGGTTCTTCTTCGCCACTATTTCATTACCACGGGATCTACGATCCAAACTCGAGAATATGCGCTATGTTTCAAAGGTTTACGACCGCCATGGCCGCCTGATCGGCGATCTCTTTTCCCACCGCCGCATTTGGGTTACTTCCAACCAAATCTCTCCCTACCTCAAACAAGCGGTGATCGCCACCGAAGATACCCGCTTTTACCGGCATTTTGGGCTTGATCCCATTGGTATTGGTCGCGCCGTGGTCCAAACTTTATCCCCGAATGGAATCAAACAGGGTGGTAGCACCATCACCCAACAATTGGCCAAAGTCTCCCTTTTGACTTACGACCGCACGATCACCCGAAAGTTACAGGATATGTTTTATGCGCTTCTGATTGAGCGAACTTATACCAAAGATGAAATTTTAGAACTTTATTTAAACAGCATTAATCTGGCCCATGGCAATGTGGGCGTCGAAGCCGCCGCCCGCTATTACTTTGATAAGTCCGCCGCCAAACTCAACTTGGAAGAAGCGGCGTTACTGGCCGGGATCATCCGTAGCCCGGAAAATTATTCTCCCTTTAAGCATCCGGACGTGGCCAAAAACCGGCGGAACTTGGTGCTCCGTTTGATGTGGGAGCAGGAGCTTATCACCGAAAAGCAGTACCAAACGGCGATTACGAAGGATTTGGGCGTAAAACCGCAGCAAGCAAGGTCCTCCGTCGGCGCCTATTTCATCGACTACCTCCGGGACTATCTGATGACCGCGGAAGGCTTCACCGAAGAGGAACTCCTCTGGGGTGGTTATAAGATCTATACAACTTTGGACCTAGACTACCAGGAAACGGCGGAACTTACCCTGAAGAATTTTCCCCGTTACTCCGCAGCAGTACAGCCAGAAGCCGCCCTGGTCACACTCGACCCGGCCACCGGCGCGATCCTGGCGATGGTCGGTGGTCGCGACTACCAAACCAGCCCATTGAACCGCAGCGTCAAAGCCCATCGGCAACCAGGTTCGGCCCTAAAACCGTTTGTCTTCGCCACGGCTTTAGAACAAAATTTTACCGCCGCAACGATCCTTTACGACCATCCGTTGGAGATTCCTTTAGAGAATGGTACGGTTTGGACCCCAGAGAATAGCAACCGGGAATACCAGGGAAAGATCACCCTCCGTGAGGCGTTAAGGGAATCGGTCAACACGATCGCAGTCCAATTAGTCCAAACGCTGGGCGTTCCCACCGTCGCCACCCAGCTGGAGCAGATGGGGATCGAGAGTCTGGTCCGGGAAGGAAAAGCCAATGATCTAGGCTACGCCCCGCTGGCCCTTGGCGGGTTAACCAAGGGGGTCACCCCACTAGAGTTGGCCGCGGCCTATACATCCTTTGCCAACCAAGGCCGATACTGTAAACCTTATCCGGTCGAGCGGATCACTGATTATCAGGGGAAAACGCTCAAGACCTTTAAACCAAAACCCGGTCGGGAAGTCATCTCCCCGCAAACCGCTTATATCATGACCATGCTCCTAATCGACGCCGTTGAGCAGGGTACTGGCCAGCAGGCCAAGCTTCCCGACGGCCGTCCGGTAGCCGGGAAAACCGGAACAACCAATAACTACACCAACGCCTGGTTTGTAGGGTATACCCCCGAATATTTAACGACGATCTGGATCGGCAATGACCGCCAAGACGAACCGATGCGTTACAAAGAAGGAGCTATCGGCGGCCGGACCGCCGCCGCTTTATGGCGAAATTACATGGAACAGATTACCGCCAATCGACCGGTGGTCGCCTTTGCCGAACCGGAAGGCATCGTCTGGGCGCATGTCGATACCGAAACGGGCCAGGCAATCCCCGCTTGGATCAATAAAGAAACCTACCTTGAGGTTTTTGCCGAGAACCGTGTCCCCGAAAGCACTTCCTATAAAGTCTGGCAGTGGCTAACCACGTGGCCGAAGAAAATTTCGCGGGAGAAAGCCCCGTCCCAGTAGTTAAATTTACCCCAATCCGGGAGCCGGATTGGGGTCCGTCTTTCTAAATGGGCCTTCATTTAAAGAAATGGTGGTTCCCGATGGTCACCGTGGGCGTCAGGTTTGCCGTCCGAAAGAACCTGGCTCCTTCTGGCGAGGCAAGCTTCGGGTTGTAATAATATAATGCCCCCCGCGAAGGATCTTTACCGGCCATGGCATCCCGAGCCGCCCGCAGGCATTGATCATTCGGGACCATGGTCGCCAGTTTCGGCAGGCAGCTGAACTGCCGCGGTTGGTAGATCACATCATAAATCGTATTGGGGAATTGGGGGCTTTTCACCCGGTTCATCACGACCGCCCCGACCGCCACCTGCCCCTCATAGGGTTCGCCTTCGGCTTCCGCCCGGATCAATATGGCCAGCAGGTAAAGGTCGTCATTAACCCCCCGCGGTGTCCGTACGCGAACGGGCGTGGACCCATAGTGGAGGGAGAGTCCAAAAAACGGTGCCAACTGGTTTTGCTCCCCCACTAAGTTGGCGGTGACCAATCGGCCTTCAACGGCCGTAGCCAGGCCAGGGACGAGCCGGTCTAAACGTAGTTCAACACCGGCGGTCAATTCGATCTTTTCACTCCATGGTAATTGGTTGTTATCGAGAAGATCGCGGACGCCTAAACCCACGTAGGAGTTGAAAGCAGAGCGGGTTTGGGGGATGTGAACAAGGGCTAAACCAAGATCTTCCTCGGCCCAAGCATAAACCGTACGTACTCCCCACCGGGGTGCCAACCACCAGTTTAGTTTTACCGCTTCTAGTGCAAAACTTTCCTCCACACGCCAATCAAGACCGGTTTGCCAAGTCGCTTCCGTTGCTAGCGGGAAAGATAAAGCCAGCACGAACAGGAAAATTATCACGGAATAGTGCCTCATCATTCCACCTCCGGCCGGAATATAATCCGTTACCAGTTAAACTTAGGCACGCTCCGGATAATTCCTCTTTCTTAATCGCGAAAATACTAATCTGTCCTTCCCCGCACTAGCGACACCGCTACGTAAATGTCTTGGCGGAAGCTGTATGGGCGACGGCTTAGAAATAACCGGGCAACGCCGGCGTTGCCAGGGCAATCCGCGTCTGGTCTGCGCTCGGCTCATAACGATAAGCAAACTCCAGGTTGATGTGGCACCCCGGCCGCTGGGCTTTACCGCCAATTAAATTACTCCACGCTGACCAACGGCCGTGATCAAAATCAGCGGTGCCGATACTATCGGTCACTTGTAACCGGTGGAAGACACTTTTCATCAGTTGATCAGCCTCCCCGGCGCTGAGGCGTCCAGGCCAAACCCCGCCCAGCATGACCGCCAGAGGCATTTCGCCCACCTCTGGCGTAAAAGCCCGTTCCAAACGGAGAACCGTTTCGGCCAGCGTCTCCGCGGAGTTGGGGAGCGCAATCACGCCACAATAAGTCTCCGCACCGTCGGTGTCGTTCCGGATCGATTGTAACGTGATCACGACCTGTACCTGTTCTTCCAAACACCCCTCCAAAGTTATATAGCTGAAATCTAGTTCATCGCCCTGTAAAGGCGGCGCGAGCGTCTTTAATTTCAACCGTTTCTCAAGATTAGCCACAATTTTCGCCAGATCCGTCGTTTCCATATATTCGGAATTCAGCTTCTTCCAGCCTTCGATCTCAATCTCAACCAGGGGAACCCCCACTCCTTCCCAGCCGATCAGGAGCGGCAGATCGTTCAGAGCAACACTGAAGGTTAGATCGACATAACGCATGGTAAAGAGGAATAAAAAACAAAGGGAAAAAAGCATTTTCCTTAAAAAACGCTGGAACATCCCAATCCCTCCGGATATTGTATTTGTAATCAGTATTTACCAATCCGAAGGATTTTAAACATCAATCCTGTAATTTTTTTTCGCAAAATTGCCCTGCCCCCGGCCGACGTCGTTCTTTGGGGAATTAAGGTAACCAAAAAGTAAGATAAACTATTGCGAATCTCTTTATTAGTTGGTATAATTAGTAGGTACTAATTCATGTCCGTCCATCCGGACCAGGACATCACCGATCGACGCAAACACGGCAAACGTGACTTTAACCGTAACCAAGCCTTTAGCACCAAAAACGACTTGCCTGAGTAAATTGATGGTTCTTCCGAACAAAAGAAACCCTAACCCTTCAGGCTAGAAAGGAGATCTACTATGAAGAACGGTTCTACCCCCAAATGGCTTAAACAGTACGAACCAGGAGTTGCCGCTCATTTGGAATACCCCCAGCTGACTTTAGGGGAAGTACTCCAGGAAACCAGCCGCAAATTCCCTGACCACACCGCCTTTATCTTCCTGGACCAGAAATGGACCTACCGGGAATTTAATGAGTTGGCTTCAAAGATGGCCAACGCATTGTTTGACTTGGGCCTTACCTCTGGCGACACGGTTGGGCTCTACCTACCGAACAGTCCGCAGTTTCTCATCGCCTACTACGGGATCTTACGGGCCGGTATGATTGCGGTACCGATCAACCCAATGTTAACCGGTGAGGATCTGGCTTTCATCATCAAAGATGCCCAGTTAAAGGCGGTCATCAGCCCGGTAGAAGCAGTAACAACGCTTGAACAGGCCAAAACTGCCGATTTACAGATTATCTCCACCGCTTTAACGGGACAACTTGATCCCGCCAGCAACCCGCCGACCCCTGGTGTCCTTGCCTTGGAAGCACTGCTGGCGAACGCTGCCAGCGTGGTTCCAGAAGTCGGCATCGACCAGAACGCCATCGCTAATCTCCAGTATACAGGGGGTACAACCGGCCGGTCCAAGGGTGCGGTCCTGACCCACGCCAACTTACTGGCCAATGCCGTCCAGTTCCGGGACTGGTTTAAAAATGTATATACTGATGGAGATGGTCGCTTTTTAGGAGTGATCCCGTTCTTCCATATTTACGGGTTAACAACGACGATCAACAGCCCAATTCTGACCGGGTCTGCTATTATCCTGCATTCACGGTTTGATATTAACGAAATTATGCAATCGATTAATAAATATAAACCCAACCTTTTCATGGGCGTTCCCGCCATGTATGCCGCCATCGCGATGCGCGACAGTCGAGATTATGACCTCAGCTCGATCCGGGCTTGCGTCAGCGGCTCCTCACCATTGCCCCCGGCGGTCCAAGAAAAGTTTCAACAGGTAACCGGCGGGAAACTGGTGGAAGGTTACGGTCTCTCCGAGTGTTCCCCCATCGTCACCGTGACCCCGATTTATGGGACGGTTAAACCCGGAAGTATCGGCGTTCCCATCGCCGATACGCAGGTTAAGATTGTCGACCCGCAAACGGGTGCCGAGATTACAACCAGTGGCGAAATCGGTGAACTCCTCGTCAAGGGGCCCCAAGTCATGCAGGGTTACTGGAACAACCCAGCCGAAACCGAACTCGTTTTAACCGACGACGGCTGGTTACACACGGGTGACCTCGTCTATATGGATGACGACGGCTATATTTTCATTGCCGACCGTTTGAAAGATATGATTATCATGGGTGGCGAGAAAATCTACCCCCGGGAACTTGAAGACTTCCTCTACACCCACCCGGCCGTCAAAGAAGTAGCGGTCACCGGGATCCCCCATCCCCTCCGTGGCGAAGTACCAAAAGCCTTTGTGGTTCTGAAAGACGGAGCTGAAACCACCGAGAAAGAGTTAAGGCAATACTGCCTGGCCAATCTGTCCAAGTTTAAAGTGCCAAAAATCGAAATCATCGGTGCCCTCCCCCGCAACGCCGTCGGAAAAGTCCTGCGGCGCGTCTTACGGGAAGAAGCAGTGTAAATGGGAAAACCTGCCGGCCAAAAAACCGGCAGGTTTTTTTATTTTTTCCCCGGCTAGACCGACTGAAGGTCTTCCGGAAAACGGAAGTCGAAATTCGAGAAGTTCAGTGTTTTTCCGTGATTATCTGTTTGCCATTGCTTTGGAAAAATAATGGTGCCGGTCCGAAGACCACGGGTGGTGGTTGGCGGGGGCAACGCCGTTGCCAACAGGAACGACTTCCTAAAAAACGTAACTTATCGGGAGAATCATTCCATCTTATGGAAAGGAAAACGCTTTCCGGGAACGAATAGATCTTTGACCTAGAGCTGAACGAGGTGATTTTTATGCCAATGGTAGTACGGAAAGGTCTTTTTTATTCTCCACTCCTCACCAACGAACATGGTGTCAATAAACTAGAGAAACTTTACCAAACAGGGGTCTATTCCCTGAAGCAAAAGCTCGCTTCTTTTTTTCCGCACCCGGTTGAGATGGAGCTGACTGGTTTCTTCTTTCTTCCCTTTTCGTGGTTGATCCAAAACTTAGAGCATACGCCAACCGCAGAGATTGGGTTTCACTCCCGCGTTACCGGCGATCTGAAAGGCGAATTATATCTCTGCTTTTCCCGGGAAACCGCGATGGAACTGATCAGTATGGAAATGAAAAGAAAACGCACCATCCGCAAATTTTTCCTGAACAAGGTGGACGAGTCTTTTCTCAGTGAATTGACGAACATTTTGATCAATACCTTTTGGCATTCGCTCCATGAGGAACTGCCGACCCGCTGGTGGTTAACGCCCCCGGTCATGGTCCAAAATGTCATGAAATCAATCCAACTGGCCAGCAAGATATACTCCTTTGACCGCCGCGTTTTACTGGCCGAAATCTCCGCTTATCGCCCCGACTTTAAAATGGAATTAATCTTTATCCCCGCCGGAGACAGTCTCAATCATTTCTTGGCCAAACTGGAAGACCATATGGTACGCGCTGAAACAGAAGAGAATCCCTCCTAAAACCCCAGGGGTTAACCCAATAACTTTTGAACTGGAGGGGATAATAGACCTAAGGAGAATGGGAGGAAAAATGGGAGTAAAAAGAAAGAATTTACATGTGCGGATTGAAGAAGAGACCTACGAAAAACTGCGTCACCTAACCTTTTATGAGCGGTCCAGTATCTCCGAGGTCGTCAGGCGTCTAATCAAAGAATATTTAGAAGAAAAAGCCCTTGACGAGCCGGACTTTGTGGCACCGCCTCGTCTCTAAAAAATAAAACCCGCCAAGAGGCGGGATTTGCTCTAGATTACTTTTACAATTGGCTTATTCGGGTTGACAAGCATCAACCGGACAAACCTCGGCGCAAGCGCCACAGTCGGTGCATTTTTCCGGATCAATCTCATATTTATCCGCACCCTCGCTAATCGCTTCTACTGGACACTGCTCGGCACAGGCTCCACAACTAATGCAATCATCAGTGATTTTATAGGCCATCTTGACACCTCCTTCGCAATCTTTCCACCACCGCGGTAGGCAGCAGCTAATCCCTCCTTAGCTGAGTGGATTAGCTGTCTTACGGTAAAAACGTACCTAAACAGTTCATTATATTCGCCCTTAAAATACAACCCCCTTCTTTTTATAAAAAATATTTACTGGATCTTCATTTCCCTTGACGAAAAGCGGAAGCGATGGCATAAGTTGTGCTTGACTTTCTGTCCTGGATATCATAAAATATAAGTTGCGAAGCGGGCGTGGCTCAGTGGTAGAGCATCGGCTTCCCAAGCCGAGGATCGCGGGTTCGAATCCCGTCGCCCGCTCCAATTCATGCTGGCGTAGCTCAATTGGCAGAGCAGCGGTATCGTAAACCGCAGGTTGTCCGTTCGATTCGGATCGCCAGCTCCAGTTAGAAAGAGAATCCGGATTGCTTCCGGATTTTTTATTTTCCGCTTATTCCCGATCCCGCATACAAAAAAACGGACCCGGTAACATACCGGGTCCTTCTTTTATTAAATAACACCTCTTGCCTACAGCAAGGGTAATATCCTTTTCGCCTCGTCCTTAATACTTTTTATCATTATTAATCCCTAAGACCAGTAGAATCAGGATCAAGAAAATAAGGAATGGCGCAAAGCTGCTGCCCGCAGTATCAACGCTACCCATCTTTCAACCTACACCTCCCTTTCCAACCAACTACCACATAATATTGCTCCACAATCTGGTCGGTGTTGGGCAAAGGGAACTTTCCAATGCAGCTAAAAGCCAAAACCAAGGCTGGAGGCCGATAAAACCTCCCCGCAAGGGAAGAATAAGAAAAACCCGATTATTTACTTACGGAGGCGATCTTGATTTGCGCCCTAGTAGAAAAGAACGCTGGTTAAAGATTTTTTTCCGCAAAATTGCCCCCAATTAC
>DUQQ01000054.1 GCA_012837705.1 Hydrogenispora sp.
CTTCCATGATTATCACGGTGACGTTAAATGCGGCAATTGATAAAACACTGGTTTGTCATGGCTTAAGATTAGGGGCCATCACCCGCGCGGACCAAGCGTTGGCTGTAGCTGGGGGTAAGGGAGTGAACGTTGCCCGGAGCATTCACCGTCTTAAGGGCGATGTGATCGCCACCGGTTTTGCCGGTGGCGACACCGGACGCATCATCCAAAAGCTGCTAGCGGCGGAAGGAATTCAACACCGCTTTACGGAAATTGCGGCTAATTCTCGGGTGTGTCTTGCCCTGGTGGACGAGGAGAGGCAAATCGTCACCGAGGTTTATGAGCCGTCACCGGTCGTGGAAAAGGAGGAGTGGGAAAGCTTCCGGAAATGCCTTGGCGATCTAGCGCCGCAAGCTTCATTTATAACGTTTAACGGCAGCCTTCCGCGTGGTTTGGAGCCCAGTGCCTATTATGAACTGATGCTGTGGTGCCGGAAAAACAACCCCGAGTGTAAAATGGTCTTAGATACTAGTGGGGCTGCCCTGCGTGCCGGAATTAAGGCGCGGCCCTATATGGTTAAACCAAATAAGTATGAGATCGAAGAACTTTTCGGTTGCTGTCTAGACCGGGATGAAGACTATGCAGAAGTGGTTCGTAAGCTTTTAGCGGAAGGCATCCAACTGGTTCTGATTTCTTTGGGGAGCGCGGGCCTGATCTTCGGCTATCAAGGGTCGGTCTTTAAAGTCGAACCTGTAAATGTTGAAAACGTGAAGAGTACGGTTGGCTGTGGTGATGCGATGGTTGGGGGGGTTGTTCGCCAACTGGCAGCGGGGGCTGATGTGATGACCGCGGTCAAGTATGGGGTTGCCGCCGCCGCTTCAAATTTAACGACAAAAAGTCCCGGGTGTATTGATGCCGGACAAGTTGAAGGGTTATATCCGAAGGTTCGAGTTCAGCCCCTGCGCTGAAGCGCGAGCGATAAGTATCTATAACCCTATGTGGTACTTTTTCGGCAAGAGGAGAGTCGGGGTGAAATCCTTATTGAAAAGGAGACATGCTGATGGCGCTTGTAACATTAAACCAGCTTTTTGCGGCAGATTATGCGGGAGCGATCTGCGGGTTTGATTTTGTAAATCTGGAAACGGCAAAAGCGATTATTGCTGGCGCGGAGGAATTGGGAGCCCCTGTGATCCTAATGGTGACTGAGGGCGGGGTCAAATATGCGGGATTGGAATATATTACGGCGATTGGCAAGATAGCAGCGGAAAAAGGGAGGGTTCCCGTTGCTCTGCATCTTGACCACTGTACCAATTTCCAACTGCTAATCCAAGCGATCAAATCCGGTTTTACCTCTGTAATGATTGATGCTTCCCATCTACCCTTTGCGGAAAACCTAAAGCTAACCAAAGAGGTGGTTCGGGTGGCGCACGCGGCTGGAGTATCGGTCGAAGCTGAACTCGGTCGGATCGGGGGGAAGGAAGATAACATACAGGTAAATACGGCTGAAGCATTTATGACTGATCCCGATGAAGCGGTGGAGTTTGTCACGGCAACAAAAGTCGATTGTCTGGCGGTAGCGGTGGGGACCAGTCATGGGATATATAAGGGTGAACCCAGTTTGAACTTGGCGTTGTTGCAGAAACTCCAATCAGTACTGGATATACCCTTGGTACTGCATGGTGGTTCCGGACTTCCCGATGCCATGGTAAAAAAGGTGGTGGAGATCGGGGTTCGCAAATTTAACGTCTGGACAGAACTGGCCGTTGCGCATACCGCTACGATCCGTGCGCTTTTAAAGGAACAACCCGAGCTTTATGATCCGCGTCACCTTTTAAAGCCTGCGCTTGAAGCCATGAAAGAAGTGGTTAAAAGTAAGATTCTGCTGACCCAGGCGGGCCACTAACTTTAGGCACAAAATTAAGGATGGCCTCCAATCTGCGGGTCGATTAAAATTAGAAGTGAGGAAAAAAGAAAAATGACTGGTGCAAAAGGATGCACCAGTCATTTTTTATTGCTTGGGTGTGGTCTCGGCGAAGTGATTTATATTTTCCGGCAAGACTTGCGGATGATCAACTTTGTTTCCAGGATGGTCCGCTTTTGCGGTTGTTTACCGTTAATGAGATCAAAATTCAAACCCTAGTGGTCTATTGCTGATGGTGGGTGTTCACCACCGTTCATCTCGACAATATTTTGGTGAGGAGCATCGACTTGAAAAAACCGGATGGATTAATCGACCGTCTTCCCAGGGGGATGTATTTTCAAAAAAAGCAATACGATGGCGCGCAGCTTAAATCCTTCGCCGAGGTAAAGGATAGACTGCCGAAACCAATCCTCAGCGGCAACCAGGAGTATTTGGATTGTTATTGGTATGCCGTACAACTAGCCTTCAAAAACAGCCATCAACCAACCAAGGAGAGCGGTTTTGTCAGTAACTTTGTGGACGCGGCCTTTAACGAAAACATCTTTATGTGGGATACGGCCTTTATCACGATGTATTGCAACTTGTTCCATAATTATCTCCCCGGGATCTGTTCCTTGGACAACTTTTACTGCAAGCAACTGCCCAACGGCGAGATCGCAAGGGAGCTAGTCCGGGCGACGGGCAAGGAGTTTCCCAAATGGGTGAATGTGGACGGGAAGCCGCTCTACTCCTATTTCCACAATCACTATGGCTACCGGCGTCTCAATACCGTGCATCAAATCCCCTATGCAGAGATGTATAAACCGGATTTAGGGCGAGAAGTGCCCACACCACCCTATCTAACCTTGGATGCGCTCAATCATCCGATCATGGTCTGGGCGGAATACGTCAGCTTTTTACATACCGGGGATCTCGACCGGCTCGAGCTTGTGGTGGAGCCTTTGTTTCAGTACTTTAAAGCCCTCTGGACCCATATCAGGCACGCTAATCATTTATATGTTACCGACTGGGCCAGCATGGACAATTCACCGCGGAACAAATATCTGGGCTGTGCGGTGGATACCAGCTGCGAGATGGTGCTCTTTGCAGAGATGCTGCTGAAAATAATGGACGAGCTGCAGCGGGCAGGGCGGATCGAGCAACAAGTTTATACAAAACGCCGGGCCTTTTTGAAGACGACTGCCCGCTTGACCAAGGATGCGATTAATAATTTGATGTGGGATGAAGACCTCGGTTTTTATTTTGACTTGAAGGACAATCAGGAAAGAGCGCCGGTGAAGACTATTGCCGCCTACTGGGCCTTGATTTCCGGTGTCGCCGACGAAGCGAAAGCCCAAAGACTGGTTGAGTGGCTCAATGATCCGCACACTTTTAACCGGTTGCACCGGGTCCCGGTTTGTGCCGCCGATGAGGAAGGATATGATCCGGAAGGCGGATACTGGCGGGGCGCGGTCTGGGCCCCAACCAATACTATGGTCATCTCTGGGCTGCTCAAGTACGGCTATGAGGAATTGGCAAGGGAGATCGCCTTAAACCACCTGGATAATGTCGTTAAGATTTTTACCAAGACCGGTACGATCTGGGAAAACTATCCTCCCGACTTTGTTTCGGCCGGGCAGAATGATAAAGGTGACTTCGTTGGTTGGTCCGGCCTGGGTCCCATCCTGTATCTAATCGCGTTTAAAATCGGCTTGAAGGCCAACGCCTTAAAGGAAATGGTGGAGTGGTCCATTGCCGATGAAACGGAGCAGCTTGGCTGCGAGAATTACTGGTTTTTTGGTAAGACCGCCAGTTTTTACGCGACCAAAGCAGATGGGGCCTGGCAAATCAAGATTAGCACCGGGGATCAATTTAAGTTACGCATCAAATACTGCGGTCGTAGCTATGATTACCAGATCACGGGCGATACAACACTGGTCGTCTCATGACGCGGTGATGGCTAATGAGTGTCGGATGTAATAACCCATAAATGTAAGAGCAGAAAGCGTGGTAGATTGGCGCAACAAAAGCCGGATTGGTTTTCTAAGAATATGGAGATCGGTTCAAAGGCATCTAGGGAGGTAAAAGAGGCATAACATGAATAATTTTCGTAGTAAGTCTTTCGAGTTGTTGGGAGTAATCTATAAGGATGAGGCCTTAAAAAGGGCAGAACGGATCTTTTCATCCTTATATGAAAGATGGCAAGCGCAAAGGATTAGGCGGGAGACGGTCCTCTCCGAAAAGGATGTAATCCTGATTGCTTATGGCGACAGCATTATAAGTGAAGAGGATAAACCACTTAAAACATTAAAAAGGTTTTTGGACAAGCATTGCCGGGAAGAGATCACCAATGTTCATTTATTGCCCATTTATCCATCGACTTCTGATGATGGTTTTTCTGTTGCTAATTATCGCCAGATCGATGAAAAGCTGGGCGATTGGGATAATATTGAAGAATTGAGTAAGGACTACGGTTTAATGCTGGATGCGGTGGTCAATCATTCTTCCAAGTCCCATCATTGGTTTAAAGCCTGTTTAGAAGGGGTTGAGGCCTATAGGGATTATTACATTGCCGCCGACCCCAATGCCGATTACAGCCAGGTCACAAGGCCGCGGACTTCTCCGCTCCTCACCAAGTTCCAGACCGTTGAAGGGGAGAAGTACTACTGGACCACCTTTTCCGAGGATCAGGTCGATTTAAACTACGCTAATCCCCAAGTCCTGGCTGAAGTGATGGATGTTTTATTATTCTACGCGGCGAAGGGGGCAAAATTTATCCGTCTGGATGCGATCGGCTTTATCTATAAAAAGCTCGGAACCAGCTGTATGCATCTGAAAGAAACCCATGCCATCGTCAAGTTGATGCGGCTTGTTTTAGAAGAATTTTTCCCGGGGACGTATCTAATTACAGAAACGAACGTCCCTCATGCGGAAAACATCAGTTATTTCGGTGATGGTGATGAAGCCCATCTGGTCTATCAATTTCCGCTGCCGCCCTTGGTGCTGTTTTCGCTCCAAAAGGGGGATGCCACAAAGCTGACACGGTGGGCGCAGTCCCTGGAAGCTACTCCTCTAAACAAAGATAATACATACTTTAACTTCTTGGCCTCCCATGACGGTGTTGGCGTGAGACCCGCTGAAGGCATTTTGAGCCAAGAGGAAATGGCGTTTTTGTTGCAAACCGTAACGGAAAATGGGGGGAAAATAAGCTATAAGGTTAATCCCGATGGGAGCAAGAGCCCCTACGAACTTAATATAAGCTACATGGATGGGATTACGAATCCTTCCCGGGATAAGGAAGAGCGTTACAAAAGATTTATGGCCTCTCAGGCCATCATGCTCTCACTGCAGGGCGTGCCCGGTATTTACTACCACAGTCTGTTGGGTTCGGGCAACTGGTATGATGATGTGACCCAACTTACGGAGGAGAAACAAGGGATTAGGGATGAAGCACCATCCTGGTCTCCGGATCGAAAAAAGATTGTTTTTACACGAAATAATAAATTATGGCTCTTAGATTTGGATTCAAAGGAAGAACAAGAACTAGCGATCCCTTTTCCTGAACTGTCATGCTACTACCCCCGTTGGTCGCCGGATGGGAAGAAAATTGCTTTTATTGGTGGAAACCTTATTGATCAGGATATTTATGTCATGGACCTCCAAACCGGGGAAACAACGCCAATTACCGATGATGGACATTTAAAACGGTCTTTATTATGGACTCCTGACGGAAAGAAACTGGTCTACGGCTATTTCGAGGATAGTTCTGATTTTTATTGGATTGAACCGGACGGAAAAAACAAAGAAAAACTGACTGATGGAGAATGTGATTATTACCAACTAGAATGGCTTCCTATGTCGGTAGAAAATTAAAGGAAAGGTTAATAGTCGAAGGGAGAATCAGCAAGATCCTTTCCTTTGTTGCGTTTCTAAAATAACGGATCTTCATACTACAAACCTGCTAATCGCCACGGGAAGATCCTTAGCCGGGAACAAAAGATTCACTTTCAACATCTCCGTACCAACATGAGAAATACATTATTCCATTTCTAAAAAGAGCGTCAGACTATAATGCCCCCCATTGTCAAGACACGAAAAAATTCTAGTAAGTTATCCTCCTTTTCGTGTTTATATGTTCAGGCAACTTTATGAGCCTGCATACCGTTGTAGACCTGAGATGGGCAATTGCCTCCA
>DUQQ01000064.1 GCA_012837705.1 Hydrogenispora sp.
AAAGTGGTTTCGACCTATGTTCCTTTGGCCGTACCGGATTGGGCGGTTATTGTTGAGATGCCCTTTACGGAGGCCTATAGTTCAGTGATTAGTAACTTTATTTTCTCTTTATTCATTACCGGCCTTACACTAGCCTTGGCAATATTAATCGGGAGCGGACTGGCTAACCGTATCACCAAACCAGTGATCGATTTACGCGATGCCACAGAAAAAATAAGCCGGGGTGACCTTAATACGGCCATTAAGGTTGAAACCACTGATGAAATCGGTGATTTAGCCCATAATTTTAATTTGATGGTCAAAAAGATCAGCGCCCTCATCGCCAACATTAAGCGGGCCGGAGATGTGATTTTAGAGAAAAGCAGCCTCTTGGAAAATAGCTCTAAAGAATCGGCGGACAATTCGGCTTCCGTTGCGTTGGCAATTCAACAGATCAGTCAAGGGGCTTTCGAACAGTCCACGGAAGCCGAAAAAAGCTCCCGGATCGCTAATGATTTAGCGGAAAAGATTGAACTGGCCGTGACCAAGTTTGAAGAGATCGGGACAACGACCAGAGCAACTAAAGAATTGAGTATCAACTCCAAGGATGCAGTCCGCGTGTTACTGCAACGAGCAGAAGAGACCGACCAAATTACAAAAGAAATAACCAGGAATTCTGCGCAGTTGAATATTAGTATGGAAAGAATCCGTGAGATTACCGACGTGATCACCGGAATCACCGAGCAAACTAACTTATTGGCGCTAAATGCTTCCATCGAAGCAGCGCGGGCGGGAGAAGCAGGCCGTGGGTTTGCCGTTGTCGCCACGGAGATTAACAAACTTGCGAACCAATCGCGGGAGGCGGCGGAGACAATTAACCAAATCCTGGGCGAAATCCAGCTCCTGAGTTCGATGGCGGCGAAAACATCAGATGAAGCCCATCAAGTGGTGGGTGAGCATATGGCGGCGGTGGATACCGTTAGAAACTCTTTCGATGAAATTAGTGCAGCGATGGACAATATTATTACCAATAACGACCAAATGGTGCCCTTGATCGGTATAATCAACGAGTATAAAGAACAAACCATCCAAGCAATTATGAACATCAGCACAATTTCGGAAGAGTCTGCTTCTTCCAGCGAGGAAGTGGCAGCGATCTCTGAGGAACAAACCTTCTTTGCTAATCAAGTTAAAGATCTAGCCAACAAGTTACACGATTTAGCGGTTGAGCTTGTCCAAGCAACCGATGTCTTTGTCGTCAAAGAATAGATCAAAAAAAGAGAGAAGAACCGAAAAGTCTTCTCTCTTTTTTTAGTGTAATATAGGGAATTTTATTTAAACCAAGTATATCTGACCATCTCATTTTCAATGACCCATTCCTGGGCGGAACCGTCATATATTTTAACATTGGTATAGTCTAATAATTGGGTCATTACATACCACCATGCCGAAGCGTAACCACCAGTGCCACAGTAAATAATGATTTCTTTGTTTTGAGGACTGGTAACATTTAAAGTACCGGTGGCCATTGCGGCCAGTTCATCGCGGGATTTATAGGTTCCGTCCTCATTCCAGATCCAAGGTGTCGGTAAGGATTTAGCTTTCGGAATATGGCCGGCTTTGTTGGCGTAAGGCTCGATGGTCACGCCGAAGTAAACATCAGCGTCACGGGCATCAATGATCACCGTCTGCCGTCTGGAAGCGTGTTTTTTCACGTAGTTCATAGCGACGAATAATTCATCTTTAACTTTCCCAGCAAAGGCAACAGGCTGAATAACCGGTGTTTCGGTGGTTACGGGGCGTTGTTCGGCGGCCCATTTGGTATATCCCCCGTCCAAGATGGCGACATTGTCGACTCCGGCATAAATAAGAGTTGCGGCAGCCCGGGTGGCATTGGCGAGGGGATAAGGGGGTTCCGGTGCCGCGGGTACACTTGTCACAATGACAACTAGCGAGTCCTCTTTTACGCCCCACGAACCAATCGCACTTAAAAGCGTGTTTGTGTCCGGCAATTCGAGGAGAAGGTCATTGGTCATTGTAATCCAAGCAGAGAAAGGAACTTCAAAAGGAACGTTGATGGAGCCAGCAATATGGCCGGCTTCGTATTCGGCGGCGCTTCTTATATCAATGATGACCAGGTTATCAAGATCGTGGTTTGCCGCTAACCATTCCGTCGAGACGACTGGGTCGATTCTCCTTGCTGCCGGGGAATTTGGAGCAGCATGAAGAATCCCGCTGAGCAGTAGCAAAACGAAGACAATAACTAGAGACAGCTTGATACAAACTTTCTTTTTCATGTTTCCTCCTTTTATTAACTTGTTTTAACAATTAAAGGAAGATCTCGTTGTGATAATATTATAATATATATCTACATTTATTACAAATCAAACATATATGGTATATAATTTCTAATTGGCCAATTTCTTTATTTTTATATAAGGTGTATCTTAATGGTAGAATATTTGTTTTTACCTCCATAGGCTTTTTTCTAGTTATTATAGGTTATAAGGGAAACGGAAAGAGAGGATTGATGGGATGGAAAGACACCACCAAGCAGCCATCGAAAAATTCGTCAACCGCTATAAAGAGGAGCCAGCCATGATTGCGATTCTTTTGGCGGGGTCGCTGGCCCATGGCTTTGCCCGCCCTGATGCGGATATTGATCTGATTTTAGTTGTCGAAGAGGCGGAATACCAAAAAAGAAAAAGCCAAAAGCAACTTGCTTTCAGTTTATGGGATCTTTGTGATTATCCAGGGGGGTATATCGACTGTAAAGTGGTGAGTAAAGAGGTCTTGCTGTTGGTGGCGGCCCGGGGAAGCGATCCGGCCCGCTATGCCTATCAGGGTAGCCAGATCCTCTTTTCCCGCGAACCTGGTCTCCCCAGGCTTTTGGCGGAGATTGTCCGCTTTCCGGTAGCGGAGAAAAAGGAGAGAAGAAAAAGATTTGCGGCTCAATTGCTGGCTTGGCAATGGTACTACAGTCAGGCGGTGGAAAAACAAAACCGTTACCTCTTGTATCTATCCATTCAAAAAATCGTTCTCTTTGCGTGTCGTTTGGTTTTGAATGAGAATCAGCTGTTATACCCCTACCATAAATGGCTTTTGCGTGTGGTAGCGCAGGCTCCGGCCAAGCCTCGGAACTTTGATCAAACTTTAGAGCGGATTTTGAATGCACCCAACCAGGATCTGGTGGTGGAATTTTGTGGGGCGGTGCTCGCTTTTGTCGGCTTGACAGAAAAGACAGTTGACTGGCCTAATCAATTTTTAGTCGATAGCGAGTGGAACTGGGTTGAACACGAACCACCGGTGGATGATCTATGAGCTTGGACCAGCAAGAGGCACTGAACCTAATTATTGTGCAGCGTGGCAAAAAAAACGGGACGCGGAACGTCCCGTTTTAAAATTGCACCTTCATCTGTAAAGTCAACTGCCAGTCATCTTTCTTGTTGCATAGTTCGCCCTGGTAGGCCAGGTTGGGGGTGGCTTGGTGTCTTGCCCCCAGGACCAGCCGTTCGCTGGCTAAGTCATCGGCGGCAAAAAGTCCGGCATAAACCTGGGACTGATCGGTAAAATCATAAAAACCCTCGAGGTAAAGACCGGACGCGGTGGCATCGATACCGGCCCGGTTCCAACTGACAAACTCGCCGAGTAAACCCATGCGGCCGGTGGTCAAAGCAGCGTCCACTAAAAAACCAAAATTACTGGCGTCGGAGAAGGTATCGCTGGAGGCAATAGCGGCACCGACGGTTATCTTCTCGCCGGCTTGGAACGACAGACGGGTGGCAACATCCAACGGTTTGTTGGTTGGCTCCCAGGATGGATCGTTGGTTAAAGAAGCCGCGAGCATTGCCGGACCAAGCTGAACCGTATATTTGAGGCCAACACCACACGGCTCACGATTAAAGGAAGAATTGTTCACGTAAGCACTATAGGTCCGTTGCGCCAAACTGTTCGTTAAGGTAACCGATTTTCCCGCCGACCAAGTGAGCGGTAGTAGGCCTATGGACAATTGATCCTGTTGAATAAGGTTATTGTGGTAATAGTAAGCGAGGACATTGTACCAGAAGGTGCCCATTTCCAGGCCACAATGCAGGCCGGTATTAGGGGTGAGATCCACGTTGAAGGGAAAGAGTAATCCGTCAAAACTAAAGCGCGACCCTTCCGGCGTAAAATGGAAAGAACTACGGAATTCGTTGGCTGGTTTAACCGCTCCGGATGCGGGGCTCTTTACCGAAAACAATATGGTGATTGTGAGCGTGATCAGCAGCATAAGGCTGAATTTTTTATGCATTCCCATCTCTCCTTTACGGGGGTTTTATGTAGTAATTATCTATTATTCCCGTATACTTATTCTTTATGTGAAGAATCAAGACCTTTTTCGCAACAGAAAATTAAATAAGGTAAAATAAGGTGAGTGAAAAAAATATTAAAGGATAATAAAAAGATCCTCATTCTCATAAAAACGCCGGTTTCTTATAATGAATGTGAATCATTGATAGATATCAGGTAAACAGAAGGAAACGTTCGCTTGTGGGCAGGAACGGCTCAGGGTTTGACGAAGACCTAATCTAACTAAAGCATATAAAGTGGGTTAATATAGGGTGAAAAAACGGAGTGGTGGCTGAAACACCGCTCGACGGCGAGAGGTCGTACCACGGCGAAGGACTATCCGTGCCGAACTGGTTAAACGTTGGGCGGTGAGAACGAAATAGAACTGGCGCAAGGAGGGAAAAGATGTTCAAGCGAAAAGCCGTTTTCTTGCTGGCGTTGGCCTTCGTTTTGGCCCTCGGAAGCAGTGTTGGTGCCGGGCCCAAAAAGATCGTGGTCGGTTTTGCCCAAGTGGGAGCCGAAAGCGGTTGGCGGACGGCCAATACGGAGTCAATTATCTCCGAAGCAAAGAAACGTGGGATTGAACTGATGTTTGTCGATGGTCAACAACAGCAAGCCAACCAGATTAAGGCGATTCGGTCTTTTATCGAACAAAAAGTCGATATCATTGGTTTTTCGCCGGTCGTCACCACCGGTTGGGAGCAGGTGCTGCGGGAGGCGAAACGGGCACAGATCCCGGTCATCCTGACTGACCGGGCTGTTGACTGCGAAGATGAATCCCTCTGGGTGACTCTGATCGGTTCCGATTTTGTGGAGGAGGGCCGTCGGGCAGCACGTTGGCTGGTAGAGAAGATGAACGGGCAGGCGAATATCGTTGAGTTACAAGGGACTATTGGCTCGGCACCGACTATTGACCGGAAAAAGGGGTTTGAAGAAGTAATCGCTGCCTACCCCGGGATGAAGATTATCAGGTCAAAATACGGCGACTTTACAAGATCCAAGGGTAAGGAAGTGATGGAAGAGTTTCTGCGGGCCGAAGGGAATAAGATCGATGCGCTGTTTGCCCATAATGATGATATGGCGATCGGGGCGATCCAAGCCATCGAGTACTACGGCCTCAGGCCTGGTGTTGATATCATCATTGTTTCCATCGATGCGATCCGCGCTGCGTTTGAAGCCATGATCGAGGGTAAGCTCAACTGTACGGTGGAGTGCAATCCACTGCTGGGACCACTGTTTTTTGACGCGGTTGAAGCGATCATGGCCGGACGACCGGTCCCGAAGCGCATTGTGATTGAGGAAGGAATCTTCCCCCAAGAAGTGGCCAGGGATGTGCTGCCAACTCGACGGTATTGAATAATCTAAGCTGCGCTCGCTGTCATGCTTTGGCTGATCGCCAAAGTAAAGAGGTTCATGTATAAATAGCATTTATCCAAGGATAGTGCAGCCATGATGGGTTGAGCAGTAGAATGCTGATGAGATCAGGAGGAACAAAAATGGCCAAAGAGGTCTTTGATTTACAAAGTGATACGCCACGCCCGAAAGAAGGAGGTCAGGTCGGGCCCCAAAAAAGAAAGGAAACAAAGGGGTTAATTCGTAACCGGTTAATCTGCTGTTTCTTACTGGTTTCCTTGGCGCCAATCATGATCATCGGGTTCTTAGCCTATAACAATTCGCGGTCTGCCATTATGAAGAAAATAACCCAATACTCCCAGGCCGAGCTGGTGCAAACCGTGGCCAATATCCAGACGAAGTTGGCGGAGTTTGAGAATATTTCCGTCCGCCTTTTTATCAATAAGGGTTTTAATAGCACTCTATCTCTTTTGACTGGAGCGCAAGATGAAAATCAGTTTCTCCTGGCCAAAAGGGAAGTGGAAGCGTATTTCAAGGAATATATGATCAGCAACCAGGATATCTTCGGCTTTATGTTTATTTGTGATCCTGATCTCGAACGGTCGGTGGTCATTACCAAGGATTATTACGATGATTTTATGGCGTTGATTAAAAATTTCAAAGAACACAATGGTTACCTTAATATCAAAGCTGCGGGCGGGGGGATTGTTTGGTCATCGGCGATCAAAATAAACCGTAGTCATTTTGTGCTTTTAGGGCGGCAGATCAAAGATATGGCGAACGGGGAATCCCTAGGTGTACTGGCGATCATTGTTGATGAAGAAAAGATTGACCAACTGCTCAACCTTAAGATCTATAACCGCCTCTATATTTCGTTGGCGGAGATCGAAAGTTATTCAATGGTCATCAACAATGAGGGTGAGATCGTTTCAACGCCGTTCAAAGAGGATATTGGGAAGAACTTTTCGAAGATTATCAAAGAAACAAAACCCCTTGATGAAATCTTTAGTCTCGTCTCCGACCGGGATTATGGAAGTGAAATCAACCAGGGGAGTTTCATTACCGAAGTTAATGACCGTCAAACGCTGGTGACCTTTAAAACCATTGGTAGTAAGGTGGGGATCGGGGGGAAAAGCGGCTGGCATCTCTTGAGCTTAGCGCCGACGGCCTATCTATATGCGGATGTTCGTAAGTTTGGGGTCACTACTTTGATTTTAGGCCTGGTTTGTGCGGCAATTGCCGTGCTTGGATCACTCTATGTTAGTTCTATGATTAATAAACATTTCGAATAAGGGGGCTGAACTTCCTCGATAACAGCCTGATCAGGCTTTTTGCGTTCGCTTTTTTCGTGATCACGCAAAAAGCTTTGTTCCTATTTGCTCATGGTAAATGTCAGGCAAGGGAGTGGTCTAATGGATCTCCTTAACCGTAAAAAAGGGTCAATCTTGCTCCTTTTGGTCTTAATCACCGTTTTTCCCCCGGTTAAGGCTTTGCGGGTGGGCTCATCGGTGCGGACGCGTCCCATTATCATCTCGATTGTACCGAAATCCCTTGATAACCCCATGCTGGTGGAGGCGAAAGCAGCGGCCGAATTGACCGCACGGCGACTAAATGTGCAGGTGGAATGGGTTGGCCCCTTTAAGGTCGATGTGGATACCCAGATCCAGATCATTGAAGGGTTGATCCGGCGGAAAGTAGATGGGATTGCGGTCAGTTGCAGCGACGAAGAAAGACTCCGGCCGGTGATCGATAAAGCGGTTGCCGCCGGGATCAAAGTGGCGACGATCGGGGCCGATGCTCCGGAAAGCAACCGTCTGTTTTATTGCGGGACCGATAATTATGCGGCCGGGGTGGAGTGTGGGAAAGCAATGATCCGGATCGTGACCGCAAAAGGTTGGACTGACCGGGAACTGAACCTGGTGATTCTAACCGGTAGTACAAAGGCGCACGATCTGAACGAAAGGATCCGTGGTTTTAAAGATGCGACCGCCGACCAGATCAAACTGAACTACCAAACTCTGTTGATCTGCGATGAGGATACGACCACTGCCGCGAAAGCCGTAGAGGCGCATCTTAAAAAGCACCCGGAGACGGATGCTTTCTTTTTCACGGGGGGGTGGGCTTTCCTCGGGCCGCCGGAAGCAATGCCCGTTTATGACCAATGGTGCCAAAACGGAGGGATTACCGTGGCGATGGATACTTCCTACCCGGTGCTGCAAGCGGCGCTTCGCGGTTTTGCCCAGGCTTTGGTGGGGCAAGATTATCGCAAAATGGGCGAGTTTACCGTCAGTTATCTGGTCTGTGCCATCAAGGATCTTCCCATTCCATCGGAATTTATCGATACTGGCCTGGAGTTGGCGGATGAAGCGAGTTTTAGCGAATTACTCCAGACCAAGAAACCGTGGGATATCAAATGAGGAAGTTTATGGCGGTGGTGCGGAAGTTATTTCTAAAGCGGTTCCGTCTCAAATCATTACGGACAAAGATCATCTTATCGTTTGCCGGGTTAAGCTTGATTCCCCTGATTTTACTGGCTTTTCTTTCCTACTATACCTATCTTGAGATTCTCCAGCAAAATGTCCGTACCTATACGGAGACGGTCATTAACCGGGTAGAACGTAACCTCCAGATCTACCTTAGTGATCTGGAGCGGATCCTTGAGCTAAGGAACGACTATTACATCCTCCAATATTTGAAGCTCAGTCTGATCGACGACATTGAAGGTAACCAGAAGTACACCTATCGTTTATGGGAGAATTTAAATAACATTAAAAAATACAAAACCGATCTGCGGGAAGTGGCCATTACAACCTTAAAAGGGGTAAAAATCGGTTGTTATGGTGTGACGAATGTGGATCTTTCCCAAAATAATCTCTTTCAAATCCTGGCCAACCGCACCACGCAGGATAACACCATGGCAATCTATGGGCCCCATGACGATTGGCTTGGCGGGAAAGTCTTCTCTGTTGGGTGTGCGATCTATGGGGATTATGATAACTTTTTGGGGATCATGAGCATCGATGTGGAACTCGATCTCCTGGCGCGGATCTGCCGCGATATCCGGTTGGGTAAAAGCGGCTATGTTACTTTAGTCGACCAAAACGGGCAGATCATCTTTCACCCCCAGCCCGAGTTGATCGGAAAATCCGTCGGCCTCCTTCTGGGCAATCCGGTGGGTGAATCCTGGCGGAGCGGTTATTATACCCATGGCAACCGGGTGATCATGGGGAAAACTTTACCCCTGGCGAACTGGAGCATTATCGGTATTTCCGACCGGGCGGAATTAATCGCGGAAATGACGACAGTCGCCCGGATGTCCTTTGCCTTAATTGTTGGTTCCATTATCGTCGTGATCCTGGTGGCGCTTTTGTTGTCCGGGGTTTTAACAAAGCCCCTGAAAGAACTGCAAGCTTCGATGCGAGCAGCAGCCGATAATCTCAATACGATTGTTCCCGTGCGGACGGACGATGAAATTGGCCAGTTAGGACGGGCCTTTAATCAGATGCTCACCCAGATCCGGCAGTTGATGCGCCAAAGTGTCCAGGAGCAGAAGAAACTGCGCCAAATTGAGATGCAGGTCCTCCAGGAACAGATCAAGCCCCATTTTATCTACAATACGCTGGAGGTAATCATCGGTTTATTGGAAACAGACCAAAATGAAGATGTGATCAAGATGGTTGAAGCCCTGGGGGCTTTTTTCCGGATCAGTCTGAGTCAAGGACGGGAGCTGATCAGCATTAAGGAAGAGGTGGATCATGTCCGCAATTACCTTTATATCCAAAAATTACGCCATGGCGAAAAGTATGATTATCGGATTGAGGTCGAGGACGGTATTGTCCACTTTAAAACATTGAAACTCCTTCTCCAACCCTTGGTCGAGAACGCCATTTACCATGGGGTGCGTTCCTTAGTGAGCAATGAGGGTTTAATCGTGGTGCGGGGTTACCGAGCGGAGGAGACGATCTGTTTTGAAGTGAGCGATAACGGGCGGGGGATGCCCGCCGACTTGGTTATGGCGCTTAACCGTTCTTTACGGGGAGAACAGCCGGAAGACCAAGCAAAACACGGGTATGGGTTGCGGAATGTGCACGAACGGATCGTCCTTGCCTTTGGCCAAGAATACGGGTTGTGGTTAACCTCTACCCTTGATCAGGGAACAAGAGTGGTTCTGCGTTTACCAATGATCAAAGGGGAGGAGCGGGTAGAAAGGAGGTCGGGATAATGAGCGGCATCTTGCTGGTCGAAGACGAAGAAGCGATCCTGCGCAAATTAATGAACAATGTCCCCTGGCATGATTATGGTTTTGATCCGGTCCTTGGGGCCAGTCATGGCCAGGAGGCTTTAACACTTCTGGAGCAACATCCGATCGAGATCGTCGTTACCGATATTCAAATGCCGGTGATGAACGGGATCGAACTGATTAAAGAGATAAAAAAGCGGAAATACCGAATGAAAATCATTGTTATTTCCGGTTTTGCTGAATTTGAATACGCCCGTGAGTCGATTAACCTCGCGGTCTCCGAATATCTCTTAAAGCCTTTTGCCACGAAACGCCTCTTGGAAGTGGCGCTGCGGCTGAAAGCGGAGATGAGTGAGGAACAAGCGAAAGAGCTGGAAATTGCTGCTTTGCGGGCCCAGATTAATAATAACAGGGCGGCTTTGCGGGAAAAGTTTCTCACCGATCTGTTAAATGGGAAAGTGACGAAATCCGACTTTGCGGCGAAACTACAGTTTTTGGGCTTGGCTGAGTATGAGAAAAGACCTTATCAAGTGGTGGTAATGGAACTGCATGAAGGAGCCGACGCGCCTGTTTCGGAAGAGGATAAGTATCTACTAGATCTCCAATTTAGCCAGCAAATTGAACAGGCGCTGACGACCTCCGCGTACCAATTTCTACTTCTCAATTACTACCATCATCAGCTTGTGGCCGTGGTATTTGAGCCGGATCGCGATTTACCATTACGCCTGGAGGAATGGCTAACCAAACTCCGGGTTTATTTTAATAAAGACATCACCTTTGGGGTCGGCAATTGTTACCAAACGTTAGCGGACCTTTCGATTGCGCACCGAGAAGCCGAGGTGGCGCTCCAGAATCGCTTCCTCTATGGTTTTAACCGCGTTTATGCGGTTGGTGATCTTAATTTGGTCCATCCCGGTTACCATAAAATTTTTTTCCAGCTCTATCAGAACCGGATTTTTGATGATCTAAGGATCGGGGCCTATGATGAGATCCTTGAAGACCTTGCGAAGCTGTTTGCAGAGATGAAAGCATCCGCGCTTGGCCCCGAACCGATCCGGATTATTGCCGCCAATTTGCTGCTTTTAACCTGTGCCACCCTCAATGAGTTAGGTTATGATTTGGAAGAGATCTTTGCGGATGGTGTCCCCCCGTTAAATCGGATCAGCCGTACGCAAAGCCTGGATGAACTGGAAGAATTATTTAAAAAGATCTTTTCCCGGATCAATCACTTGATGAACCGGAATCGAGAATGTATTAACCAGCAAAGGGTCGATGAGATCCGCCTCTACCTTGAAACGAATTACGCCGAGGAAATAAGCCTCTCCGCTATGGCGGAGAAGTATAAAATCAGCCCCGGATATCTCAGTCTCCTTTTTACCGAGCGCACCGGCAAGAACTTCTCCGATTATCTGACCGAGTGCCGAATCCGCAAAGCCAAGGAATTACTGAAGCATACGGAGATGCGCATTTACGAAATTGCCAATGCCGTCGGTTATAATGATCCCTACTATTTCAGCAGTTGTTTTAAGAAAATTACCAACAAAACCCCCAGTGAGTACCGGGAAAACTTAGGGGGAATAGCCTCCCACGGGCCCTTGGATAAATAACCTAATAATGTTAAGATAATAGATAAGTTGTTACAAAAACGCTGAACGGTACCGGGAAGGAGGGGCGTTGGTGGGCTGCGAAGCGGAGACCCTGAGCATTTTGGTGATCGACGATGAGTATTTGGTCCGCGTTGGCATCCGGCAAACGATTAACTGGGAAGCTTATAATTTCCGGATTATCGGGGAGGCCAGTAATGGCGAGGAAGGATTGGCCATTGCGAAAACGCAAAAACCGGATATTATTATTACCGATATCCGGATGCCATTTATGGATGGTTTGGAGTTTATGGAAAAATTACGGGAGGCCGGTCTAACTTCGAAAATAATTGTGTTAAGCGGTTATGATGAATTTGATTACGCCCGGACGGCCCTGAAATTTGGTGCTTCCAATTATCTCCTCAAACCCATTGAAAATCAGCAACTGATCGAAACCGTGCTGCAGGTCGGTAAAGCGATCCGGCAGGAACGGGAGAAAAACATGGAATATAACCGGCTCAAAAAGGAACTGCCTTTGTTGCAGAAACAGTTCCTCCTTGATTTACTTAATGGGCGCTTGACCGAGGAAGAAAAGGTCAACGAAAAAATTAGTTTTTTGCAAATCCCGCTTGATACCCAAGCGCTGATCATTGTCGTTTTAAGAGTGGATGATGTTCATTTGCTAATCCAGACCCGATCGACGAAAAAGCTGAAGCTGGTAATGGAAGAGATTAACCACCGCTTTGTCCAGGAGGTGCTGGACAAGGCGGGTTATCGGGGGTTGCTTTTAGAGACGGAGGCTGGTGAGTTGGTCGCCATTTTAGAGCTTCCGGAGCGAACCGAAGATCAGGTTCCCCGGCTGAAGGAAGTGTTAAAGAAATTCCTCGCTTTGCTCGCCGTCCGGCAGGAGTTCGATCTTACGGTCTCCATTGGGATCAGCGTCCCGTTCGTGGGAGCGCTTGCTATGCACGACGCTTACCAGGAAGCCTTAACGAGTGCCAATACCAAATTTGTGCCCGGGACCAACAGTATAACCTATATTGCGGACGAGGGGGTCCAAGACTGTCACAGTGTGATTAAGGCAGCCCTGGCCTATATCAAGAAAAACTATCACCAAAATATTACCGTTGAGATGGCAGCCAGAGAACTTTTGGTCAGCCCCTCTTATTTAATGCACCTGATTAAAGAAGAGTTGGGAAAGACTTTTGTCGAATGTTTAACCGAATACCGCATTGAAAAGGCAAAAGATTTATTGAAAGAGAACAAGTACCGGGTTTATGAGGTATGTATGGAGGTCGGTTATCAGGACCCCAAATATTTCAGCCAATTGTTTAAAAAAGTTACCGGGTTAAGCCCCAGTGACTACGCGAAGTTGGGGTAGGGAAATGAAGATCGCGGTCAAGCTCCTCCGTCAGTTTAAAATTCGGAACCGGTTGATAATTTTCCTGTTGCTCGCTTTGGTGCTCTCTTCCACTTGCATTGTTTTGGCGACCAGAACGGTTGCCCAAACTCTCCTGCGGAATTATCTCTACAACTATCTAAAGTCAACCCAAGAAGCGATTGCGGCCAGTGCGGAATTGATCATTGACGAAATTAACATGTTGGCGGTACGCTTGACCGTCAATAATGAATTTTACCATCTCTTTAATACGGAGGGCCTCGCCTTTGCCACCCGGGAGGAAAAGTTCAGGCAACTACTGGATCGCCTCTTGGTCCATAAGGAACTGGTGGGGGCAATTTATATCGTCGACCATAATAATCAGATTTACGAGTATGCCCCGGTTGGTCAGATCATCCAACATCCGGACTTACTCGATATCAACCAGATCCGCTCCTCCCCTTTGCCGCGGTGGGGGATGATCAAAAAAGACCAAAGGGAAGGCTCCTATATTTTGTTTGGCCGCCAGTTTTATAACTTTTATACTGGCGAATCCTTAGGGGCGTTGTTTATTTATATCCGCGAGTCGGCGCTGAATAATGTCTACCGCCGGATTGCGCCGGCGGGGAGTTTTTCCTTTATCGTTGATGACCATAACCGGGTGATCTCCCATCCCGATCCCGAACAGGTGGGTAGCGTCATTTTTGATGCCTCCATCTTTGAAACGGAGCATGATTTTACTTATAAACGTGCCCATTACCAGGGGCAACCGGTGATCCTGGCCATCTCGGAGTTTAACAACCGGCTAAAAAGTCTGGGCATCAATTGGCGGATGATCAGTGTGATTGCGGAAAAAGAGTTCTTCCAGGTTATGGCCCAGATCAACCAGATTGTTCTTTTGATCGGGATTTCCGTCTTGATTGGTGCGGTATTTTTGGCGGTCTATGTTTCGTTTAATCTCACCAAGTCGGTGGCCCGCTTAAAATACCGGCTGGATCAGTTCGGGACCGAACAGGTTAGGGCCATCTTTACCGCTCCGCCCAACGATGAGCTGGCACTGCTCGAGGAGAGTTATGACCAAATGGTCTCGCGGGTCCAGGAGTTGATCGAAAAGAACAACCGGGAAAGGGAAAAACAACGGGAATTGGAGTTAATTGCGCTTCAAGCCCAGATTAACCCCCATTTTATCTATAATACACTCGACGCGATTGGTTGGATTGCCAAACTCAAGCAGCAACCGGAGATTGAAAAGCTGGTCATTGCGCTGGCCACATTTTTCCGGATCAGTCTCCATAAAGGGGACAAGTTTATTACCGTGGCGGAAGAGATCAAACTGGTGGATAGTTTTGTCCAGGTCGAGCAGACCAGGTTCCCCGGGAAATTTGAGATCAGCTACCAGATTCCGGAAGAGATGAAAGAGTGCTATATCTTAAAGATCATCCTCCAACCCCTGGTCGAAAACGCGATTAAACACGGCATTGCCACCAAGGAAGGGATGGGGCACATTCGGATTAGAGGACGAAAAGAGGGGGATGATTTATACTTTGAAGTGATCGATGATGGGGTTGGCTTTGAGATTGATAGTGCGGACTTTGCTTCCTCGTACCGGAAGATCAATTATAGCGGCTATGGCTTGCGCAACGTGGACGAGCGGATCAAACTGGAGTACGGTCCGGAATACGGAATCCGTTTTATGAGTGAAAAGGGGAAAGGCACAACGGTTTTGGTCAAGACCCGGGCCGGTAAGGCGGGTTAGTCGCTTTTTTGCATGGACGATGGGGAGCTCAAATCTGTTTCTGCATCTTTTTTAAAAGGGTCCCAATTGGTTCCGAAACGCTTTCGGCTAAGACTTCGCCCAGCTTGATACCGAAAAGGATTAAGATAGCATCCAGGAACAAGAGGAGGAGTAAGAAGGCAAATAAGCGCAGGTACAAATGGGTTAAGGAAACAACCTTGATGATCCGCTCGGACGAAGAGGGGATGGCAAAGGAGATATAAAGGTTTAGTTTGTCCTTGGTAAAGTAGGAATTGGCCGGTGCGGCCAATTTTTTATTTTCCGCCAAGAGATAGGGGGGAAGGTAGTTGGTGGTTCCTTTAATGACCTCACCGTTTTTGGTTAAAACATAAACTTCACTCTTTCCTCTGTGGTCTTTATAGAAATGGAGAAAAGGGGCCAGTTTCATGTCGACCAAAAGGAAGCCGATTAAATTCTGCTCCGGGTTGAAAATTTTCAGGGCGAGGGAGATCAGCCCATCCCGGATATTGGAATCGTAAACCGGAAAAGCCTGAGTGTTCTGGGACCGTACCCACCAGAGCAGAGTGGACTGCGCGGAGGTGGTGAATTCTTTAAACAATGGAATCTTCTCTAACACTTCCAGGGGGGGAGGTGTGTTCGGGGCAAGCCCAATCGATTCCGACTTGTAACAGACCCCATTTAGTCCATATAGGGTGATCCCGGTCAGGGAGACATTGGAGGTTTGAATCCCGCTTAATTTGTTGATGGTGCGGTTGACCAGAGTGCTGTCAAATTTGGGATACTGCAGAACTGCACTGATATCCTGGTCATTAATTAGTAATTTTGCCGTCTCGGTAATCAGATTTAAATATAAATTGGCTTTCTGATTTTGTTGATTGGCGTATTGGACAGACAACTCCAGATAATTCTGGAGGATGTTTTTTGAGAGCACAATGTATAAGAGGACACTTGAGCCAAGCACGCTGAAGGCGATGATGCCGATGAAGAGGTAACGGATTTTTTGTTCGATCCGGAAAACCAAAACAATCACCTCTTTTCTCTAGCTTTATTGTAACACTTTATTAAGGGGAAATGGAGAGGCAAATGGGCAAAGCAGGAAAACAGAGAACAAGAAAGCAGTTTAGCTAACCATTTAGCAGGATTATCCCGTTTAAAAATGGTAGCTAAATCATTACAATTTAATTAACGAGGTAGTCACCCTCGTTGACTACCACTAAGTCACTCACGCTGGCTACAAAATTTCACGAAGTGAATAGTTCAAGGCCAGGTGAGTGACGATCCTCGCAGGCGGCCAGCAACTGGTCGTTCGCAGCGGTGCCTCGGATATGGTTTGCTTGAATTGAAACCGCGCGAATCGACAGATTAGTATTTTATAAGTGGGTGAATAACGGATGGCAAAGCGAAAAGCGTGGTGGAAAGTGGGTACCACCCTTAGCATACTGCTTCTTTTGGCCTTCTTTTCATTACACGAAAGAAGACCAGCGGTGACAATCGCGGTGGGGGATTGGCCACGGGAAAATACGGCGCGACGGCGCGTGTACGAAGACTATGCGGCCCAGATCAGAAAGAAACAGAACATCATTATTGAGCCGGATGAATGGGCCTATTCGATCAACTCTTTTCTCCCGAAAGCGGCGGTTGGTAAACTACCGACCATCTATAACACCTGGTTTACCGAAGTGCAGAAGATAATCAACGCCGGTTATGCGGTTGATATCACCACGGCTTTACAAGAGCGGGGCTGGGACCGGGCGCTTAATCCGATGGTGGCAAAGATTATCATGCGGGATGGAAAGTTTTACGGGTTTCCCCGGGATGCTTATTTAATGGGCCTAATGTGTAACTTGAAACTTTTCCGGGCGGCCGGTTTGGTTGATGCCAATGGGCGTCCTCTCCTCCCCCAAACTTATGAGGAACTCATCCGGACGGCCCAGATAATTAAGGAAAAGACGGGGGCCGCTGGCTTTCTCATCGAAACCAACGGCAATGGTGGGGGTTGGCATTTTATGAATATTGCCTGGAGTTATGGGGCGGAATTTGAGCGGGAGGTTGATGGTCGGTGGCGTGCAGTCTTTAATTCACCGGAGGCCGTGGCGGCTTTGCAGTTGATCAAAGATTTGCGTTGGAAATATGATGTCTTGCCCGGTCATACTTTGATCGATTGGGCCAAAGCCCAGGAATTGATCGCGACCGACCAGTGCGCCATGAAGTTTGAGGCCGGCTTTGACCATAACGGGTTTGACTATGTAATTGATCATTACCACATGGCCAAGGAAGATATCGCGATGACCAGTGTCCCAGCAGGACCAAAGGGCCGCGTAGCCCTCATGGGCGGAAATATCTACATGTTTGCCCCCAATTCCACGGCGGACCAGCTCGAGGCCGCTTTGGAGTGGCTCCGTCTCCTGGGTATGAGTCCGGATGTGTCGGCTGAGGGCTTACGGTATATCGAAGATTCGTACCGCAACGATTTTAACAACGGCTATGTGGTGGGTAATGTGGGGGTGCCCGTCTGGACGGATCCCGCTTTTCTGGCAGCGAATGAGGCGATCCGCACCAAGTACGTCAATGTGAATCCGGAGTACTTTGCAGGTTGTATTAACAGGCCTACAGTAACTATCCGGCTTGAAGAACCCTTCTATTGCCAGGAATTGTACGCCATTTTAGACGGGGTGATCCAGACCGTAATTACCGATCCGCAGGCCGATCCGCAGCTTCTACTGGACCAAGCCGTTGACCAGTTCCAACGGGAATACCTGGATAAGCTGGGCCGTTAGGCCGAACCGAGAAGAACAGACTAGTATTTTCTGAATAAAGGAGTTTGCTGATGGTCAAGAGCGCACAACGCTATCTAGAGGTTGATCCTTGGCGGGTTGTTGAGAAGGGATTTCATCCAAAACAAAGCCGGGTTTCCGAATCCATCTTTGCCCTGGCCAATGAGTATATGGGGGTCCGGGGTTACTTCGAAGAAGGTTATGGCGGCGACCAACTGATCGGCAGCTATTTTAGCGGGTTCTACGAGGAAGCCCCGGTGAACCGTCAGGCGGCCTACAAGGGTTTGATTGACCGGGCCCGGTTTATGGTGAATACGGTTGACTGGCTTTTTACCCGAATCGAAGTGGACGGCGAGATTTTGGATTTGGCCCGGAGCAAAATAAGGGATTACCAAAGGACCCTTGATTTTCAGTCCGGGATCCTGGACCGGGAGTTTGTCTGGGAGACGGACAGTGGAAAACGGTTGAAACTGAATTTCCGGCGTTTCGTGAGCATGGTCCGGCCTAACTTGGGCGCCCAGCAGATTACCTTAACGGCGCTGAATTTTTCCGGACCGGTCCAAGTGCAATGCGGATTGGATTTTTCACCGGTCCACGCGGAGAAAAAGCGGAACTTTTGGTGTTGTCCCCGGAAGGGAGTGGAGGATCGGATCATTGCCATCTTGGGTAAAACCGAAAATCTTGGCCACAAACTGTTTTCCGGCTTTCATCTGCGGCTGGGTGGCGCACCGAAAACCGGGTTATTCGAACGGGAAAAATTCATTGGCTTAGAAATTGTTTGCAACCTGAAACGCGGGGAAGCGGTGACCATAGAGAAGATGGTCACGAACTACGCCGCGAAAAATCCGGGCTTGACGGTGGAGGAAGTCTGGCAACAGGGTATCCAGCTGGCCGCCGGGCACCTGGCTTTATCCTTTGACGAGGCTTTGGCCGAGCATACGGCTTTTTGGGCGGAACTTTGGCGTAATTTGGACATCGCGATTGAAGGCGACCCCGAAAACCAGCAGGGAATCCGGTTTTGCCTCTTCCAGCTTCATCAAACCTTCCATGGGGCAAATTCGGGCGGTAACATTGGGGCCAAGGGGTTGACCGGGGAAGCTTATAATGGCCATACCTTTTGGGATACAGAAACATACTGCCTGCCTTTTTATCTCTTCAATAACCCGGCGGCCGCCCGTAACCTGTTGGAGTTTCGCTACCATACTTTGCCCCAGGCACGGGCACGGGCAAATGAACTGGACTGTATCGGTGCTTTCTACCCGATTGCCACGATTGACGGCACCGAGAGTTGTGGCCTTTGGCAACACGCCAGTTTGCAACTGCAGGTGGGGTCGGCGGTGGCTTATGGAATCTGGCATTACACCAAGGTCTGCGGGGATTTTCATTTTCTCTACGAAAAAGGGATCGAGATGTTAATTGAGATCAGTCGGTACTATGCCAGCCGGGGGCAATGGAGCCCGCGGTCGGGAGAGTTTGGTTTCTACGGCGTTATGGGGCCCGACGAGTTTCACATGATGGTGAACAACAATTGTTATTTAAACTTTATGGCGAAAAAGACCTTCGAATTTACCCTGGAAACGCTGGCGCGGATGGCTGAGGAGTGCCCGGATTTACTGGCGGCGGTTACTGCGAAAAGCGGGCTGCAACCCGTTGAGCGGGAGAACTGGGCCCGAATGGCCGCGAGAATGCGGCTACCGCAAGACAAGGCAACCGGCCTGTATGAGCAGCATGACGGCTATTTTGATCTCCCCCATCTTGACCCGGCTTCGATTCCCGTGACGGATTTTCCCCTTTATGACCACTGGGCTTACGACCGGATCTACCGCTTTGATCTGATCAAACAGCCGGATGTGTTGATGTTTATGTTCCTTTATAACCAGGAATTTTCGGCGGAAGTAAAACGGGTTAATTACGATTATTATGAGCCGCGGTGTCTCCATGAGTCGTCCTTGTCGCCGTCAATCCATTCGATCTTCGCTAATGAGCTGGGTTATTACGAACAGGCGGCTCAATTTTTCCGCTTTGCCACCCGGTTGGACCTGGACAACTACAACCGCAACACGGACCAAGGACTCCATCTGACCTCAATTGCAGCGGCCTGGATGAATATTGTTTACGGTTTTGGCGGACTGCGCTCCGACGGTCCAGTGCTGACCTTTAATCCCAGTATCCCGCGGGAATGGCAAGCTTATCGCTTTCGCTTACTCTACCGGGGGGCGATCCTTCAAGTCAGTGTGGGGCAAGAAACGGCCGAATTTAAACTGGTGCAGGTGCCCGCGACTGCTTCCGCCATCAAGGTGAAGATTTACGGCGAAGAATATTTGCTTGATCATTCCGGATTAAAACTGAAAATCCCGCAAAGGTTCCGACAGTAAACCCGGGTTTCTCTTTCCATCAACACCGGGCGTAACAGGGGTTACATTGCCCTCCGAAATGGAAAAAAGAAACAAAAATTACATAAATAGAAAAATACCCTGACTTTAGTTTTCCTGTTCAGTTACAACCTAGAAGCCTAAGTAAATTAGCATAGGCACCGCGCGCCGAAGGGGGGTGTGCCCACCGCGTATTGGTCAAAATCTTTCAATAAATCAATAAAAAAGGAGGATGTTGTTCATGGTGGTTTCTCGGAAAACTAGTGTGGTTGTGCTATTGGTATCGCTAACCGTTTTGCTGTTGGTTTCCTTATTCCCGGTAAAGGCGGCCAACCAGATTACCTTGAAAGTGGTGATCGGTCCGGATACGGAGGATAACCGAGCGCAGAACCTGGTGACTCTAGAGAAAATTAAACGCTTTGAGGCTGCGAATCCGGGAATTGTTTGCCGGCCGGTCCCCTTTACCTACACGACCCGTCAGGATTTCTTTATCAAGCAGGCGTCCCGGACCGCCCCGGATGTTTTAGACGTCTGGGCGACCGAATGTGAACTGTTGGCGAGCAGAAACTGGATTATTCCTCTTGATGATTATATCAAGACTTGGGATAAGGCCGACTGGGTAATTCCCAGTGCTTATGCTCCCTTCCGCTACAATGGGAAAATCTACGGGATTCCGTTTGCCGGTTATGTAAAACACGTAATCTATAATAAACGGATGTTTCGGGAGAATGGTGTCCCCGAACCCACTCTGGACTGGACTTGGGAAGATTTTTTGAACGCGGCGGTAAAATGCACGGATAAAGAAAAAGGGATCGCTGGTTTTGCCCCGATGACCAAGGGCGGTGAAGGAGGATGGGCCCTGACCGACTTTATCTACCAAGCCGGTGGCGAGTGCGAAGTCTACGAGAACGGAAAGTGGAAAGCGGTCTTTGACTCGCCGGAAGCAGTTACGGCCTTACAATTCTTGAAAGATCTGAAATGGAAGTATGATGTGCTCCCGGCCAACTGGAGTAATGGTTGGACTGATGTCTACAACATTTTCGGCTCGGAGAAGGTGGCCATGGTCTTCGATGCCGACTGGGGGCGGAACGTGGCGATTAACGGCCAGGGAATGGATCCGAACGACATTGGGGTGGCGATTATGCCGAAGGGACCCGGGCCGAAAGGACGGCATATGGGCGTTCAGGGTGGAAACTTCTATGTAATTAACGCTTTATCTACTCCTGAAGTTCAAGATGCCGCTTGGAAATGGCTGACCTTTGAGTTGTGGGATGAGGAAGACATTAAAGCCTTGGCTGCTTCCGCCGCGGACTACCGGGCGCAGAAACAGTACCGGGCCCAGTTTGAGTATATTCCTTTAAAACCAGATAGTCCTTATATCAAAGCAAGGGAAGAAGTTTTTGCCCAGAACTCCGATGTTCTCTTAAGCTGGGGAAGTGAAGAATTTCTGATGAAATTACCAGAGACAGCCCATATTGAACCACCAATTGAAGCTCAAGTTCTCTATGCCCAGTTCCTCGCGCCTGTTGTGCAAGCAGTGCTCAGTGATAAAAATGCCGATCCAGCAAAATTGTTGAAAGACGCAAATGCCCGGTTCCAGAAGGAGTACCTTGATCACGTCAATTAATGGATCGCTCGGTATGCGATTCTTCGAGAGAGAATACTAACGGAAAACATGAGCAAAGACTCTATTCCGCCGCTGCCCAAAGGCAGCGGCGGATCGAGAAAGCGAGTTGATTGAAGTGAAGACCCGTCATCTGGAACAGATGTCGATACCACCAGTGAAACCAGTGGGTTATGTCGTGCGGAAAAATTTTTCCCGGTACGGCATGGGATTGGCTTTCCTTGTTCCCGCTTTCATTTTTTATGCCATCTTTCAGTGGGCGCCAATTATTTACAATTTTTTTCTGGCCTTTCAAAATTATATTCCGGGCTTACCTGCCAAATGGGTTGGGTGGGCTAATTTTCGGCGTGTCTTAGGAGATTCGTTATTACCAATTGCGATCAAAAATACGCTGGCTTTTACTGGTTGGGCGTTACTGATCGGTTTTGTGGTCCCAATAATCACCGCGATCACCATTACCGAGTTGCGGAAGGGACGGAGCTTTTTCCGGCTGGCCGTTTATATGCCCAATATCATCCCGGCGATTGCCTTATATGTAATGTGGCTTTATCTTTTTAATCCGGCGGTCGGTTTATTGAATCAGATCCTCAACTTTTTCCATATACCAAGCAGTGAATGGTTACTCTCCCCCAAGACCGCACTGGTTTCCTTAGTGATGATGAGCACATGGGCCAATTTTGGCAGTACCGCCGTGTTATATATGGCAAGCTTGTCTTCCATCTCCGAGGAGCTTTATGAAGCAGCGGAGATCGATGGGGCGGGGGTGTGGAAACGGATTCGCCATATTACCTTACCGGCTTTAAAACCGACGATCCTGATTTTATTACTCATGCAACTGATCTTTACGATTCAAGTCCTGCAGGAACCAATGGTTATGACGGGTGGAGGGCCGAATAATGCAACCATGACGGTGATGTATATGGTCTACAACTACGCTTTTGTCTACGCGGAATTCGGAAAAGCGGGCGCCCTGGGGATTCTCCTCTTTATTTTCCTGATGGTCCTTTCTTTAGTTTATGTTAAAGCCAACAAACTGGTGGAGAAGGAGGCAAGGTAGATGGAGCTGAGTAAGCGGGGAATTATCTCCAATTTTGACCGGAAGCGCCCTAGTGTCAAATTTAGTTATGTCGTCTGTTATGTGGTGGCGATCGGGGTAGCCATTAGTACATTGTATCCCCTGCTCTGGGTGTTTTTTGGTTCTCTGAAGGAAGCGAAGGAGATCTTTTATGTTCCGCCGACGCTCTTGCCGCGTACTTTTCTATGGGAGAATTATCTCCGGGCTTGGCAATTCTATGCGATTCCCAAGGTCTTCCGGAACACACTGGTCATATACGCCGGTTTTGTCGGTGTCCGGCTGCTCTCTTTGAGCGCCGCCGCCTATGCCCTCGCCCATATGCGGTTGCCGTGCCGACGCGGGATCTACATGCTTTTTCTCGCCACTTTAATGCTGCCCTTTTTTGCCTACCTGATCCCGTCCTATCTCATCATCTTTCGCTTGGGACTCCTGGATTCCTTTTGGGCGGTCTGCCTTCCGGCCGGCGCCGATTCTTATTCTTTGTTACTTTTAAAGAACTATTTTGATGGCATTCCTGGTGAGATCTTCGAATCGGCGCGCATTGACGGTGCTTCCGAATTACTGGTTCTGCGTAAGATCGTGTTACCGCTGGCGAAGCCGATCATTGCTGTTTTGGGGATTTTCGCCTTTATCCATGTCTGGCGGGACTTTGTCTGGCAAAGGATTGTCTTGCCGTCGGCGCACAAATGGACGGTCTCCATTGCCCTCTGGTACCATTCCCTGGGTAATCAAGGGGCTGTTTTACCCCAAAATGTGCAATTAGCGGCGATGTTAATAAGTACTTTGCCGCCGATGATTATTTTCCTGATCTTCCAGCGCTATATCATCGAAGGCGTTTCCTTCACCGGGCTGAAAGGATAGGGATAGGAGCGAAGTAGGATGAAGAAGACCGAAGCGCCCAACTTTGCTTTGGACGGGACAATTGCTGATACGGTCAAAGAGTGTTCTGGGGCGGCGGTGGGGGCAGCCCCAGGTTGGGGTGGTGATTTTCTGCTGACGGAAGTCGGATACCACCCGGACCGGGTCGAACTGAATGGTAGTCGCTTTTTGTTGAGCAACGGGTACATGGGGTACCGGGGAACTCTGGAGGAAGCCGAAAAAGAAGACCTGGTCGCCTGTACGCTAGCGGGTGTTTATGACCAGGTTGGAACAGCGTGGCGGGAACCGGTCAATGCCCCTAATGGTCTCTATACGCTGTTATCTTTCAATGGTCAGCCGCTACGGCCAGGATTGATAAAACCTGCCGCCCACCAGCAGGTGTTGGACCTCCAGCAGGCTTTGCACCGGCGGCGGACTACCTTCACCTTTGCGGAGCATTCGGTTGAGATTGAGGCCGAACGGTTCCTTAGTTTGGCCGATCCCCACCTGATGGTTATGGCCTACCATTTCCGTTCCGCGCATGCGGGGGAGATTGTGATTGAAACGGGGATCGACGCTGACGTTTGGGATTTGAACGGACCCCATTTTACAGAGGTAAGTTTCGCTGCCGCCGGACCGAGCCGAACCGCCACCGTCCGGACCAACGAAGGAAAGGTTATTGCTGTTGCGGAGGCGGTGTCGGGAATCGAAGGCCAGAAGGAGCTGGTGACCGGGGAGCAACGGCTGTTACAACGTATTACGCTGACGGTGGCAGCGGGCAAGGAATACTGTTTTTATAAATACGTGGCGGTTTACACCAGCCTCGATCCGGAATGTGCTGCGGTGGGAGGCGCTTCTGACCGGCGGGCACAAGAAGCGGTGCGCCGGGCCGTAGCGGTGGGTTTTGACAAGCTCCGGGCCGAACACGTTGCCTGCTGGGCGGAACGCTGGCAGCGGAGTCGCGTGGTAGTGACCGGCGATCCGGAAGCCCAATTTGCCTTGGATTATAGTATTTACCACCTGTTGGCGGTGGTTCCGGCCCATACCGAGCACGCCTCCATTCCGGCGCGGGGTCTTTCCGCCCAGACTTATAAAGGAGCGATTTTTTGGGATACGGAACTTTTCATGCTTCCCTTTTTCATCTACACCCAGCCGGAACTGGCCAGAAAATTACTGCGCTACCGGTATCATACCCTGGACGGTGCCCGGCGCAAGGCGGCGGAATACGGCTACCGGGGCGCCTTTTACGCTTGGGAGAGCCAGGAGACGGGGGAAGATGCGTGTTCTTATTTTAACGTGACTGATGTTTTTAGCGGCCGACCGCTGCGCACTTATTTCCGGGATAAACAGATTCACATCAGCGCCGATATCGCCTATGCCATCTGGCAGTATTATTTAATCACCGGCGACGAAAGCCTTCTCTTTGAAGGCGGGGCGGAGATTATCCTGGAGACCGCCCGTTTTTATTATTCCTATGCCTACTTCAAAAAGGATAAAAGCCGGTATGAACTTTTGGATGTCACCGGCCCCGATGAATACCACGAACGGGTTGCTAATAATGCCTACACCAATTACATGGTGAAGTATAATTTGGCGATCGCCTTGGAAGTAATTGGGTTGTTGCGGGAAAAGGATGAAGCATTCTACCAGAGCCTAATTGAAAAACTTGATTTCGAAAAGGACCTGTCGGGGCTGGTGGAGATGAATGAGCTGTTGTATCTGCCGCCGCCGGATCCGCAGACTAAACTCATTGAACAGTTTGATGGTTATTTCCGGCTTGAAGATGTGAAGCTTTCGGATTTAAAAGCGCGGATGAAAATGCCCCACGAATATCTGGGCGGAGGGAACGGGTTGGCGTCCACAACCCAGATTATTAAACAGGCTGATGTGGTGGCGTTGCTTAACCTGTTCAAAGCGGATTTTTCCCGCGCGGTCAAGAAGGCAAACTGGGCCTATTACGAGCCCCGGACGGAACACGGGTCAAGCTTAAGCCCTTGTGTTTATGCGATGCTCGCCGCAGAACTAGGTAAAAAGGACTGGGCCTACCGTTACTTTCTCCAGACGGCCACCATTGACCTGACCGGGGACTATAAAAGATATGTGGGAACCCTCTATATTGGAGGCACGCATCCGGCAGCCAATGGCGGCGCTTGGATGGGGGCGGTATTTGGCTTTGGTGGCCTCCACTTCGACGGGAAGACGGTTAAACTAAAACCCCTCCTTCCGGCCGAATGGCAGGCACTGGTCTTTAACTTTCAAGTAAAAGGCCAGTGGTTTACGGTGGAGATGACAGAAGAGCAGGTGCGGGTTAAGGCCGACCGGGGCAACACCCAGCCGATCCGTTTTGAGGTTGCGGGGCAGCAGGGAATCTGCGGAGAAAATGGGGAGTTAGTCTTCGCCTTTCCGGACGGAAAAAGTTTTGGCTAGTCCTTTTAACATAAAAAAAGAAGATAAGCATTGAAGAAACCCTTATAAAAAACCACCCGCTGATTTAGCGGGTGGCCTTTCCATATCTGAACCTTCGAAAGTTATTTTGTTTGTCAAATGCCCTTTAAGAACCCTCAAGCCATGGTGAACGCCGGAAAGACACCATAGAAATTATCTACTACTCAGGAAAGACTTCGAATTCGGCAATTTGCCCCGCCGGCCAAGTGGTATTTGCGGTGATGACCAGTTGGAGGTAACGGAGTTCCCGGCTGGCAAAGCTAATGGTGATCGTGTTTTCCAGGGCGGGCTCAAAGGTATAGTCCTGCTCTTCAACGATGAGGGCCAAATCGTTCTGCTCCATACCACCGTAAAGACCAATGGTCTGGACCCGCGGTTCCCAAGAGGAGGGCAGCTTGAGGACTACTTTGCCTACGGCCTTCGCCGCCCCTAAGTCCAGGGTTAAGGTAGCGGGAAAGACATGGTTGACGCTTTCCCAGTAGGTATTGATGAAACCGTCGACGGTAAAATGAGCTCCGTAGGCGGGCGCGGTCGCACCGCTGGCGGTGACCGGTTGGTTTAAGGCCAAATTGGCGGCGGCTTTTGGCACCCGGACTCCCGGTGCAATCTCAATCCCTTCGTCAATGGTGGGTAGATTCTTACTGAACATGTTATTACCTTCATTGATCTCCGGAATGACATTGATTTTATCGACCCAGGCCTGTACCACGTGGGCGCCATCGGTTGCGGTCCAGGAGGGTCCGTCCAGGCCGCCGGTGGCTTGTAATGTTATGGTGGCCCCGGCGGGGAGGGTGGTGTTGGCTTTTTCCGCCCAGAAAGACGGTTCAAACTCGCCATCCAGCATAAAGGCGACACTGAGGGTAGCCCCTGCGGGGATGGGCCCGGTTCCCACGTTTTTAACGGTGGCGGTAAAGGTCACCCGGTCGCCGGTACACGGAAATACCGGTTGCCAATAGATATCGGTCACGATTAGTTCGGGAATTTCGGGGATGGGATAGGAAGCCGGGTTGGGTTCATCCCCTTTTGTTAATGAATAATAGACGATCTCCTGCCCCCGGTAGTGGCGGCTATATTCGAAACTGACCATCTCATCGGAGACGGTGGCTTCCACTACGGTGACGGGTTGGTCGTTAAAATCGTAGGCGATGACTTTCACCCCAGGCCAGGTTGGATCCTTTTTGATCTTAAGTAACGTATCGTTCCCGATTGGTTGAAAGACTTTAATTGCTTCTTTAGACCGGACTTCAATCAGGTAATGGTCGCCTTCGCTGAGGAACTGGCCATTATAATTGGCGAAGACTCCGGCCGTGACCGAACCGTCGTCGGCGATGACCAGCGCGCCGCCGGGGGTGACCACGTGTCCGGCGTGGGTGAAGGAGTTAAACTGATCCCAGTTGGCATAGGTTTTGAAGGTTTCAAAGGTTGTACGGGTGACATTGCCCGGTAAAAGCGCAAAGCCGGTGACCAGTTCATCCGCATAGCGGGCGAGGACGTGTTTTTGGAAGAGCCCGGCCAAGGTGAGCCACGGGTTGTTCGGGTCCAGCAAATCACCGCTGAAGTTGTAGCCAAAGGCCAGGTTCCACCGGAACATGTCCAGATCGTCAGTCCACGTCTCGATGGCCAGATTGTGCTGGTAGAAGAGGACCTTGTCGCGGCAGAGCATGCCAAGCATGGGGTAATATGCGGTGTAGGGCGCGGTTTCCAGCCGGTAACCGAGGAGGTCCCATAAGTAGTTGGTACCGCAGAATCCGGTCATATCTTTGGCCAGAACGTCAAAACCGCATTCGGTCATTAAATTATTTTTCTTTAAAGTACGGCCATGGGCTAAAACTCCCGCCAAGTAGGAAGTGGCAGGGTCGTAAGCTTTTAAACCAGCGGGATTAAAATCATACGGGGTGTCTCTGGCCCCCAGTTGGTCTTCGAAGATTCCGTCAAATCCTACTTGGTTCATGAGGGCTTTTTGCTCGGCGGCGACACGCTTACGGACAAAATCATGGTGGAAGTTGACGACATATCCTTCCGAAGCATAAGTCTCCGCCAGTAAGCGACCATCGGCTTGTTGGACAGTGACGGCCGGCAGTTCAGCGCGGGTGATCAACTGCTGCAGGGTGGGAGAGTCCAAATTCCACCAGGAGAAATTGGTGTATGGTACGACCAGGTTGCCCTGGGTTTGCGCGTACTTAACGAGGTCAGCAAGCTCTTCTGTGCTCCCATAGGCCGGATTGGGCGGGAGAAAGTCGGGATAATGGTGATCATGGCCGATCGGCTGGAAAGCCACCGGGTGGATGAGCCCAGGGACTTTGATGACGTCGATCACTTCGGTTTTTAAAGCGGTAAAGGGTTTTTGGAAACGGTTGAAATCCAGTTTATAAAGGGGAGAAGCAAAATACTGTGCTTTTTTCGCACCCAGCTTCTGTCCGAGCGCTGGGTAGCGGTGGATCCGGTTTTCCCGCCGGTAAGCGGCGATGGTCTCCGGATAATCGGTACCAATCTGGATCAGTATCCGCGGGGAAGACCAAATTTGCTCAGGTTCCACCCAGGTTTTAAAGTCATGGACCAGCCGGGTAAAGCCCTCTTGCGAGAGAGCGGCAAATCCGATCTGGACCGGCTGGGGCAGGGTAAAGCTGTGCCCTTGGTGTTGGCTATACAACGCTAAACAACTGTTGTCGGTACGGAAGCCGACATAGTCGGCGAACATGACCCCCGGATACTGGGCGCTAAAGGATTGCTGATCTGTAAAGAAAGCAGCGTTTAGTCGGACTCCCGGAACCATTGGTAATAAGGCGTCTTGAATTGTGGTGGCCGCCACACTTATGTCCGCCGGGAAATGGAAAGTTTGAATCGGCACCGTGTGATGATTGGTGATTTTCGCCTGCATTTGGAGGCGTTGGTCGTCGCGGGGGCTGATCTCAACGGTGACATCGAGGGGTAAGGCTGCTGTTCCGTGGTAATAAAAAGTTAAACGTTGAAAAAGGGCGTTCCATTTATAAGTGAAATGTCCATGATAGGCGCTGCTGAAAACTTGTTCACCGTTGGTAAAAGTAACCCCCCATAGCTTGGCGTCCTCCGCTGCCCAGGAGAGGGGCTTTCCGGTTTTTACATCAAGAAACTGGACCAAACCACCGGTTGTCCGGTCAAAGGCCACCTCATAATGGCCGGTCTTTAGGTGCAGGAACTCCTGGCTAGCACTGAAATTCACCGGCGCCCCGGCCACCGGCCGACTGAGGACCAGAACAAAGATTGCCAGAAGGAACAGGGCTTTGGGCTTGGACAGTTTGGTTCCCATCCTTTTACCTCCTTTTTGTTTACCTAATGTTCTAAATAAAAGTATAAAGGAAAAAAAGGGTAGAAGCTGGGCATTTTGTGACTGAATAACAGGCTTTTCAGGACCTTTTTCCGTTGGGTTGAACTTTACTTGGTATCTTTGCCAACAAAACCATGGTGTCAAAGGGTTGATTGCCGGATAAAAAAAATGAGGGGGAGGTTGCGGAATGTGGTCAGTGGTCGAAGAAGATTTTAAGCGTAAAGACTACCAAAGAATAGTCGGCAACTGGCTGGAGAAAGAAGAAAGGGCGGGCGTGGGCTTTGAAATCTCTTCCGCGTATGAATTCCACGCCAAAGATGAAGATTGTAAGTGGTTGGTGATCCATGTCAACCTAAATCAAGAACGGTCGGAGAAGAAAAAGTGCGAACCTGTTGAGGCGGTAAAGTTTCCCGCAATTCTCACGCGTGTTCTTACTTATATCGATATTAATCTCCAGGACGACCTTTCCTTAGCCAGTTTGGAAAAGAGGTTTTTTATTAATCGATCGTATTTGAGCCGGCTTTGTCGGAGATATTTAGGGATCAGTTTGCACCGGTATATTATCTTACGGCGGATTACCAAGGCAAAAGAGTTATTGAAGGCGGGAAAAAGTGCGATGGAGGCCTGTAAGGATTCGGGGTTCAATGATTATTCCAATTTCCGTAAAATGTTTAAAAAGGTGACGAATCTTTCGCCTTCCGCCTATGCCAAAAGACAACACCGCAAATGATCAGCGGGGTAACATTGGTCCATCCTAATCCCTACAGATTATCACAGGTTGATGGAAAAAGTGACAGGACGGCAAAAGGGTGTTAAAATAAAGCATAAATACCTGATTAAATGAAGTTGGTGGAGCGCGAAGCGCGCTAAGGAAGAGAAAGCTTTCGACCGGTGGTCAGAATGAAGAGGGGGTTTGACCTTGCTCGCCTTGATTGCCTTTTTACCGATTTTAGTCACCGTACTGCTCATGGCCGTATTCAACTGGAGCGCGAAAAGAGTCTTGCCTTTGGCCTGGGGTTTGGTCTGCCTGATTGCGCTCGCCGTTTGGCGGATGGAACCGGTCTATGTTCTTGGTTATTCTCTGTTTGGCGCTTTAAAAGCGTTGGATGTAATCATCATTATTTTTGGCGCGGTTTTAATCTTAAACACCCTGCGACAGTCCGGCGCGATGCTTAGGATCAGTAATGGTTTTCGGCATATTACCAACGACCGCCGCCTACAGGCGATTATCATCGGGTGGATGTTTTGCGCCTTTATCGAGGGAGCTGCCGGGTTCGGCGCTCCGCCGGCCTTAGCGGCGCCCCTTTTGGTCGGGCTGGGTTTTCCCCCGTTGGCGGCGGCGATGATTACCCTGATTTTGACTGGGACCTCGGTATCGTTCGGGGCGGCCGGTACACCGCTCTTGAGCGCGGTCAATGGTCTTACCATCTATGTGGAGAGGACTGGCGGTGCCCGTTTTACCATGCTCCTTACGGAACAGGTGGCCTTCCTCCATGCTATCGTCGGCTTTTTTGTCCCCTTAATTGGTCTTTGTTGTCTGGTGGTGCTTTTCGGTGAGGATAAATCCTTGAAACATGCCTTTGCCGCCATGCCTTTTGCGTTCTTTGCCGGCCTGGTCTATGTGGTTCCCTATTACTGCACGGCCCGCTTTTTGGGACCGGAATTTCCGGCTTTACTCGGTGGTTTGGTGGGACTACCCATACTCCTTTGGGCGGCAAAATCCGGCTTTTTAGCGCCGAAAACCCGGTGGGACTTTCCGGCACAAAACGCCTGGCCGGCGGATTGGCGGTCCCAAATTGAGTTGGAAGAAAACCAACGGCCAGAGGTGGGGATGCCTTTATGGAAGGCCTGGACCCCTTATATGCTGATCGCCTTTATCTTAGTCGTTACGCGGATCCCGGTTTTTGGGCTCAAGGAGCTTTTATCCTCAATAAAGCTTACGGTCCCTAATGTTTTGGGGATCGACGGCTTGGATTATGAACTGACTTGGGCCTATTTGCCGGGGATTATCCCTTTTACCCTTGTTGCTTTGCTCACCCATTTCCTGCACGATATGACACCCGCCCAAACCAAGCGGGCTTGGCAGAACACCTTTCAGCAAATCTCCGGGGCCGTGGTGGCTTTGTTATTTGGGGTGGCGATGGTCCAGTTAATGCTGAATTCCCATGTGAACACCGCTGGGTTCGACAGCATGATGACGACCATGGCCCGGGCGATGGCCGCCCTGGCGGGTAACGCCTTTATGGTTTTCGCCCCGTTCATTGGGATTATGGGCACCTTCATGTCCGGGTCAAGTACGGTCTCGAATATTCTCTTCGCTTCCTTTCAATATGAGACCGCATTGCTTCTGGAGCTTCCACCGGTGCTCATTGTTGCTCTGCAAGCGGTGGGGAGCGCCTTCGGGAGCATGATCTCCTTCAATAATGTGGTTGCCACTTGTGCCACCGTGGGTCTGATGGGGGCAGAAGGAAAGCTGATCAAGCGCAATCTTATTCCGTGCCTGCTTTATGCGTTGCTGGCCGTCGCGGCGGCCCTTCTGTTGCTGGGCGGTGGTCACTTGCGCTAGTGAATTGAGTCATGTGGGAGGCTGGAAGTCGAGCAGTGTATAGTTTGCCGGATTGGTGGTCTTTACACACTAGATTAAGTCTTGAGCCGACGTTCTGCTAAGGTTTTCTCCGAGAAGCAACGGGATCGATCGAAGAGTCAGGCCGTCGCCCATGTTTTAAGTACAATCACGAGGTGAATGAGAAGTTGCCGCAACTATTACCGCTGGTCATCGCTGTTGTGTTCTTAGTTATTCTTTTGGCTTTCAAAGTCAAGCTTGGTTTGTCCCTCTTCATTTCCTCCGGGGTTTTGCTGGTGTTCTCCGGGAACGGTCCGGTTGAATTGGTCGAGATTGTCCGTAGAACAGTCACCGACGGCCAATTTCTTGAGATCATCGGGATTATTCTTCTGATCAACCTTCTGGAGGAGTTGCTGCGGAAGACCAACTATTTTGACCGGGCCTTCCAAGTTCTCCAGGGAACCGTTAAGAACAGGGTGAAAATTACTGCGCTTTTCCCCGCGTTGTTCGGTTTGATCCCGGCGTTTGGCGGTGCGAAGTTCTCGGCGTCCTTGGTTGACCTGGCCGCGCAAGACCTTGCGATTGACCGGACGGAAAAATCCCTTTTGAACTACTGGTTTCGGCATGTTTGGGAGTTTTGCAGCCCATTGTTTCCCGGTGTGATTTTAGCGATCTATCTCTCCGGAGTGGAGACGGGGAAGTATATCTTGTTGATGTTGCCTTCGACTATTCTCTTTATCGTGCTGGGAACCGTCTTTTTTCTCCGTCCGGTAAACGTAAGGAACCAAGCTGCGGCGGGGGCAGCCCCCGTTGGTGGCCAAGGCCAGGAGGAGCAAAGGCGCGGCTTTTGGTGCGTCTTTCTACGTCTGTTCCGGATTGTCTGGCCGATACTGGCGATTGTGTTTGTAGTGGTTGTGTTTAAGGCCTCAATTCTCTGGCCTTTACTCCTGACGGTGGTGGTTTTGTTTGCTCAAGCACCGAAAGGAGAAGGGTTTGTCCGTGAGCTTTTCCGTAAAGCGTGGTCGCTTTCGACTTTGGGGATGGTCTTTGGGGTGTATCTTTTTAAAACCACTTTTGAGTGGACCGGTATTCCGCAGGAGATTCCCGTCTTAATGGCCGCGGCCCGTATCCCCAGTTCGGTGCTGCTGATCGTTTTCCCCTTCACAATGGGGCTGTTAACCGCAATGCCTTCGGCTTTTGTCGGGATCACCTATCCGGTGCTGCTTCCCATCTTTAACCATGGGGGTCTGCTTCACCTGGGTGCCGTCATGCTGGCTTATGTGGCCGGACATATCGGTACCATGCTTTCGCCGCTTCACCTCTGTTTTGTTTTGACAGTGGAGCATTTCCAGACGGAGATTCTCCCGTTTTGGACCCGACTGTTATCCCCCCAGGTTATCCTGTTCATCCTGACCTATGCTTTGGCTTGGGTGTTCGGCCTTCCGGGATAGGATCTTTAGGGGCAGGGCAAGGTGGTGATTATGCTTCGTTCCTGCTCGAAGACGCGAAGAAGGGTAGAAGAAGAGAAAATATCTGAAAAATACCCTTGACATTTTACCGTGATGTGTGGTAATATAATTTTTGCAAGAGGAAGAGCGGAAGTAGCTCAGTGGTAGAGCATCGCCTTGCCAAGGCGAGGGTCGCGGGTTCAAATCCCGTTTTCCGCTCCAATTTTATTTCTGGCGGCATAGCCAAGTGGTAAGGCAGAGGTCTGCAAAACCTTTATCCCCAGTTCGAATCTGGGTGCCGCCTCCACTTTATAAAAACAAGGGAGAGTGGCGGAACCGGCAGACGCAACGGACTTAAAATCCGTTGACCTTTCTAGGTCGTGGGGGTTCAAGTCCCCCCTTTCCCACCAAAATAATGACAAGGTTTGACTCCGGAGCAAGTTCCGGAGTTTTTGTTTTGCAAACGTTGAACGAACGTACCTTAAAGGCCCCCTCCGCATTAGGAGGGGGCCTTCGCCTTTATTTCTTTTTACTGGCTCCTTCTTTTTTGGCTTGCTTCTTTCCGGGTTTGGCGTAGAGGAAGCCTCTTTTTCGCTGGCGACCAATCTCTTTAATTTCATAATGGTGTTTTTTGAGAAAACTTTCCACCTTGCTTCTGTCCGTGAGGGCTTCATGGACTTCAATGATAAAACTGGGTCTTTTTGCCTTAATCGTGTGGTTCATCCCTTTTAGGACTTGTAATTCGAAGCCTTCCACATCGATTTTGACCAGATCGGGACGGGCGATTTTTTTCTTGCGGGTATAGGTATCCAGATCCCAGACTTCAACCGGGGTGGTCAGGCTGCTTACCGTTTTTTGGAGTGAATGCTGACCAAGGCCGGAGAGATAACCCTGGAGGGACAGGAACCGAACTTCCTGTTTTGCCCCAGCTGCAATCGGATGGGGGGTGATGTTGTGCAGTTTATTCAGCTCAATGTTGCGCAGTAATTTCCAGAAGTTCAAAGTTTCCGGTTCGAAGGCGTGGATTTGGCAATTGGGATGCGCCCGGGCCAGGAGCAGGCTATGGATGCCGATGTTCGCGCCGATATCGTAGATGATCATCTCGGGTTTGATTAAAGACTGCATAAAGGTGAGGATCTTTGCTTCTAGGACATGTCGAGCCCGTTTTGATTCGGCTTTGTTTTCCGCATAGATCAAGACATCCCCCTTACCGTATTGGACCGGCATTACTTGTGTTTCCCCGTTGATCAACTGCTCGAGGGAGGATTGCCGGAGCGCTAGATAATCCGGCAAGTATTCCGGATCGAGCAGGGTGCTGATCTTTTTCCGGGGGAACTTGGCTTTCAATTCTTTCTTCAGTTGGGTGGCTAACGGTTCGGTCGCCACGCCGATCATGATCCCGTCTACCTGGTTTAGGGCTTCATTGGGCAGGATCTCCATGTTTTGACAGACCGCGAATCCTTGATCGAGGGCCTGTTGGATCAGGCGTCCCGAACAATCGATCACCCCTAAAACACTATGTTGTTTTTCTTTGAGGACGTTTAAGGCGACGAAACCGGCCGGGTCCTCACTGTAAAGCAGATATTTTCCCATACGCTTACCACATCCTTTATTTGCTGCCGCGGCCGATGCCTTCGTAGATAAAGCCATGGGCGCGGACCTGTTCCGGAGGTAGAAGGTTCCGGAGGTCAATGACGATGGCTTGGGCCATTTTGGCTTTTAATAAGTCCAGGTTAAGCTGGCGATACTGCTCCCACTCGGTAACGATCACTACCGCCGACGCGTTTTGGGCGGCAGTATATTCATCTTCGCAGTAGGTGATTTTGTCGCCGAAGACCCCTTTTCCGGCGGCTAAAGCTTTCGGGTCATGGACCCGGATCTGGGCACCGGCACGTAGTAAGCCCTCGATAATCGGTAAAGCTGGCGAATCCCTCAGATCATCCGTATTGGCCTTGAAGGCCAGACCGAAAACGGCAATGGTCTTTCCGGTAGGTGGGTCGAGGGTGCGGATGATCTTTGCCAACATCTTCTTTTGGACGCGGGTGTTTACCGCATCGGTCGCTTCGACGATGGAAACTTGTTTGCCGTGGGTTCGGGCAAGGTGAATTAAGGCTTTGGTGTCTTTCGGAAAACAGGAACCGCCATAACCCGGTCCGGCGGCAAGAAATTCGGGCCCGATCCGGTGGTCCAGGCCCATACCACGGGCCACTGTTGGTAGATCGGCACCGACGGCTTCACATAGCTCGGCGATCTCGTTGATGAACGAGATTTTAGTGGCCAGGAAGGCGTTGGACGCATACTTAATCAGTTCGGCGGTCTCCGGGTTTGTTTGGATTAAAGGAATCTTTTTTTTCAGTAAAGGCCGGTAAATCTCCTCCATGAGCTTGAAGGCCTGGGGTGAATCGGCGCCGATGACGATGCGGTCTGGATTCATAAAATCATAGACCGCATTACCTTCCCGCAGAAACTCCGGATTACTGACGACGTCAAAAGGAACCGGGCGGCGGGTGTGCTGACCAATGATGGCTTTGATGCGCTGGGTGGTACCCACCGGGACGGTGGATTTGTTGACGATTACCGTATAACTATGAAGCTGGGGACCGATTTCGGCGGCGACGGCTTCGATTTGGCTAAGATCAACCGACCCGTCGCTCAAGGGTGGTGTTCCGACCGCGATGAAAATGATCTGGGAATTGGCTACCCCCAGGCCCAGGCTGGTGGTGAAGCTTAGCCGTCCGGTTTTTGCGTGGCGGCGTAGTAAGGGTTCCAAATCTTTCTCGTAGAACGGGACTTCTTGGCGGCGTAGTTTATTTATCTTTAGCGGGTCGCGGTCAACGCCCGTTACCCAGTGTCCGGCTTCGGCCAGAGCAGCAGCCGTAACTAGACCAACATAACCGCAACCGATTACCGTTATTTTCACTCTTTATCTCCTCCGATGGAATCGTCTTTCTTTCCAACTCTCCTCTACTCATTCATCTTATTTTTATTGCAGAATGAAGGGGATGGGATAAAAAAACAATTCCGCCAGGAGGAAGCTACTTTTTCTTCCACTTTGCCCTTAACAACTGGGCGCTGCGTTGACGGAGTTTAAGCCGTTCTTTGCGGGTGATGTTTGCTCCTTGTCGGTAATGGTAGATGGGGACGGGAGCATAAACCACTTCATAACCGGCTTTTCGCACCCGCCAACAAAAATCAACTTCTTCGCCGTACATAAAGAACTGTTCGTCAAAGCCCCCGATTTTGGTGAAAATTTCGCGTTTGACCAGAAAACAGCTGCCCTGGACCCAGCGGACCTTTTTTTCCTGGTCCAAGAGGCCCGGACGGTCCTTTTGTCCTTTGCCCCGGATTTTACCATCGGCACCTGCATGGTAAATGGAGCCGTCGGGGTTGAGAATTTTTGCCCCAACGACCATTGCTTTTTTATGCCGTGCGGCGCTTTGTATTAATTTAGGGAGCCAGTCCCGGGTAAACTTGAGATCGGGGTTTAAGAAGACAATATACCGGCTGGAAGTCATCCTTACCGCCTGGTTCCAGGCTTTCGCCACACCGAGATTCTTTTTGTTGAAAACTAACTGCATTTTGTGGCGGAAAAAATGATCTTGTGCCTTTGATTGTAAATAAGCCTTGCTCTGGTCTTGACTGTTGTTATCGATCACCAATAAACGAAAAGGCAGTTTGGTGGATTGCCGTAAGGACTGGAAAAAGGTGGGCAAGGAAAGTGCGCTCTCGTAGGTGACCATTACAAGATCAACATGGGTTTTCACCATTATCATCCCCTTTCAAACTGGCCTGGGCTTCGGCAGTGAGGGGCAGGGTTTTCTGGGGCTAGCCGGTCAGACCAACTCCAGTCTGGTTAGGCTTTCTCCCGATTGTCTTTGGCCGGTTTGGTCTGGGGATTCCAGGGACGAATGCGGTTGTTGGGCCGGACCGTATACATCATGGTTTTCCCGAAATCAATCGCTACTTTGTTGTAGCGCTTGGCAATGGCCGGGGCGAGAATCACCGCGTTGACCCCGGCGGAGATTAAGGCCAGATCAAATTCGTATTTACCTACTTTTTTGAGGACGGTTGAGATTTGGTCATAATGCTCAAAATTGATGGTCCCCACGATCTGTGGGGGTAGATCCGCGTATTTGCTGGTTATCTGTTTGGCGTATTCATCGGCCCACTTCGAGATGAGAAGAGTTCGGTATTGGTGGATAATCTTCCAGAAATAGCGGTAAGAGACCATCTTGCGGTTACAGAAGACATAGCAGAGTTCGCGGGGCTGTAAGTTGTAATAATCGAAGATTCTATTGGTGAGGGCCCGTTTAAATCTGGTTGGTGCGGAGACTTCATCGTTCTGCTGTCGACAGATACCGACAACATCGGCCGCTTTGATCCCCTTCAACATCCGGTCGCGAAGGGTGAGGTTGGGGAGGTCTACTCCTTTTCTTCCGGTACGGCTATCCCGCACCCAGTAGGTCTGTTCCAGTTCTTCGTTGCTGAGGAATTTACCCTGGGCGAGGACGATATTTTCACCATCGCCGATCCGGACCAGGGAAAAAGGTTTCTGTTCGCGGAGGGCCCGGTGAATTTTCCGTAAGACTTCTAATTCGGAGAGGAGCTTCTTGTCAGGAAAATCCTTAAGGGACATGGTTTGCTCCTCCTTCTGGGGTGGACCGGCTTTGTGCCGCTTCTTGCGCGGCGCTGAGCAAAGTGCGAACCTCGGCGATCTGGTGCTCAGGGTAACCGAACCGCCGCATGATTTCCGCTTCCGCCGGGCCGAGGACAAAACTTTTTTTCCAGGTCTCAAAGTCGCTTCGAGCTTCCTTCTTTTTAACATAGAAAAGTTTCCAGGCCCCATAAAGCGGATCTGACTCTTCCGTCCGTCCTAAACTGGTGCAAATGTGGGAAGTCAGATAGGCTTTCTTGAGACCAAGCTTATTTGCTTTCCGCTCGTAATGCCGTTCTCCTACGCCGTAGAGGGGGAGATCGGTTAAGTAAAAGTGTTTTCGCCATAACTGTTTATCGATCATCATGCACCAGAAAAGTATAGTACTGCGCCGGAACTCCAGGGTATAACCGGCCTTTTTCACCTGTTGACGCGGGTGTCCTTGGATCGCGGCGGGAAGGAGCGCAACATAGGCCAGCTTTGGGAAGTCCTTTAAGGCCTGGTACATCGCGGCGGTCCAATTTTTATTGGGAACGAGTACATCATCGTCCAGCTTGACAAGATATTGGCCCTGGGCATGTTCGGCACCGTATTGGAAACCGGGCATACAGCCGATGTTCTGTCCCGGATCCAGGATGCGGACCCGGGGGTGTTTGAACTCGTGCAGAAAGGTCATGGCATCCGTGTAGGGTGGATGGTTATTGATCAGGATGATCTCGCTGTTTTGGTCCGTGCTGACCAGCGCTGCTTCGAGGCATTTTTTTATCAAAGGTAAGGTGTTATAACAATTAATAATAATTGAAAATCGCAACCTGCTCATCCTTTCTGGTACCTCTTTTCTTTAGTGTACGGCTTCGCTGTGTCTGGCGTGATGTGGTCAAGGCATTTTCCAAGTAGGGTTCTCAAGAATACGATTAGGTAAAGGAATTCGTAGCGGTATATGGCGGGATCCCTGGTAGAAGGGCCTTTTACTGGAACAAGTTGTTCCTTCAAAAAGATTGATCTCATATAATATTCCGATATTCCGAATCAGAAAACGGTTAATGACCGAAGGAGGAAAGAAGATGAGGGTCCTGTTTGTTGATTCCGGAGCAATGGGCTTTCACTACCGCTACGCCTATGATATCTTTGTGACCCTAAAAAAGATGAAGCATCATGTGCGGCAGATCGGCCCACGGAAGCTTTCTTCCGGCCTCATCAAGGAGTTTCGCCCCGAAGTGTTATTGGTGGTGCATGGGAACCGTACTCCGCTGGAACAGGTCCATTATGCCCGTTCCTTAGGGGTGAAAACGGTTCTGTGGTTAGTGGAAGATCCCTATGAGATCGATCTGCACCGTGGTCCGATGGTTGAAGCCTATGATCTGGTCTTTACCAACGAACGGCAGGCTGTCACCGAATATAATCACCCCCGGGTCTTTTATCTGCCCTGGTGTTGTAATCCCGAAGTTCATCGGCGCCTGAAGACAGCGGAAGAATACCGCAGTGATCTCTGTTTTGTGGGGATGGGGTTTCCCAATCGCTTGAAGGTCCTGAACGCGATTGCGCCCTTCCTCAAGAAATTGAACGTTAAATTAATCGGGGTCTGGGACCGTTGGGGGGAATTACACCCGGATCTGCGGAAATTCGTGCAACCGGTGATCCATGATTTCCACGAGGTGCAGAAATATTTTAACGGGGCCAAGATCAATCTGAACATCCACCGCGATCCGGTTAATCCACCGTCCGGAAATAGCCGGGGCGTAGGGGCGACCAGTCCTAACGATCGGGCCTTTGCGCTAGCGGGCTGTGGCGCTTTTCAGATCGTCGATGCGACGCGACCGGATCTTTTTAAATATTTTACCGAAGGCAAAGAGATCGTCAGTTTTTCCAACCCCGATGATTTGGCGGATAAAATCAAATACTACCTGGGTAAAACAAAACTACGCCGCCAGATCGGCGACGCAGCGCACCAAAGGGCCTATCGGGAGCATACTTATCACCACCGTTTACAGCGGATCTTTGCGGAGGTGGCCAAACTGCCCACATCCTATTGGGCACGGGTCAGTGTGCGAAGGCCGGTGGCCTTTTCCTTTCACGATGGCTACCTACAGCAAGAAGGGATCTGGACCTTTGAGCCTCCCCGGAGTATTAAATAAAGGCTTGTTCCCCCGGGAAAACCGGTGCTTTGTCCTCAAACAACCGTTCCCATCCGTATTGTGCTAAGTAAGACGCCCATTTCCGGTTGAAATGCGCCCAACTGGCCGTGGCCAGTTTTTCGTTTACCACCGGGTCACTACGGTCAAAAGAAGCATGGACCGTGTGCTCAATCAAGACATCACAGGCGATCCGCAACTGGTAGCCTTTTTCGCGAATCCGGAGGGCCAGATCAAAGTCATCAGCGCCTAAAGCCAGCTTTTCGTCGAAAGGACCGATCTTTGCGGGTAAGCGGCGGTCAAAAAGGACCAGACAGCCGATGAGAAACTTGGCGCGCTGGGATTGACGGGCGTAAAGGGCGGCAAATTTACGGTCGGCGGCCGGTAAGTGACGGGAGAATGCCTGGGGACCGGCCCATTGCTTGCCCCCAATCCCCAGACTTTTGGGACCAACCATTAAGGTTAGAGGATGTTGCTTTAGATGCCATATGAGCCGGTTTGCCCAGTTCAACGGGGTGATGACATCTGCATTCATCGTCACCAGATAACGGCCGGTGGCACGCGCGAGGCCTTGGTTACAGGCGGCCGCGTAGCCCCGGTTTTCGGAATTGAAGATGACACGGGTGTGGGGGGCGTTTAAGGAGTGGAGCCAGGCGGCGGAATCATCGGTGGAGTGGTTGTCAACAATGATTATTTCGTGGGGGAGCGTTGTCGTGGTGGCCAGTGTCGCCAGGCACCGTTGCAGAAAAGGACGGGTATTGTAATTGACAATAATGATGCTTAATTCCATAACAAGGCCTCCACATCTTCCCCCCGCCAACACCGCAGCTCCGGGCGGGAATATAGAATTGACTGGTAGTGGACCAACGGACAGAACTCCCCCTGCGGGTCGAGGTAAAGGTAACGCCGGTATTTCGCCTGGTGCTCCCGGCGGTGGGCATACCCGAGGTGGAGAAGGGGGATGGCGCTATCTAACCGGGGCGTCCAGTAGGCTTCTTGCGGTAGACGCCCGCAGTGCAGGGTGCGGGGTGCCCAGTGGTACGTTCGGTACCTTTGGTAGCGGTACAGACAGGCAGTGCGCCCCCGGGCCGGGTGCCACCAACGGTCGACCCGGTAATGGCGGAGATCGCCCCAGAAGTGGTAGACGGGGAAAGTAATCAGTTCATACTGGGTCTGTTGTAAAAAGGTAAGGATTGCTTGTTTGCTCCGGGTTTCGAAGATCTCATCGGCATCGATGGCCAGGATCCAGTCCGGGTTGAGCTCGACGGTCAGATGCCATAGTTTTTCCCGGAGTTTGGCTTCATCATGAAAAAAAAGGGGCGCGGACAAGCGCTCGAACCGGACTACCCGCGGGTGGGCCCGGCAGAGCGCGGGAGTATGGTCAGTGGAGGCGTCGTCCAGAATGACAATGCCATCGACCAAGATACTGAGCCGGTCTAAAACCGGCTGTAAGAAACGGTCGGCTTCATTCCGGACGACCAGCATTGCCAATAGGCTTTGTTTCTTAGGGTAGTTCATGCTTTTCCTCCCCGGTTCGCCATTTCCGGTCGAAATAAGCTTTGCTTTGGCGAAAATAAGCTTGTAAGCGCCGTTGGTTACGACAACTGCCGTTGACCAGGTGAACAACGCGGCTGGTGGGAACATAAAGTACTTTATACCCGTGGCGGCGGGCGTTGTAACAATAGTCGGTCTCCTCGAAGTAGTGGAAGTAGTTCTCGTCAAAATAACCCAGCTCCGGCAGGAGCGTTCTTTTCAGGCCAAGACAGGCACCGCATAAGCTGAGGCAGGCCGTGGGTTCGGTAAAAAGGGTGGGATCGTCGGGGACGCCCCAACCGCGGATCTGGGGCGCGGCTTCGTCACCAACCACCCCGACCCCGACCAGGTAACCAGCGGGGTTGACCAAACGGGGTCCAACCACGGCCACCTCTGGGTCTTGTAAGGCCGCAATCAGCGGGGGAAGCCAACCCGCCGTCACTTGTGTGTCACTGTTCAGAATAAAGATGTACGGAGCGTTTCCGGCTTTGATTCCCTGGTTACATGCGGCGGCGTATCCCCGGTTTTCACGGTTAAAAAGCCCGGTTACCCAGGGCAAGCTACGGATGAAGGTCGCGCTCCCGTCGGTGCTGGCGTTATCCACCACCCAAAGACGATAAGTTTCAGGCGCGCCACTGAACCGGCGGAGGCTGGCTAAACAAGCGGCTAAAAGTTTTTTGGTGTTGTAATTGACGACGATCAGATCAACCGTCTCTTTCATCACTTCCTCCTTCCTGTTTCTGCCGAATATTTGTCGCCAAATAAGCACCCGCGCTGGTAACCGTCAAGTCGCTCACGCCAGCGACAAAAGATTGCTTTACGAAGTAGATCAAATCAAAGCGGGGTGAGGCGAGCAACTATGTTGAAGGATAAAACCAAAACCAGTGGACGACAAGCCAAACACAAGTCCAACTTCCTTCTGGCTAAAGTTCCAGGATGGCATCGGCCCCGACCAGCAGCGAACGGACGGGGGCCGTTTTTTGTTGACCACTGATGCGGACCCTTTCCCCGATTATGCTGTTGGTGAACGTCACCCCTTTCACGTGGGCGTCGGTGAAGACCAGCGAATGACTTATGTTACTGTCGACAATTTCGGCACCATCACCAATGGCCACATAAGGGCCGAGTGTCGCACCGCTAATCCGACAGCCGGCCCCGATCGTGACCGGGCCCTTCACCCGACAGTTTTTCAGCGTCGACCCTTTTGCCACTCTCAGGACCCCTTTGACCGTCGACTTTTTCACTTCACCGTCGACGGCGGACGTCAACTTTTTCAGTAAATACTGGTTGGTGGCGAGGAGGTCGGTTACGGTACCCGTATCCTTCCACCATCCGGAAAAGAGATGGTAGGCTACGTTTTTGCCCTCGGCGATCAACTGCTGGATTGCGTCGGTGATCTCCAGTTCACCCCGGGGAGAAGGGCTAATTACCTGGACGGCCTGGTGGATCGCGGGAGAAAAAAGGTACACGCCAACCAGCGCCAGGTTGCTCTGGGGCTCGTTCGGTTTTTCTTCTACATGGACGACGTTTTGGCCGTTGATCCGGGCGACCCCAAAGTGGCGGGGATTTTTGACCCGCCTTAAGAGGAGGAGCGCGTCGGGTTTTTCGCGTACAAACCGGTTGACCAAGGGGCGGAGCGGTTCGTCCAACACGTTATCGCCCAGGTACATTAGGAACGGGGTGTTACCCAGTACTTCCCGGGCCAGCAGGACGGTATGGGCCAGACCCAGTGGCTTAGGTTGGTCAACGAAGGTGAAATCGAACCCCCACGGATTGGTTTTACGTAGAAGCTCCACAATAGGCTTTCCGTTGGGCCCAATGATGATCACAACCTCGCGGATGGTCGTGGCAGCCAGGGTGTCGAGGATGTGGAATAAAATCGGTTGGTGGGCGAGGGGAAGAAGAGCTTTCGGCTGGGTATGGGTGAAGGGGCGGAGACGCGTTCCTTCACCACCACAAAGAAGAAGCGCTTTCAAGACTAACCCCGCTTTCGTAGTTTTTGCTTTTCATCTTATGCAAGGAGCATGACCGATGTCCCTGGCGCACTCTACAGGGCGGATGTGGTAAAAAGCAGTATTATTTTCCGGCCAGAAGCAAATAATAGGGGGAGACCAACGGGAGGGAATGACAGGGGGGATATTTTGAAGTACAAGATCCGAGGAAGATGGGACCGGGATTGCGCGGAATTGGGCTTTTTGTACCGTAACAACGAAGCGGCCCCGCCGGGAGAGACGGATCAGGAAGGGGAAGAGGCGAAGCCGAATGCGCCCCGTCGTCAGCGGTTGGCGTTGCAGAGCCTGAAACAACTGGGGCAGATGGCACCCCCGCCAGCAGCGGGGACCGATCTCCATACCATGGTGATTATCGGGCAGATTGAAGGGCATATGATCCTACCGCCCAAAAACAAGACGACCAAGTATGAACACATCATTCCGCAACTGGTGGCGATCGAACAGAACGAACGGATCAAAGGGTTACTGGTGATCCTGAACACCGTCGGGGGTGACGTGGAAGCCGGACTGGCCATCGCCGAAATGCTGGAGAGCCTCTCTAAACCAACAGTCTCTTTGGTCCTGGGTGGGGGACATTCCATCGGCGTCCCAATCGCGGTGGCGGCTGATTATTCCTTCATCGCCGAAACCGCCACCATGACAATCCACCCGATCCGGCTGACCGGAATGGTGATTGGCGTACCGCAAACCTATGAATATCTGGAAAAAATGCAGGACCGGGTCATCAAATTTGTCACCAGTCATTCGGCGATTACGGAAGAGAAGTTCCGGGAATTGATGTTCCGTACCGGTGATCTGGTCCGCGATGTCGGTTCGGTGTTGGTCGGGAAAGATGCGGTCAGTTCCGGGTTGATCAATGAGATCGGTGGGATCGATAAGTGCTTGCGTAAGCTCCGGGAGTTGGTCCAGCAAAAGGAAGCCGGGGTACAAACGAGGTGAAGAAATGCTTTTTTATTCGATTTACCCCTTAGCGGTGGTCCTCGCAGAGGAGGAGGGGATGGAAAAACCGGAACAATGGCGTGAGCTCGAGGTTGAGGGCAAAAAGGTGCTTGTTACCGTCAATAACCGGGGCGAACAGGTGATTGCCCGTCTGCTCAGTACGGACCCCGCCGATTACCTGGACCCCCGTTGGACACCGGGGAATGTAATTGTTTAGTTAAAAACCGCTTAAAACCTCTTAAAGAGAGGTTTTTTCTTTAAGATCGGGTCTGGTCAAGGGGAGGAGAAAGTACTAGTGGAAACGAAGTAAAGCTTAAAAAGATCCGACTTTCATAGGAGGCAATATGGCAAGCGTGATGCAAGAGATAATTTTCGGCTTGGCTGGCGGCCTTGGTCTCTTTTTACTGGGCTTTGCTCTGATGGGGATGGGTTTTCAAAACATCGCGGGCAACAAGATATACCGGTTTATGGAAAAGACCAACAATCCGCTGGTCGCCATGGGGACCGGCTTTTTGATGACGCTGGCCCTTCAAGAGACGGGAGCGGCGACGGTTTTACTGATTGGGCTTTTGGGGTCCCGGTTGATCCAGCTTAAACAAGGGATCTGTGTAATGCTCGGTATTAATCTGGGGGCGACCCTCTTGGTCCACTTGACGTCATTTCAGATTGGAAGCTATGCTTATCTCGCTGTTGGCCTCGGTTTTTTACTGTATACTTTTGGCAAGAAACACCATATCCAGTATCTTGGGTTTACCACGCTTGGTTTTGGTTTAGTTTTTATCGGTTTAAATACAATGACGGTTGCAATGAAACCGGTGATTGAAAATTCGCTGTTACAAGCAGTTTTAATGCAAATCCGGTTTTCGCCATTATACGGATACTTGTTCGGTTTTTTCTCCACGGCCTTGGTGCAAAACAACATCGCCATCATCGGTCTTTTACAAGCCTTCCTCCGACAGGTGGCTTTGAGTGGGCAGGAGAACGTTTTTCTGTCTTTATCGGAGATTTTACCTTTTTTACTGGGGACGGGGTTTGGTGTTGTGGTGATTGCCACCGTTGCGGCGCTTAAAAGTAATATTCTAACGAAAAGAGCCGTCTGGGCCCATTGGTTGATTATGGGCGCAACAACGCTGGGCTTCCTTCTTTTCCGCGTACCCTTGGCGGCGGCGGCCAGCTGGGCTTCCCTTCAACTTTGGGGCCTGATTGATGCCGGAAAAGAGCTTGTCTTTTCTTCCTTACCGACCGGTTTGTTACCGACCGGTGCCGGGGTGATGACGAAAGAGATCGCTATGGCGCATACCTTGTATAATTTAGTCATGGTCCTTATTTGGTTACCCCTGACCGGTCCTGTTGCCCGGCTTCTGAGTGATCGGGTGACCGGGTCTTGGCGGCATCAGGAGGAAGTGGGCACCGAGCGGAAATACTTGAACGAGAAGTTTTATCCAACTCCGGGTTTGGCTTTGCGGGGGGCGGCCAAAGAGATCATGCGAACCGCGCAGATCGCCATTGACATGCTTTATTTTGCCCGGATTGCCTTTTTTAAAGGCCAGTCTTCGGCGATTAAGGATATTGCCAAAAAAGAGGATATTGTGGATGAAAGGCGCCGGCAGATCATCCTTTATCTTTCCAATTTACTATCGGAGAATATCCTCACGGCTCCGCAATCCCGGTATTTGGCCGGGCTAATTCAAGTGATCAATGATGTGGAGCGCATCGCGGATCATGCGGAACATATCGGCGAGTATGCTCAGGCGAAGGTGGAGGAGAAACTGCCTTTTTCGCAGGTGGCGATGGACGAGATCGGGCTGCTTTACGATAAAGTGTTGGATATTTGCAAAAAAGCCCTGATTGCGTTGGAAGAAGACGACCCGGTTCTCGCGCGACAAGTGTTGGAGCGGGAGATCGCCATCGATAAGCTACAGGAAGAGATGCGTCAGAACCATATCAACCGGCTCAATCAAGGCCGGTGTTGGCCCGGTTCGGGCATTACCTACCTGGATCTGCTGGCTAGTTTAGAACGGGTGGCGGATCATGCCGCCAATATGGCGGAAGTGACGCTGGTAGGGAAGGAGGAGCTGATCTGAGGATGGCGAAAAAACAAAAGGGGCGACCGTCCCAGACCGAAAACCGTTCAGAACGGAGTGACCGGCAGAAAGAGTTAAAAACGGAGATCCTCGGCGTAGTCTATTTAGGCTTGGCCGTTTTGCTTTTTCTGTCTTTACAGATGAAAGAGACGGGGAGCTTTGGCGAAGCAGTCCGCCGGGTTTTATATACGGTCACGGGCAAGAAAGGTTCTTTTCTTTTACCAGTACTTTTTGCCGCCTTAGGCTGGCAATTACTGAAAAATCACCGTAAGTTTTCTTTGACCTACCGTTATGTGGGGGTTATTATCGGTTGTTTCTGGGGGATTCTCCTGATTCATCTGCTTTCGGTCGGTGTGCCGCTGGAACCGTTGCCCTTTGGTTATCAAGAAGGCGGTGGGGCGGTGGCCAGCGCTATATTGTACGGATTGAACCGGATCTTCTCCGTCTTGGGGACGATGGTGGTTTTAAGCTTGTTGCTGTTGATTGCGGTCATTCTCATGCTTGACCGCCCTTTGCTTCAATTTTTGGCTGACCTTAAAAAAAGAATCGGCCAAAGAATTCTGGGGCTCTTCCGGCGACGGAAAACACCGGTTGATCTCCATTATGAACAGGCTTCGGCGGCGACAGAAGAAAAGGCGGTTCTTCCGCCACGGGCGCCCCGGAGTAAAAAGGAAGAACGGCGCAAAGAACCCCGCCGCCGTAAAGAACAGCCACCACGGGAGGCTCCGGCGCTGATGGCGGTAAAAAGTGGTCGCCAATTGGGCCCCTACCAGTTACCGGCCCTTGATCTTTTGCAGCCGCCACCCCGGCCCCGGCGGAATCAGAAACTACTGGACCAATCGGAGCAACTGGAGGCGACGCTGGCCTCTTTTGGCGTACAGGCTCAGGTCACCGCGGTCCATCAGGGGCCAGTCATTACCCGCTACGAAATCCAGCCGGCTCCAGGCGTGAAAGTGAGCCGGATCGTGAATCTGGCCAATGATCTTGCTTTGGCATTGGCGGCACGGGGTTTAAGGATTGAAGCGCCGATTCCCGGAAAATCGGCGGTGGGGATTGAAGTGCCGAACCAGGAAGCGCGGACGGTTACCCTCCGCGAAGTCGTTGAGTCCCGCGCTTTTTGGAGCGCTGGGAAACTGGGGATCGCCATGGGGGTTGACATCACGGGGGAACCGAGTGTAACCAATCTGGATAAGATGCCCCACCTCTTGATTGCGGGGGCGACCGGTTCCGGGAAAAGTGTCTGTCTGAACACGTTACTAATTTCCCTTTTGTACCGGGCTTCACCGGTGGAGGTAAAATTGGTTTTGATCGACCCGAAACGGGTGGAACTATCGGTTTACGATGGAATTCCCCATCTGGCCGCGCCGGTGGTCACCGAGGCGAAAAAAGCGGCTGCGGTGCTCAAAGCGGTTGTCGCCGAGATGGAGGCGCGGTATAAGGCGTTTGCTGAAAAAGGGGTGCGGGATATCGCCCGCTATAACCGGACGGTGAAGGCGGAGGAGCTTCCCATGCCCTATATGGTTGTGGTCATTGATGAATTGGCCGACTTGATGATGGTTGCCCCGGTCGATGTGGAGGACGCCATCTGCCGTTTGGCCCAGATGGCGCGGGCAACCGGGATTCACCTGGTGGTGGCCACCCAGAGGCCATCGGTGGATGTGATCACCGGTCTAATTAAGGCGAATATTCCGTCCCGGATTGCGTTTGCCGTTTCTTCGCAGGTGGACTCGCGGACGATTCTGGATAGCGCCGGGGCCGAACAGTTATTGGGCCGGGGCGATATGCTCTTTGCACCGGTGGGTGCTTTGAAACCCATCCGCTTGCAAGGTGCTTTGGTCTTGGATGAGGAGATTAAAATGATCACCGACCATTGGCGGCGGCAAGGTGCTCCCGAGTATGTGGAGGCCTTAACCAATCCCCCGGCGCCGGAGGCCCGGGGTGACCTGGCAGCGGAAGAAGATGAACTGTTCTGGGATGCGGTGCAGTTGGTGATTGATCAGGAACAAGCTTCCGCTTCTTCATTACAACGGCGTTTTCGGATTGGTTATACGCGGGCGGCCCGGCTGATTGACACTATGGAAGAAAAAGGCTTTGTCGGCCCGCATGAAGGGAGTAAACCCCGGACTGTGCTGATCAATCGCCGCCAGTTGGAAGAGTTGAGAAAGAACGACGCCTGAGCGATTGACTTTATTTTGCAGGAGGAGTTGGGGTCGATTCCACGAATTATTTGCAACAAGATAACTGCATTTAGCAGGCGCTTTGCTTAGGAGGGACAATAAGTGAAAGAGATCGGAGCAATGTTAAAAGCAGCGCGCGAAGAAAAAGGGTTGTCCTTGTCGGATCTACAGATGGCGACCAAGATTCGGTATCAGCAATTGGAAGCCATGGAAGCGGGTGATTTTCACAAGCTTCCGGGAGAAGTCTATGTGCGTGGTTTTCTTATTAACTATGCTAAACATGTGGGTTTGGATGAAGAACAGGTTCTCGCCCAGTATAACGCGCGAAAAAAACAGGAGGCCGCGGAAGAAACCGACCACGAAGCGGAGGCAGAAACCGAAGGCACCGCTTCTTTTGGGGGAACTGTAAAGCGGCAAACCCCGGTGGGAACCGACCGGGGACAAAAGAAAGCTAACCTTCTGGTTATGGCCAGTGTCGGCCTGGTCTTGGTGGTCGGGGTTGCGGTTGGGCGATATTTTACGCAAAAGCCAACCGCGGGGCCTGTGACCGATGACACCCCGGTGGTGGTTGCGGAAGGGGCCGCGGAGGCGGCTGGTGCCGCTCCGGAGTCGGCTGCGGTCTCCGCCGAAAACAGCGGCCAGACAGGGACAGAAGGACAAGAAGGGGATCAGGGCACGGCGGGGACGGTCGAACCGGCAGCGGTTTTGCCCGCCGACAAAGGACGTTTGGTTGTTGAGGCCAGCGAGGTGGTTTGGCTTGGTCTTTACCGGTTGCCGTCCCGCGACTTAATCTTTGAAGGCACCCTTTCCCCCGGTGAAAGGCGGGAATGGCTCCTAACCGCGGATGTATCCTTACGAATTGGTAATGCGGGCGGACTGCGCATGATTTACGAAGGACAGGATCTTGGTGAACTGGGCTACTCCGGCCAGGTGATCACGAAGGTGATTACGGTTGACTGAAACGATCTTCTTGTATATAAAGAGGAGATCTGCCTGGGGGGACGAATAAGCCAATAGGTGAAGAAAATGGATCGGTTAACAAACGAAAAGATTATTAGCGACGTAAAAGAGAATAATGATATTGTTGCAGTGATCTCCGAGTATGTTAACCTGAAACAACGTGGTCGGTCCTTCACCGGTTTGTGTCCTTTTCATAGCGAGAAGACCCCTTCCTTTACCGTGAGCCGGGAGAAACAGCTTTTCTACTGTTTTGGCTGCGGTGCTGGGGGCGATGTCCTCACGTTTATCATGCGGATCGAAAACCTGACTTTCGGACCCGCCCTCCGCTTATTGGCCGAGCGGGCGAATATCCAACTGCCGGAGGTCCAACTTTCGCCGACGGGGAAAAAACAGAAAGAAGAACGGGAACGGCTTTATCGCTTAAACGCCTTTGCCGCCGCGTTCTATCAGAAGATTCTCTGGCAGACCAAGACCGGGACGAAAGCCGTGGCTTATCTGGAAGCCCGCGGTATCACCCGGGCGGCGGCGGAAAAGTTTGGCTTGGGTTATGCGCCGCCCCAATGGACTGCGCTGGTCGGCCTCTTCCGGAAAAAAGGAGTTGCCCTTGATGAGGCGGAAAAGGCCGGACTGGTCTGCGGTGGGGCCGAAGGTTTCTATGACCGGTTTCGCGACCGGCTGCTTTTTCCCATCACCGATCCGCGCGGGCGGATTATTGGTTTCGGTGGACGGCTCTTAGGGGATGGACAACCCAAATACCTCAACTCCCCGGAGACGCTGATTTATCAGAAAAACCGTTCCCTCTATGGGCTGGCGGAGGCCCGGGAAGGGATTCGCCGGCGGGGCCAAGTGATTGTGGTTGAGGGATATATGGATGTGATCCAAGCCCACCAACAAGGGATTGATGAGGTGGTTGCTTCTTCCGGGACAGCTTTGACGCCGGAACAAGTCCGCCTTTTGAAGCGTTATAGCGATAAAGTGTTCATTGCCTACGACGCCGACGCGGCGGGGGAGGCGGCGACGATCCGGGGGTTGGATTTACTGGCGGCGGCGGGGGCGGATGTCCGAGTAATCCGCCTGCCGGCCGGCGAGGATCCCGATTCCCTGCTGAAGAAGGAAGGTGCCGCGGGTTTTCGGCGGTACATGGCGGAAAGCGTGGACCTTTTCACCTTCAAACTGGCATATATTCTAGAGAATGCGGATCTTGCGACGCCGACCGGCAAGGCCCGGGCGGTCCAGCGGGTTTTTCCCCTCCTTACCCAGGTTAAAAACGAAATCATGCGGGAAGCCTATCTCAAGCAAACCGCGGCGGCGGTAGGGGTTTCGGAAACGACGATTTATGACCAGTGGCGCATATACAGGTACAATTTAAGGAAAAATAAACAACGTTTGGATATAAAAAACAACCAGCGGCATACTAATGGTATTGCTGATGATCAGCCACAACCAGCAGCTCCGGCAGGAGAAAAAGAACTTTTACAACTGGAAAGACAACTTTTACGTGGCTGTTTGCAGGAGAAAGATTATTTTGCGCGAATAAAAAGAACGTTAATAGAGTTTGGGTTTTCCACCCCGCTTTATGAAATCCTACGGCAGCAACTGATGGAATGGGATCTTTCCGGAGAGTGGCCCCCACCGGCCAGTGCTTTTCCTCCGGAAACGCGCGCCCTTTATGTGGAACTGTTGACCGAAAACCAGATGAACCCCTTGCCAGTTGACCTGGAGGGTTGTTTGCAACGTTTGCGGCAACGCCGCCTAACCGACGAGATCCGCCGGTTACAGCAAGAGGTGGCGGTCAGCCTGGAACAGCAGGCGGAAGGTACTTCCCCAGCCAAGTTACAAGAGAACTTAGCGTTATTAAACGAACTCCATAAGAAGCTCCGGGAAGAGTTTCCGACTTTCTCCGGTTTAACATAAAAAATTTGATTATTTGCTTAATAATTTCTCCGGTTTTCTCTGGGAAGGATGATTGAAAAAGTGAGTAAAGAAAAAGAGGTTAAAAAGCCTGATCTGTCCTTTGCTGAGCAAGCGAAAGGGAATGAAGAACAAGAAGCGCTTAAAGCAGCCGCAATTAAAGAGATCCTTTCTTTAGGCAAGAAAAAGGGTGTTGTGACGTATAAGGACATCATGGACACCTTTGAGCAAATTGATCTTGCGCCGGAGGAAATCGATGGGATCTATGAACTGCTAACCAATAAAGGCATTGATTTTGTGGCTGAAGATGAGGAACCCAAGGGCAATGAGGCTGGTGACGGTGAGGAAGACCAAGAAGTCGATCTTTCCCTCCCGGAAGGGATCTCACTGGATGATCCGGTCCGGATGTATTTGAAAGAGATCGGACGGGTGCCCCTTTTGTCGCCAGAAGACGAATTAGAGCTGGCGCGTCGGGCGCAAAATGGTGATGAAAACGCTAAACGGCGGTTGGCCGAAGCCAATCTGCGTTTGGTGGTAAGTATCGCCAAAAGGTATGTCGGGCGCGGTATGCTTTTTCTCGATCTAATACAGGAAGGGAACCTGGGCTTGATTAAAGCCGTGGAAAAATTTGACTACCATAAAGGGTTCAAATTTAGTACCTATGCGACCTGGTGGATCCGGCAGGCGATTACGCGGGCCATTGCGGACCAAGCGCGGACGATCCGGATTCCCGTCCACATGGTGGAGACGATTAATAAACTGATCCGCATCTCCCGGCAATTGTTACAGACGTTAGGGCGGGAGCCAACTGCGGAAGAGATTGCGGAAGAGATGGGGATGAACGTTGAGCGGGTCCGTGAGATAATTAAGATTGCGCAAGAGCCGGTCTCCCTCGAGACCCCGATTGGGGAAGAAGAAGACAGTCACCTGGGTGACTTCATCGAAGACCAGGATGTTCCGGCCCCGGCCGAAGCTGCTTCTTTCCTTTTACTCAAGGAACAACTGGAGGAAGTGCTGGATACCTTGACCTCCCGGGAGGAAAAGGTTTTACGGCTCCGCTTCGGTTTGGAAGACGGCCGCGCCCGGACTTTAGAAGAGGTTGGTCAGGTCTTTGGGGTGACCAGAGAACGGATTCGCCAGATCGAGGCCAAAGCCTTGCGGAAGTTGCGCCATCCGAGCCGGAGTAAGAAACTGAAGGATTTCCTGGAATAGGCGCCGATACCCTTGACATAAGTAAAAAAAGGGGGTATAATTAATTTTGCGCAATAAACTCCTCGATAGCTCAACGGTAGAGCACCCGGCTGTTAACCGGGCGGTTGTTGGTTCGAATCCAACTCGGGGAGCCATAATTATTTGGGCCCATAGCTCAGCGGTGGAGCAGTCGGCTCATAACCGATCGGTCCCTGGTTCGAATCCAGGTGGGCCCACCAATCTATGAAGATTATTGGATAAAAGTGGCATGGCACCACTTTTTTTTGTTATCATGCGGCTTTGGCGTCCATGGAGCGCTGCTCAGGTGGCAATTAAAGGTAAAAACGGCGAAAAGATTGCCCGACAAGCAGGAAATGCGGGGACAACCTCGAAAATAGTAAATTAATAGTTATTATGTACAGTCCTTGGTTTATATTATTAATATAAAAAGCAAACAAATGGGACTTAGACAGAAGGTGAAGCGTAAATGCCGACTGTGCGAGAGATTACATCGATCTTAGAAGAATTGGCACCCGTAGCGTTGGCCGAATCCTGGGATAACGTTGGGTTACAGGTTGGCCGCTTCGACCGCGAAGTCACCGGCCTTTTACTGGCTTTGGATCTTACTCCGGCGGTTCTGGCCGAAGCCCGGCAGAAAAAGGCTAATATGATCGTCAACCATCACCCCTTGATCTATAAACCCCTTAATAACCTCCAATTTGACCGGCCCGGCGGCGCGCTTTGGGAGGAGATTATTGCTGGGGGTTTTGTTGTATATGCCATGCACACCAATTATGACCGGGCCGCCGACGGCTTAAACCAATACCTGGCGGAACTTTTACGGCTCAATCAGGTCGAACCGGTGGAAGAGGGGGCTGAAGAATATCTCAAACTGGTGGTCTTTGTCCCTGAAGACCACGTCGAACCGGTCTTTACGGCCTTAACGGCAGCGGGTGCTGGTTGGATCGGTAAATACAGCCATTGCACTTTCCGGACGTCGGGGGTGGGGACGTTCTTGCCGCAAAGTGGGGCCAATCCTTTTTTAGGTGACGTTGGTGCCGTTTCGTCCGTCCCGGAAGTGCGGTTGGAGACGATTATTCCGGCTTGGACCCGGGAGCGTATCATCCAAGCAATGTTGGCCGCCCATCCATACGAGGAAGTGGCCTACGATCTCTATCCGGTCGTCCAAAAAGGCGGTCGTGCCGGATTGGGGCGGGTCGGGGTTTTGCCCACACCGCAACCTTTCCCCGATTTACTCGCGGAGCTCAAAGCCTTATTTAAAGGAGAAACCCTACGCTGGGGTGGTTTTCCGCGGGAGAGGGTGCAAAAGCTGGCGGTGATCGGAGGTAGCGGCGGAAAATATATGCGCCAGGCGAAGCGGAAAGGGGCGGAGGTTCTGATCACCTCAGATCTGGGTTACCATGATTTTCTCTACGCCGAACAGCTCGGTTTGACCATAGTGGAAGTGGGACACCACACCATTGAGGCGGTTGGCCTGAACCGAATCAAGGAGTATTTAGAACAAGACCGGACATTGACATCTGAGTTTAAAGCACGGATCTATCTCAGTGAACACCAAATTAAACCCTACACATTATACTAGTGGCAATGAAATAAAGGAGCTTGTCGCCTACCGTCACGACTGACCAGGACTACTAAGGAGGGTTTCAAATGGGCAAAAAATGCGAGCTATGTGGTAAAGCGATTTCAGCGGAACGGCTGGAAGCTTTACCGGAAACCAAAAGGTGTGTCAAGTGTGCAAAGGAGAAGGGCTCCGATATTGTTGCCCGCCGATCCGAGATCGGGATGGATATCGACACCTACAAGGATCTCCTCGGTGCGATCCGTAGTTAGATGATGATGGGTAAAAATCCGGATTTATCTTTATTATATCGCTATCAGGAAGCTCGGCGCCGCCTAATGGCTTGTGAGGATGAGCTTGCCGTTTGGAAGGGGGAAAGAGTCCTTGCCGACCTGAAAAGCCAGGTGCAGACGGCGCGGCAGGCGGCCGAACGGATCCAGACCGAATGTAAGCGCTTGAATATGGAGAATCGACGGTTGGAGGGGGAGTGCCAGGATTACGAAGCGCAACTTCGTGACCTGGAAACCACTTTGTACAGTGGGAAAATTACAGTTCCAAAAGAACTGGAACAACTGCAAAGAAGGATTGGCGAGTACCAAACGGCCAAAGCGGAGCGGGAGGAGAAGATCCTTAACCAGCTTTATCTACTGGAAACCAAAGAACAGGAGTTAGCCCAAGCGCAAAAGCAAGCGGCGGCACTCCAAAACAAGCTGACGGCCGCGGCCGAAGAAGTCGCCCAGCGGGTAGCTTCCCTCGCGGAACGCTGCGTGGAGCTACAAGAAGAAGTGGAGGCTCTGGACCGGGATTTGCCGGAGGATTTAAAAGGGTTCTATCAACGTTCCGCCAAAGCATTAAAGGGGGTCGTCGTGGTGCCGATCAAGGATAAAACGTGTGGCTTTTGCCATATGATCATCCCCCCTGCTGTTTTGGAGAAGGTCAAAAAAGGCGGTTCCGGCGTGATGTTATGTGAAAACTGTGGACGGGGGTTGTTTGAGCAAAAATGAATCAGTACGCAAGGGATTTCCGACGTTTTCTCTATCGTGAATATATTCCGATTACCAAAGGGATTATTGTGTTCAGTTTAGCGCTTTTCATCGGCCATTATTTCTTGTCTTTTGTGAGGATCAATCTCTTCTCCCTCTTTAATTATCCGTCTTTACGATGGTTCTGGCGGCCGTGGACCTTACTGACCTATCCCTTAGTCAACCGGAGTCTTGGCGATCTTTTCGCCCTCCTCTGGTTATGGTTTATCGGCGGCAGTCTGGAACGTAGTTGGGGTGGACAAACCTATGGCCTTTTCTTGGTTCTTCTGACCGGGGTCACCGGCCTCGCTTTCACCTTAGCCTCCTGGTCTAGTGGCGTGAATATGTATGTTTCCGGTTTGTGGCTACCCTTGACCGGCCTGACCTGGGCGTGGGCCAAACTTTTTCCCGATCGGGAGCTTTTGTTTTGGGGCTTGATCCCGGTTAAAGCCCAGTGGTTGGCCTGGATCCATGCCGGCTTGATCTTTTTTAATTATTTGGCGTTTGGGGTCACCTTCGCATTAGCCGCGGTCAGTAGTATTGCCGTTGCCTACCTTTTTACCGGCCATGGACCCTTTGCCCGTGGTGTCCGTTACTGGGCGTGGACCCATAACTACCCTGGCAAAGGCTTCTCGGAAAAGATGAAGAATAAATGGCGGCGGCGACGGTTGAAGGTGATGAAGTGATCATCCGCAGAGGGTGCGGATGGAAAGCTATAGGTAAGGTTGGGTTAAAGTAAAATAGCAAGTTAAAGAAGATTCTTAGAACGTTGGTGACAGAAAGACTCCCCGCAGCGCGGGGAGTCTTTTGTTGAAGCCGCAATGGTATACTTTACTCGTTCATCCTCCAGAATAGTTGGTCGATAGTTGGTCGGCTAACCCAGCTTTGATTCTATTCACTTTGTAAATTTAAGGTAACTGGTGCGAGCTACTAGTGGTTGCTAGCGTAGGCGAATACTTAGAAATGGAGCGCCGTCATGGCGCCAACATAGGCCCCTTCTCCTTCTCCAACCCAACCTAAATGGAGATTGAGCCAGAAGAAGAAAAGACGGAGTTCGACAAGACCGTCATAACCCAGGGTCCCATCTTGGTAAGAGAGGTTACCCGCTAACCGTAGTAGATGACGGGGACGCCACTCCAGCCCCGTTTGGAAGCAGGGCTTACTGGAGATCCCCCAACCATCGGAAAAACCCTTCTCCATCCCCAAATGCCAGTAAAAATTGAGCGGTAGACGGTAGGAACCCTGTAGTTGGAGCACCAGGGGTAGAGATAAGGAATAATTCGCGAGGCGGACTTCATTTTTTTCTTCTTCAAAAAATTCGGGATCGTCATCGAAGAAATCATCGTCTATGTTCTTTTCCTGTACGCGATGGGAGCCCTCTCGGAGATTTCGCCATTTGATGACACCGATATTTTTGAGAGCAAGACCGGCGTGGAGCCGATCGTAATCATAGGCGACACCTAAATCGACTAAAAAACCGGTACCGGAAGGTTTCTGGAAGAGGGCCTGGAACAGTTCGCTCGGACTGTTTGCCTCTAGATTCTGCAATTGGTCGGTGTAGAGATAATGATACTCTACATCCATCTCGGTTTCTTTCCAATCATCCTCGTAAAAAGCGACTGTTCCTTTAGTGATCTTCGCCTTGCCCATACTAAAACCTTGGATATAACGTAATGTAACCCCGACGCCGAGTTGGGAGTTTCTGCTCAATGTGAACGGATGTCCGTACGTAAAATCAAAGGAGTTGCCAGCGAGCACATTTAACTCCGAACCGGCCAGGTTGTGCTCGCCCATGGCCCCTTCAGTTCCCATTATGATGATTTTAGGAAGCCCGTAGTTCAATCGGGCCGACCCAAATACGAATGGTCTATATTGTAGGGAAAAACGGCCTATGGTTAGACCTGTTCCGAACTCAGTGGCAAAGTCGGCGTTAAAGTCTTTCCCGTCAAGGCGGGCGAGGAGGTCCTCTTTAACGCTGGATTCGCTCAGATCGAGCTCAAGATGATTAACGGTAAAGAGGTTATTATGCCCTCGAAATGAGACATAAGGAAGGACAAGTTCAAAACGGGTTTGGGAAAAGGCGGCTTCGGCTGGGTTTTCATAGGTAAAGCCCCAAGCGGAAACGGCAGTACAGCCGAACGTAAAAATAATAGTCAGCACGACGGCGAGGTTATAACGAAGAGACCTTGCCATTGTAAAGTCTCCTTTCTTTGTATGATGTGTTATATATCGGCAATAAAGCTAAAAACGATAATAGTCAATTTGGAAAAATAATGGGAATCCTGCTAATAACGGAATTAGGTTAAAAATTGTGACGGTAATTCCTGCCGGATGGTGAGAAGGGGGGCAAAGAGATCGCCGGTGGCAGCCAGCCGGGTGGGGGTGGTGGTGATGGTGAAACTATCCGGTTGGACGGAGGGGAGTTCTTCCCAGGTGACCGGCATCGAAACCGGGGCGCCGGCGAAAGGGCGGAGGCTATACACGGAAGCAATGGTTTTGCCCTTCTGGTTTTGGAGGTGATCGATGTAGACTTTGCCCCCACGGGCCGAGACCTTTCGCTCGTTGGTGGCCAGTTCAGGAAGGACCCGGATCACCGCTTCACCAAGCCGCTGGACAAAGGTGGCCGTCTCCTGGTAGCTATAGACCGGTTTGACCGGGAGGTAAAGGTGGAGTCCGGTGGCTCCGGAGATTTTCGGGAAAAGGGCGAGCCCCAGATGGTCGGTGAGGGTTTTTAAGGCCAAAGCCACCTGGACGGCATCTTGGAAGGTGGCGGGGGACATCGGATCGAGATCAAAGATGATGTAAGTCGGGTTGTCCAGATGCAACTGGGGAGAAAGCCAGGGGTGGATTTCGATACAGCCGAGGTTAACGGCCCAAATCAGAGTCTCCAGGTTGTTGGCCATCACATAATGGGTTACCCGCGTTTTCGAGCGGATCGGGATTGTTTCCACCCAGGGCGGGGCTCCCGGAAAATTTTTCTGGTAGAAATAATGGCCGTTGATCCCTTCCGGGTAGCGGACCAGGGAGAGCGGGCGGTCTTTGAGGTGGGGGGCGAGATAAGGCCAGACCTTTATATAGAAGGACATGACATCGCCCTTGGTGTAGCCATCCTGTGGCCAAAAGGGTTTATCCAGGTTTTTCACCGGGATGCGGTGGCCGTTGATCATTAGGTGTTGGGTGAGGGTTGTGGACAAGGCGGGTTCTCCTTTGTTGCGGGTATTTATATTCTCGACCGGAAGGATATTTTTTAACCAGGGGGAAGTTAATAGCAAAGAAGGGTATAATGGTCCAAGTGCAGGAAAGATTAGGTCTGGAGGAAACTGGGTGAAGAAGAGGAGGCAGAGTGATGCGAAAACAAAAAAACCGGTGGGTTCTTGCCCTTTGTGTGCTTTTTTTACTGGGATCGGCCTTACCTGTTACCGCGTTGGGCGAGAAGGCTTCCTGGCAATTCGAGTATGAGCCGCGGATCTGGGGGATTGATCTGATCTGGAGTCGTTTGGGCGAACCGCTGTTTCCTGCGGTCGACACGGCCTACTTTTTCAGTGTCGGCGGTGGCCTTGAAACCTTTGGGTTTTACCGCGAATCCGCTGGGACGCCCTATCAACCGCCGCAGGACGGTACAAACCGCGCTCTATACCAAGACGCCAACCTCACCTGGAGTCTGGGGTTGAAACAGGGTTTGGTCTACGATCTTCTTCGTCTCCGGAACCTTTGGGAAGCGGTCTTGGTCTACTATGGCCGTTACGATCACCATCTCCGCGACTGGACGCCAGATGCTCTGCTTTACGCCACTTCCTTCCCCGACCGTGCGGGCGGGGTACAAAACGCCATCTTCACCGGGGTCCTTTATAACGCGATCGATGAAGACCAAGAGCGGTGGCTGAAGCAAGGTTTTTATGCCGAACTTTCTGGCGAGTTTGCCCCGCTTGGCCTGTTCAATGCCGATACAGGTGCCGATTATTACCGGTTCAATGGAACCGCCCTTTGGTTTTATCCGCTCCACAAAGGGGACAAGTTCGGCATCTACCTGGCCGAGCGTTTGATGTATGATCACCTGGGTGGCGCTTATATTCCGGTACGGGCCCGCACGACATTTGGGGGGTTCAGTAAATACCCCTTCTTCAGCCCGGGCCTGGGCGGGAGTCTCCGCGGGGTGGATGCTGGCCGGTTTGACGGTTATGTGAAAGCCGTGAATAACCTGGAAGTCCGCTTTGGTTACCTCCCGTGGCAGGAGTACGGGGTGGTGCCGGAAGTGATCGCCTATTTTGACTTTGGAGTCACCGATAATTTGACTTCCCGCTTGGATTTTGACCGGATCATGGCGGCCACGGGGATTGGGATTGGGGTCTCCGATCTGATCCTCTATGGGAACTACTATTGGAATGAGAAACGCTTCTCCTTCAACTTGGGCTTGGGCCTTCATTTTTAAGGCGTAAAGCGGAAGGGTAAATGGGTCTAGGGCGTGATTTGACATGCTTGTTAAATAAACGTAAAATAAGGTAGGTAACTTTTTTTCGTGGGCGCCAAAGGTTGGGGAAGAGGTGTGGCCTGATGAGAAGGTTCCGGTTTATTCTGCTCGTAGCAGTTTGTGGTTTATTGGTTTTAATCTCGAATTCGGTGGGGCAAAACCGGCCGCCGACAAATCTGGTTTTTTATACGCCGGCGGAGGATGCATCCGGCGCGATTCGGGCGCTGGTTAATCGGTTTAATGCGGAAAACCCGAATATTCAGGTTGAACACCGGACCCTTTCCTGGGGTTCCGATGATTGTCGCAATTTTTATGTGTCGGCCTTTTCGGCCCGGGACAATAGTTTTGATGTTTTTTCCGCCGATATTATCTGGGTTTCGGAGTTTGCTTCCGCGGGCTGGATCGAACCACTGGATTCCTTCTTCCCGCTGGAGGAGCGGAAGTTTTTCCTCCCGGGTCCGATTGAAGGATGTAGCGACCAGAACCAGATCTGGGCGGTTCCTTGGTTTACCGATTCGGGCGTGCTTTTTTACCGGAGTGATCTTTTGGACCAGCCCCCACGGACCTGGGCGGAGTTGTTCGCCGTTGCGCAGGAGCAGATTGCCGCGGGGAACGTGGAGTATGGTTATGTTTTTCCCGGCAATCAGTATGAAGGCCTGGTGTGCCATGGCTTAGAACTGATCTGGAGTAACGGGGGCCGTATTTTCGATGGTGAGCGGGTAACGGTCAATACGTCCCAGGCCACTGCGGCCCTTCAGATCCTGGTCGAGCTGCTTGAATTGGGGCTGGCACCGGCGGAAGTCCTTTGGTATCAGGAGGAAGATGCCCGCCTTTTCTATCAGGATGGGAAGGCTTTATTCCTCAGAAACTGGCCCTATGCTTGGTCCCTGATGAACCAGGAAGGTTCCCGGATCCGGGGTAAATTTAAGATGGCACCCTTGCCGGTGGGGCCCCATGGCACAGTGGGCAGCGGGTGCCTCGGCGGTTGGAACCTGATGATCAACCGCCATTCTCGACATAAAGAAGCGGCTTGGCAATTCATAAAATACTTAACCAGTTTTGACGCGCAAAAGTTCCACGCGATGGTAGGTGGCCGCTTACCAACACGCATCTCCGTCTACCAGGATGAAGAGGTGCAAAGTGTTAACCCCTATTACCAGGAGTTGTTACCACATTTCCTCACCTCTAAACCCCGGCCGGTTTCCCCCTACTATCCGGCCCTCTCCGAAATCATGCAGGTTAATTTCCACCGGGCGCTGTCGGGCTTGACCAGCGCTGAAGAAGCGATCGCAAACATTGAAAGGGAGATGAAAAAGTTTTATCCTGATTAAAAACCCCGGCGTTTTGGGAGTGAGTAATGATTAACCTTACTAAAGGACGTTCCGGCTTTGACCGCTTAACTTTCCAACGGCAACTGACGATCTTTTTTCTAATCACGGCAGTATTGGCCATGCTTTTCGTCTCGGTGATCGCTTATTTTCAGGCCACAACCGAGTTGGAAAAGAATTTTACGCTTTATACGGCCTCCATCCTTAACCGTACCAAAGATGAGATTGTTACCAAGTTTAACATGGTGGAAAACACCCTGAATTTTATTGCGGCCGACTACCGGTTGCAAATGCTGGGTGCGCCCGCTTCTCCGGTTGATCAGCGCAGCCTGGCGAAGCTTTTGGTTGATTCGATTAATCTCAATAATTATCAGGTCAGTCTGGATAACCGGCGGATCACAAAAAATCTCATCGATGATCTGCTCATCTACAGTGATTACGCGGAAAAACCGATGGTGGTCATCGGCCGCCGGGATCACTTTACCGCTTATGGGATCGAACAGTATTTAACCCCTGAACTCCTGGCGACTGCTCGCGCCGCCGAAGGAGGAGTGGTCTGGTCGGAGATCTTTTTTAACCCGGTGGGGGCCCGCTTAATGGTAAATTTACCCCCCGAACTTCTCCGGGAAGAGCTTAACCAGATCGCGGTCATTAAATGGCTCTTCGATGTGCAGACCAAACGGAGCATCGGTTATTTGGTGGCCAGTATCAACCTGTCGCGTCTTTCGGGGCTGATCGAAGATATTGTCCTGGGGAAAACAGGCCGTCTATATCTGGTTGATCAAAAGATGCAGGTTCTGGCCGGGAGTGAGAAAAACCTGATCTTAAGGCCGATTCCCCTGGATGAGGAGAGCCGGGCGCAACTGGCCGCATCCCCTGCGGGCAGTATTAAAGGAAAATTTAATCATCAGCATAGTTTCATCCATTATCAAGAGATTGCGACGAATAACTGGAAATTGGTGGGGGTCATCTCCAGTCAGGAATTTGAGGCGGCGGCGGGTGAGGTACGGAACCGGATTCTGATCGGGGGCATCTTGGTCTTGGCGGTCTTTGCGGGGGTGGCGGTAGTTGCCGCCGGGAAAATTACACGGCCGATCAAGAACATCTGCGCCTTCATGCAGAAAGTGGAAAAGGGAGACTTAAGTTTACGGGTCCATGAAACGGGAAGTATCGAGATCGAACAGCTTTCGCAGCAATTAAACCACATGATCGAAAACTTGGCCCAATTACTCGAAGAGATGTATCAGGAGCAGATCTTTAAACGGAAAATCGCTTTGAAGATGCTCCATGCACAGATTAATCCCCATTTTCTCTATAATACACTGGATTCCATCTCGTGGATGGTGGAGACCGGGCGGCGGGACCAGGCTGTGGAGTTGCTGGAATCCCTGTCGACCATCTTCCGCGTCACCCTTTCCGGGGGGCGCGATGTGATTAAAATCGGGGAAGAAGTAGATCATGCCGAGAATTACCTGCGGGTCCAACGGATCCGTTACCAAGATAAATTAGATTACGTGATCAATGTTGACGAGGAGATCAAAAAACATGAGATCGTGAAGATAACCCTCCAGCCGTTGATCGAAAACGCGATTTACCATGGGATCAAGCCGAAGCTGAACGGGCGTGGGACGGTAGTTGTTCTCGGCCGTAAAGTGGACTCGGACCATATTCAACTGTCGGTGATCGATGATGGGGTGGGGATGAGCCCGGAAAAACTGGCTGCACTCCGGGCGTCGTTGGTTGAACCACAGTTGAACTTGGAGACGGAGGGGAGAGGTTATAGCCTGATGAATATCAACTCGCGGATTAAACTCTATTTCGGCCCGGCCTACGGCTTGATCTACACCAGTGAGGAAGGTGTGGGCACGCGGGTGGATATTCTTTTACCAACTTAAACTTTACTTTTTTCCGCTGGGCTTTTCGAAAAGCAAAGTACGTATGGGCATAACTTAACCAATTATTACAGCCAACCAAACGGTCTGAACGAACACCAATCCCAAGGCCAGCGTTGGACCCCGCGCGCCGGGAGCAAAAACTATTTAAAGCGATACCGGACTTGGTCCCGATACTCACTGGGGGCCAGACCGGTTATTTTTTTAAAGACGATGCCAAAATAATGGCTGTCCCGAAAGCCAACTGCTTCGGCGATCTCGTAGATTTTTGCCGGAGAGCTGAGGAGGAGGTGTTTGGCTTCTTTAATCCGCCGCCGGTTCAGGTATTCCGTGAAGGAATAGGCGGTCACTTCCTTAAATAAACGGCTCAAGTAACAAGAGCTGATATAGACATGTTCGGCCACTTTATCCAGGTTGAGTTCGGGGTCGCGGAAATTAACCTCAATATACTGCCGCGCCTTCTCCACAAAGTTACGGCCGACTTTTTGTTTGTGGTTATGGATAAACGCCACCGCTTGCCGGGCCAGCTGTTCCAACCAAGACTGGAGTTGGTCTAAGGTATCAAACTTTTCAATCTCGCGCACCGGATCGAAGTTGGGACCGTAGAGTTCGTCCGGAGATCCGTTGAACTCCAACAGGGAACGGATGATCTGATTGACCAGATCAAGAATGGTTAAGCGGAGATAACTTTTGGGCATCAGTAAATAATTTTCGCTTTGAAGGTTGGTGAAGAGTTGTTCCATGAAGGACGTAATCTTGGCGTCGTTCCCCTCCCGCAGCAGGGAAGAGAGGGTCTCCTGTTCACGATGGTGCAGCAACCGGCCCGACTTCGAGTTTTCAATATCTTTATAGGGAATCAGGGCATTGCCACCGGTCCAAATCTTAAACTCCAAGGCCAGGCGGGCCTCGCGGTAGGATCTTTCCTGCACGACCAGATCGGGGTAGAGTCCACCGATCCCCGCCGAGAAAGAAACCCCGTCGGTTTTGAGGATTTCGTCTTGGACCGTTAGAATTGTTTCGTAGATCGTCTTCTCTTGTTCGGCCGATTCAAGGCCGTAAAGAAGAACGATCTCATCGGGTTTATTGATAAAGGCATACAAGAAGGAAGGGGTGGTAAACCGTTTTTTGATTAAGTCAAGCAGGTGAAACTTGTAAAATTGCAGTTGGGCCTCTTTATTCTCCTTGACCAGCTGGAGATAGTTGTCCAAGTGAAACAGGATTGTTCCCCACATCTTCCCCTTTAGCTCGATCTCCAGGAAAGCCAGCTGTTCTTTTAGATCTTCCGGACCCATCTCCCCATTGACCAGTTTAATGAAGAACTTCTCCCGTAAGCTAGGGAGATTTTTTCGGATTAGGTTCTGCAAGCGGAGTTTTTCCTCCGTGGCCTGGCGACGGGCAGCCAAACATTCCTTCGCTTCCGCGAGGATTTTCGTTAATTCTCCAGCGCGGATTGGCTTCAGTAAATAGCGAAAGACCCCCGCTTCGATCGCCTTCTGGGCATAGGAAAATTCGTTATACCCGCTGATCAGGATGACCAGACTCTCCGGGAGAAAACTTTTGATCTCTTCTGCCAGTTCGATCCCGTCCATCAGCGGCATGTATATATCGGAGAAGATAAGCTGTGGTTTCAGATCACGGCAGAGCTTTAAAGCCTCTGCACCGTTTCCGGCTTCCGCTACGATCCGGCAACCTTCTTGTTCCCAATCGATCACATGCCGGAGCTTTTCTAAGATGATCGGTTCATCGTCGATGAGCATTACCGTAAACATGTTCCTCAATCCTTTTTGTGGTCTTCCCTTTTCAGTTTATAAGATTTCCAGGTCAGCGGCAATGTTTTAGGATAAATCGCAAAAAAATGCTAGAAAGCAAAAAATATTCACCATTAGCGGTGGTCACAAAAGTGGGTCATTTTTTTGTCACGGCTGAATCGCCAAGATAACAACGGAAGTAAAAAGATATTCACTTCATTTTAACAAAGCTGTTTGTTAACATTTATGTGGACGTTTCGGAACGGTAAATTCCCAGTGTTAAGTGGTTCAAAGTTGAGCAAAACAAAATTCGATAAGGTGGTGAAATGGGTGGCCGCACTAAAAATCCTCTTTAAACGTTACAAGCTAGAAATGCTGATGGTCCTACCACTCATCATTTTTATTCTCGGCTTCACCCTTGTTCCGGTCTTACAATGTATCTACTATAGCTTCCAAGATCCGCTCACCGGTGCCTTTCCGACCTTGGATAACTACCGGCTGATTGTTGGCAGCCGTAAGTTTGGGGATGCGTTGAAAAATACCGTACTGGTGACCCTGATTGGCTTATCTTTGGAGATGAGCGTGGGGATGATGGTTGCCTTGCTCTTGACGACCAAAAGCCGGTTTCGCGGGATTTTCCGGGCAATAACCATGATTCCGATGGGTGTACCGACCATCGTCTCCGGGGTAATCATGTTATATATCTTTAGTTCCAACGGATATCTGAATGAATTCCTCTACCGGATCGGCGTGATCAAGTTGCCGATTGACTGGGCGCAAGGGGGCCTGCGGACCCTTTTTATGGTGGCCATTGCTGATATGTGGAAGGTGACTCCTCTGGTGATTATTCTCCTCCTGTCGGGGCTGGAGAGTATTCCCAGTAGTATCTATGAAGCTTCAGCCATCGACGGGGCGACCCGTTTCCAAAACTTCTTCTATATTACCTTACCGCTCATCAAACCCTTTTTCACGATTGCCCTGATTATGCGGGCGATTGACGCCTTCCGGATCTTTGAATTACCGATGGTGTTGGCCGGGCGGAATACAATGTTCCTCGGGACTTACGCCTATAGTGAGTATTTTGACTATAACAATATTCATGCTTCGGGGGCTGCTTCCACCATCCTGCTGTTGTTGATTGCCGCTTTCGTCTTCGGTTATATCATGATGGTGGGTTCAAGGGAGGTTGAGCAATGAAATTACGGAAAGAGATGGGGCTGATCATGGCGGAGCGGAAGATCGACCCTAAAGTGCTACAACGCCGGATTAACCGGGTTTTAAAGGCGCTTTTTATTGCGGGCACCATCTTCTTTATCCTGGTGCCAATTCTCCTCTTGTTTAAGATCTCGGTTAGCGCGCCCCAGGATATCCTGACCCAACATCCACCTTTTCTGATCAAAAACTTCACTTGGAATCATTGGAAAAGGGTTTTAGCGGCAGGACACATCTGGGTTCCCCTCTGGAAAAGTGTGGTCGTGGCGACCAGCGTTGCCCTTCTCGGCATCATGATCGCCGCCCCCGCTGCTTATGTCATTTCGCGACTGCCCACCGGGATAAAATATGGGGTTCTCCTGGCGATCTTCTCGACGCGGATGTTTCCGGAGGTCGGGATTGCCTTGCCGATCTCGGTGACCTTTATCCAGTGGGGTTTGGTGGATACCAATTTTGGTTTAGTCTTGGCGCATCTGATTAAGGTTTTACCGTTAATGGCGTGGATCTTAACGGGAACCTTTGATTCGATCCCGAAAGACCTGGAACAATCGGCCCTGGTGGACGGGTGTGATAAGTTGCAGGCGCTCGTGATCGTCGTCTTGCCGCTTTCGCTGGCCGGGATGGCGGCGGCGAGTATTCTCTGCTGGCTTGAATCCTGGAATGAATTTACCTATGCCGTATATCTCTGCTTAGCCGATGCGACTCTCCCGCTGAAAACCTATTACTACGTTCGTCGGGGGAACTGGTTTGAATCGGCGGCCTATGCCGTGTTTTTGACCATTCCGGTGTTAATTATCACCTTTGCGCTCCAAAATTACTTAAAAAGCGATTATCTCTCTGGTGCTTTAAAATATTAAGGCTTGTGTGTTTAGCGCTGCCGCGAGTTAGGAAAGCGAGGTGATTATGGTAATTTTCCCTTGAAACCGGACAAACGAATTTATAAAATTTAAGGAGGAAGTGTGATGAAGAGAAACCTTCGTTTAGTGTTGGGGTTGCTCATCTTGAGTCTGGTGGTTTCCGTGGTGACCTTTTCGGCACCTACCACTCTGCGCGTGATTATGGGTTTGGCGGAAGAAGAATGGCAGGTTATGCGGGAGCATATCTTCCCGGCCTTTGAAAAAGAGTACAACGTCAAGGTCGAAGCGTACCAGGCCGAAGCCCAGGATACCGAGAAGATTCTGGAGGCGCGGGTCCGGGCGAAACGGATGGATATCGATCTGATTGCCCAGGATAACATGCGCCTGGCCACCCTCGTGGACCGGGGTTTGGTGGAAGACCTGAGTGACTACCGGTCGCTGATTCCGACGACCGTCTATCCGTCCCTGATTGAAGTCGGTGAGTTCAACGGTAAACTCTACTTTTTACCGTATCGTCCTAATGTTGAGATTGCTTTCTACAACGCGGCCAAATTTAGACAGTATGGTTTAGAAGTACCGACCACTTGGGATGAGCTGTTTGCCGTGGCGAAATTCTTCTATGAGAAAGAAGGCGTCGGCCGCGTGGCCATTAAGGCCGATCTTTCGCCGTGTACCGCCACCCATCTCTTTGATTTCTGCCGCAGTGCCGGTGGGGATCCGGTGGTCTTGAATGATCAAGGTTGCTTTGAAGCCTTTATGTTTCTCCAAAAACTCTGGCCGTATCTCTCGCCCGATTCCAAGACGGCCAACTGGAACTTTATGAACACCCACATCGCCACCGAGTCGGTCTATCTCGGTCAGAACTGGCCCTTCGGGATGAATGTGATCGTGCGGGACGGTGGTAAGAAGGAAGTATTGGCCTACAATGGTTGGCGGGGTCCGGTGAAAGAATCCCACGTCCTCGGCGGCGAAGTGATCGGGATTCCGAAGGGGGCACCGAACAAAGCATTGGCCATCGAATTTGCGAAATACTTAATGTCCCGTGAGGTACAGGAAAAACTGACCATCTACAACGGCTGGCCGGCAGTACGGAGCGATGCTTACGGGCAAGTGGCGGATTGGCAGAAACCCTACTTTGAGGCCATCAACAAGGTCTTGGCCCATGCCGAAGCACGGCCGAACTTGTTGTACTATGGTGCGGTGGAAAAGGCTTTGAATGAAGCTTTCCGTGAGTGTGTCATCGAAGGGGAGCCCGTCAAACCAACTTTGGAAAAATGGGCAAAATACATCGAGGATAACAAGCGGTAAATCATCCACGCCCCCGGACCCGGGTTTTCGCCCCGGGTCCACTAACCAATAAAAATATTTATTATTCGTTCGCCCGGCGCGCGGGAGGCCGCGGCGAATGACCAGCTTCTGTAGATCTCCGGGGTTTGTCGCCCACCTGGCGACCGCACTCACACTTCGTTGTGGGAGTGGTCATCAGGGGGGCGTTGGCCTTGGGGTTTTTTTGGTTAAAAGAAAAAACGGTGTCCACCTGGGACTTTTGTGGTGACAGCAAAGCGCGGGGGAAAGGAGAAACGTTATGAAAAGAAAACAAAATAAAGGACAACCGATCTATCCCCCCCATGAATGGGAGATCGTCGAGGAGCAGTTTTTGCCCGTCTATAATCTACGGAACGAAACCATATTTACACTGGGTAATGGTTACCTAGGGCTGCGCGGAAATTTTGAGGAAGGCGATGCGGGCTTGGCGGGAACCAGCGTCGAAGGGACTTATATTAACGGTTTTTATGAGACGGTAGAGCTTAAATACCCGGAAATTGCCTACGGTTACCCGGAAACAAGCCAGACGATGCTGAATGTGACCAACGGAAAAGTGATCAAACTCTACCTGGAAGACGAAGAGTTTCAGATGTTCTCCGGTGAGTTACTGACTTATCAAAGAAGGCTTGATTTGAGAAATGGGGTTCTCCACCGCGATTTGGTCTGGCGCTCACCGGCGGGACGGGAAGTAAAAGTGGCGATCACCCGTTTAGTCTCTTTTACCAACAAGCATGTGGCGGCGATTGCCTATGAAGTTACGCCGCTGAATTTCAGCGGGAAGGTCCGCCTCTTCTCGGCGCTTGACGGCGATGTCCAGAATCTACAGGCCGGAACGGACCCGCGGGTCGGCTCCCATTTAACCGGACGTGCCCTTGAAGTGTTAGCACAAAACGTCAATGACGAGGGGGGCGCCCTGCTGCAACAGACCAAAAAAACCGGTTTTTATTTAGCCTGCGCCATGCGGAACCAGGTGGAGGGCCCCCTTACGCAGGTACAAACCGAACGTTTGCCGTTGAAAGTCGGAGTCAGCTATGAATTTGCCGGAGAAGCGGGGCAGGCCATTCGTTTGTATAAATATCTCGCGTATGTAACAGCCAAAGACGGGGCTTCTGACCTCTGCCCAAAAGCGGAAAGTTTGGCTTGGCAAGCGGGAAAAGCCGGTTTTACCCGTCTGCAACAAGACCAGCAGGACTATTTAGCGGCCTTCTGGGCGCAAGCCGATATCGAAATCAAAGGCGATCCGCTGGTACAGCAAGGACTAAGGTTTAACGCCTTTCATCTGTTGCAGGCGGTAGGGAAAGACGGGGTCACCAATATTGGGGCCAAAGGACTAACCGGAGAAGGTTACGAAGGGCATTACTTTTGGGATACGGAGATTTACATGATCCCCTTCTTTATCAACAGTAACCCGGCGATCAGTAAAGCACTCTTAACTTACCGTTATCATACCTTAGACCAGGCCCGGAAGCGGGCTTTGGCGATAGGTCTCACGCGGGGAGCCCTTTATCCTTGGCGGACGATCGGTGGTGATGAATGTTCCGCTTTCTTTCCGGCGGGCACGGCTCAGTACCACATTAATGCCGATATTGCGTATGCCATCCAAAAGTATGTGGAATTTACGGGGGACCGTGAGTTTCTGTTTACATACGGCGCGGAGATTCTGTTCGAGACCGCCCGTCTGTGGCTGGAGATCGGGGCGTTTAATCCCCGGAAGGACAATCGTTTCTGTATTAACGTGGTTACCGGTCCCGATGAGTATACAGCCCTGGTTGATAACAACTTTTACACTAATTTGATGGCGCGGGAGCATCTGAAATATGCGGTGCAGACGGCGGCTTGGATGGAGGCGGAGGCCAGCGCAGAGTACCAAAACCTCTGCGCGAAGATCGGTCTGGATGCGGAAGAGATCGCGCTTTGGCGGAGAGTAGCGGAGCATATGTATCTGCCCTACGATCCGGGCCTAAAGATCTACGCCCAAGACGATACCTTTTTGGATAAACCGGTTTGGGATCTGGCGACAACCCCACCGGAGAAGTTTCCTTTACTCCTCCACTACCATCCGTTACTGATTTACCGGGCCCAGGTCTGTAAACAGCCGGATGTTCTTTTAGCGCTTTTTCTCTTGAGTGCCCAGTTTACAACCGCGGAGAAAAAGCGGAATTACGATTATTATGAACGGATCACAACCCATGATTCTTCGCTCTCGCCGTCGATCTTCAGTATCGTGGCGTCGGAGATCGGTTATCACGATAAAGCTTATGATTACTTTACTTCCACTGTCCGTTTGGATTTAGACGACTACAACGGCAACACCAAGGATGGTCTGCATATGGCTTGTATGGCCGGTTCCTGGCTGTGTGTGGTTTATGGTTTTGCCGGGATGAGGGCTGCCAATGGGGTCTTGAGTTTTGCCCCTTATTTGCCCGAAGCGTGGCAGGAATACCGTTTCAATGTGGCCTACCAGGGAAGGATCATCCACGTTGTCGTCAACAAAGAGGGCACCAGCTATCAATTGCGGGAGGGAGAGTCCTTGGTCATCTTCCATCACCAAGAAAAAAGGGTTTTGACTACAAAGTGCGAATAAGATTGACCGGAGGAGGGCTGATTATGACGGAGAACGCAGTTATTTTTGATTTAGATGGGGTTATTGTTTCGACAGATGATTGTCATTACCGGGCGTGGAAAAGGTTGGCCGATGAGGAAGGGATCTATTTTGACCGGGAGATTAACCACCGGTTACGGGGGGTCAGCCGGATGGAATCCTTGTCAATCGTTTTAGAGCGGGCCAACCGCCCTTATACGACGGAAGAGCGACAAGCCTTAGCCGAACGGAAGAATGGCTATTACCGGGAGTTAATTAACGAGTTAACGCCGGAGCATATTCTCCCGGGTGTGATGCCGCTCATGGAGCGACTGAAGGAGCACGGGATCAAGATCGCGATCGGTTCTTCCAGTAAGAACACCCCGTTAATTCTGGAACGGCTTGGGCTTGCCAACTATTTTGATGCCGTTGCCGACGGCAATGCGGTGAAGAACAGTAAACCGGATCCGGAGGTTTTTCTGCTTGCCGCCGCAAAACTGGGTATTCCTCCGGCCCAGTGTGTGGTCGTGGAGGATGCCGATGCCGGCGTGGAAGCGGCGCTGGCGGCCGGGATGCGCGTCATCGGCGTGGGCACGGCGGCCTGTAACCCACGGGCGACCTTGACCGTGGATTCCCTGGCCGATCTGTCCTGGGAAGAACTGACTCCGTGTTTTAATGGCGTTTAGTTGGATTAGAGGCGGACGGGACTAAACCAATGAAAAAGGCAGTGGTTGCTCGAAACCACTGCCTTTTTCTTTTAAGGCGCTCGCGGGTTATTTTGCTGAACGTGCCGTCAATCGGTGGTGAGCAAAGGAAAATCCAGGCCACTGACTTCGAGGCTCTCTTCGGTCAGGGTGAACGTCTTGACATCATGGCCGACGGTCTCGAGGTTTGTGGGTAAACTCGTGCGGTCAAGGGTGAGCGCATGGGTACCCAAGGGGACCCCTTCGAAATAGAAACGGCCGTCCTCACTGGTGAAGACTTGTTGTGCGCCGTCGTCCAAGATAACCCCCACCCAGGAGACGGGCTCTTCGTCCCCGTCCTGTATGCCATTGGCATTACGGTCGATAAAGACTTTACCGCTGACCGAGCCGTTGGCGGTCACCGCAAAGTCGATAAAGAAGTTTTCCTGTTCCCGCAGGCGGATTAACTGTGGTCCCGTAACCGGTGTATAATTCGCGGGTAAAGAGGGGAGATGGAACTCCACCCGGTAAATCCCCGGGTCTAAGTTGGCGAAGAGATATTCCCCATGTTCATTGCTGGTGGTAGTGCTACCATCCAGCCGAATCCTGATGGCGGAGAGGGGCTTATCAGCCTTGTCAAAGCGCCCGTTAGCGTTGATATCCAGATAAACCACCCCGCTAATGCTGGCCATGTTGTCTTCTTCCGTGTAGCGGAAGGGCTTCCACACCCCATCAGCAAACCCAAGGGCGCGGCTGAGCGAGATCTGGATCACATCCTCCGGGACTTCATCCCACAACGCGTCATAGAGCCGCTTGAGTTCCAGTTTGAGTAGGAAAGAGGAAGGAAGATATCTTTCTAGACTTAAGCCGTAGGACCATTGGGGATGCTTGCGTGTGCTCACCGGCGAGCGGTACCCAAGGCTTCCATTGATCTTCCATTTCCCGTCGTAGGTGAAATAATTTAAGCCCAGGTTGGCGGTGGTATAACGGTAGTCCTGCGCTGCGGAGTAGAAGGGCAATTCTCTGATCCGTTTCACATCCATGAACAGGGTGAGTTCGCGGGAGAGAAACTGATAAAGGGCAAGACCGGTTGTGAGCTCATCGATCTGGAAAGTTGCGTCCGGTGGAGACTCTTTGCGCCCTTGCAAGAGAAAATTGCTCATCAGGAGGGTATTGGCCGTCATATTCCATTTGGTGTTGGCCTCTCCAGTAAGGTTCAGACCGGCATAACGCTGTTCTTTCCAGGTGTTCGTGGTATCCAGCGCGACACCAAAAAGGAAGTTACGGGCGACCGCTAAAGTCAGATCGCTGAGGAGATAGAGTTTCTGCAAGTTGAAGGGGCCTTCCTGGTTGAGGAAGAAATCAGCGGTGACAAACTCCACTTTTGTACTGGTGCCAAAGATGTTTTCCCGCTGGATGTGTTTTATGTTGAAACTGGTTTCTTCGACTTCGAAAAAACCTTGGTTTTTGTCTTCGGTTTTCCATTCTTTCCCGATTCCCCCGGCGAGACTGTTCTGGCCGTAGTGCCCAAAACGCTTGGTCAGCGTCAGGTTGGCCCCATCCAAGGACCAGGGACGGGCGGTTGGCGTTGCTTCGATAAGATAACCTTCAGTCGTGAGGAGCAGATCTTCTTTAAGCTCAAGCTCGGAAAGGATCTTTCCCCCTTGGCCCGGTTCGGTTTTGACTCCAAGGGAGACGGCTGTTGGTATATAGAAAATAACTCCTTTAAAATAACCGTTTTCGAGGCAATACAAGAGGGAAGCTTCAAGGCCCGAGCGCACATCGGTCTTGATTTCGCCACCGACCATCCAATCCAGCGTACAGATGAGGTTGTCGTTGATACGGAAAGCGACGCCCGTATCAGCACCGACATAACTTAAATCGGGAAAAGCGACAAAGGGCGCGGAGACCGTTGTCTCCTGTTCAAAAGTGAGGTTCGCGGTGACGGCTTTCCGTTGGCGGTAACTAACCAGAACGCCTTCCCACTCCGTCACATCGGTTGGTTTGTAGAGACCAACGGTGACCAAGAGCTCGTTGCCTTCTTGTTTCATAATCCGGGGTGAGGCGGCAATCATTTGGGTCGCTTCGAAGGTCGCGCCGTTTTCTTTTTGCGTCACGATCCGGATTTGGTTGACCCGGTTAATCCGGAGCGGAACATCACGGAAAAGATATTCCCCATCGGCCGCCAGCTGTTGGGTTTCCCATAAACGGTCATTCACATAAAGTAACACCTGATCGCCGGCGGCGGCCGTACCGGAGACATCAGTGTAGGCAACTAATTCACTGCGGAACTGTTCGTCGGGGATCATATACAAAATGCCCCAAAGATCCTGTTTGGCAATGGTGTTTTCTAAATCAAGGGTGGTATTACCGATGATGATTAGTTCGTTATCTTTCTGGTATTTACCGCGCAGCAGCGTCAGATCGGGTTTGAAGGTTTGCTGATCAAACTCATATTCAGCGCCTCCGGCGATGGAAAGCGCCCACTCTCCCGCATAACCGTCGGTGCGGATCTTAAAGAAGCCTGTCACTGTCTCGTGCTCGCCGGCTTCTTTCCGGTGTTCGGCCCCCAGTTGATAACGGACCGCACTAAGCGCAAAGGGCGGACCTTCTTGGGGTGGCGGTGCTTTGCGCGGCTCCGGGGCCTCTTTTTCCGGTCGGATGGGGGTGGGGCTTTGTTTCAGCAAAGCCGCATCCACGTTGATGCTGAGGGTCTGGTAAGCGAAGTCCCAGTCAATCTCGGCTTCGAGGAAAGTCGCTAAAAAAGGGATCCCGACAAAGAGATCGCTATCGAAGAGGACCGGGGGCGGACTGTTTAAAAGGGATTGTCCGTCGATCCGGTAAACCTGCTCTTCCAGGTAAATCTCGGCCCATTTATCGTTGGCTTTACTTACCAACACCACCTTTTCTTCCCGCCGGAAATAGGAGACTTCCAGATTAAGATGGGCCGCCAGACGGTTGACCGGAACCAATAGCTCATCGCCCAGTTCCAGGAGGTCAAAGAAGGGATCTTGGATGACTGTGGTCCCTTCCGTTTTGATTAACAAGAGGACAACACTGGTGTCCAGGGCGTTGGTATCCCACGCGGAAGCCGGCGCTCGCGTAAAAAAAGAAAGTAACGCGCAGAAGACCATCACCCATTGTAAGTTAAGGTAAACTCTTTTATTCCTTCTTTTTGGCATGTGCTAATCCCCCTTATCTGCCGGTTCAAGGAAAGACAAATCAGGGAATGGTAAAGGGAACTACGGGAGCGAGTGTTTCGGTTGTCCCTGAAAAACTGAGTTTTAACGATAACTGATAATTACCGGTGGGTAGTTCCGCATTGATGGGCAGCGCCAGCAGCCCTTGGCTAGCGGGGAGGATCAGTTGCTCTCCTCCGTTACCATCGGCGTAGAGTGTACCGTCTTCTCCGTTGATTTGGTAGGCGACCTGATAGCGGATGTGCGCTTGCCCTTCATTGGCCAAACCCAGCATTATCGTTGGTTGGCCTTGTGGAGTCGGTTCGACTTTTACCCCCAGCAAACGAAAGGAATGGACGGTTTCGGTAAAGGAAAGATAAACGGTGGTCCCAACCTGAAAAACCACCGTTGAACCCATCGTGTCGGGTGACGGCTGGTTTTCTTCAAAAAAGATGATCCCCCTTCTTTCCAACCAGTCCCCGCTTTTCGGTGCGGTCAAGGTGAAACGGACATACTGGCTCTGGCCGGGGCCCAGTTTAAACCGGCGGGGGTTAAATTTAATCAAGCCGTCGAGGGTATCCGCCCGTTCACCGGCGCGGAAGGTGACGAGGCGGCCTGCGGCGTCGAGCGTCCAGTCGTAAATAACGGCGGTAAATTCCACCTCCGTCTCCTGGGTGTTGGTGACTTTAATGGCGTCGGTGATCCGGGCACCCGGCTGTAAAGTAAAGAGAAACTTACTGGGCTCGACCCGGGCGACGCCCAGGGCGGCGGGCGCGAAGGATAAAGCCCATAAGAAAGCAGCAGTTAGGAAGATTAATCCTCGCCGTTGTACTGGTCTGAACATTGTCGGTTCCTCCCTGCAGAGATTGATAATTAAAGAGAGGCTGGTGCGGCGCGTCCACCAGCCCGTAAGGCTTCGAATGGCAGGCGAGCTTAGAGAGTATACGCGCGGAATACAATGGTACCATCGTAGCGGCCTTGCGCGATATTACGGCCATACGGGACCCTAAACTGGTGGTAGACCGTTAACTCCTCGCAAGCCTCTTTTTCGGCAACCTCAAAGATCTTGCCATCTTCATCAAAGACGAAAGTGCCACCGAAACGTTGCATACTGAAGCCACTGCGCATATGGAGTGGTAGAGAACCTTTTTCGGACGTTAAGGGTCCGGCTTCGACTTCATATTTGTAATTGTCGTTGGCGTAAACCTCTACTTTAAAGAGGTCACAGCCCTGAATATAGACCTGATCATTTTGGATATCAAATTCGCTGTGCGGATTATGACCAAGCATATTCCAGCGGTCGTCGACAAAGCCGCCAATCTCATTGTCAAAAACCAAGAGATAACCGGAAGAAGCGGCTTTCGTATCAATGCCTGGCCCGTAGCTTCTTAAACCGGTCTGACCCTTGTTTCCGGTCACTTTCATCTCAAGGTAGCTGGGGATGAAAGCCCGAGCTTCCAGGGTCATCTCCACCGATTGGCCGTTGACACGGTTATCATCAAAGACATAGTCGGTCCGGTTAATCCAGTCGATATTGACAAATTCATCGCCGGTTTTGTTCCAAGTAACTTTACCGTCATCAAAGATATGGCCAAACATATACCCAATTATGTCGGTGGGATCGATGGCGTTGTTGTATTCCCACCACGGATATTCCGGACTTAGATCGCCCGGGTAGCCACTGGCGATCGTAGCCACAGAAAGCGAAAGGAGGACCAGAGTGATCAGGACCGGATATATTTTTTTCATCTTATCCAACCTCACTAGTATTTTTATTTATTACAAACCGGTATAAACGCGCCTCTACCGGAGTGTAACCTGGAGATAACTGAGCTAAGGGAGAAGGGTTTCGGCCGCAAAAAACATTTTAAAGTTATAGTTGCCGGTGGGGTAATGGTACCAGTCGTCGATCGCTGCGGTGAGGTAGAGTTCGGTCCAGTAATTGGCGGGGGTCGAACCATCGCCAACCACTGTCGGCGCCCCAAAAGCCACGGGACGATAATCGTCACTGACTCGCATTCTTTCTTTAAAAACGACTGTATTAAGGGTTTTACCGATGCCGATCTGGAGCGGGAACGGAGAGGTGTGGAAAGGTGTTTCGTTTTCGAGGCGTAGTAAAAGGCGCCAGGGGGCATTGGAAGCCAGCAATAATTTGACCGGATTGCGGGTCAAGAGCTTGTCTTCTCTCAAAAATGGCGATGCGGCGATGTTAAGCTGCGGCGTAGAGTTTCCCGGTTCGATGCGGATCCAGGGTAGGATCTTGATTTTGACCAGTAAGGGGCAGGGTTGTGTCGTTTTGCGGTCCGGGTAAACCGCATAAATCAAGCCTTCGTATTCGCCGGGCGGCTCGGAAGGCAAAAGCTGGATCTGGAGGTGATAGACGGTTCGCGTCGCGTTGTTTTGTGTGGAAGGGTCGGGAGTAAAAGTAAGGCGTTCCGCCGGAATCCGGTTTCCGGTTTTGGCGGCGGAAAGCCCCGTGCCTTTGAACTGGACTGCTTGTGTGGGGGGCACCGGGAGGGTGAAGGCTAAAGCACGGCTCATTTTCTGTACGGGAGCGATCGACCCAAAGTCCATGATTAATGGCTTGTTCGCATGGGCGAACGCGGTCGGTAAAGTCAGGAAAACCGTGAAAAGAATAAGACTGAACCAAAGGGCCGGAGTACGCGTTTTCATTGGAATCCTCCGTTTTACCGAAATAATTTGAGTAAAGAAGTTATTCTATTCTATGCTTTGGGAAAAAAGATGATACGTAAAAAGAGGAGGATTTCCATAATTTTCTTTAACCCCAGCTTATTGTGGGGACAAGGGTAGATCAGGCTGGTAGGCGTGAAAGTGTGGAAACGGGCGATGAATCTTCGTGCCGCACCAGAGGGAGGACGGTGGAGAAATAAAAGGGGCGGAGGAAAGCGGGGAAAGAAAAAGAAATCCGAAAAGAATAACCGGCCACTAGGAAGTGGCCGGTCCAAGGGGAATTGGTCCTAAAGAACAGGTTTTTTTACAGCAGCTTACCAGAGCTCATTCTCGGTGGCGCAACGGTTCAGCGCGGCGATTACTTCGTCTTCGTCTTTGCCATCAACCGTAATTGTGATCTGGTCGCCTTGCTCGACGCCTAGACTGAGGAGGTCGAGTAAGCTTTTCAGGTTGCCCTCCTGTTCACCTTTTTTGATCGTTATCGTGCTGGTGAATTTGGAAACACAATTGACCAAAAGGGCAGCCGGGCGGGCATGCAATCCTGTTTTCGTTTTGACGGTCGCGACTAGGACTCGCATGCTGAATCACTCCTTTCTTCCGCGTTCTCCAAAGCGGCTCTGATCTCTTCCGCGGTGGGGAGGGCGAGCACCTTTTGGGCTAGGGCCTTTGCTGTGGTGCTTTTTGCCGCGCGGACCTGTTTTTTTACCGCCAACAAGGCCGACGGGCTCATGCTGAAGGATTCAAGACCAAGGCCGATTAAGAGGGAAGTAAACCGGGGGTCACCCGCCATTTCCCCACACATACTCACCTCGATGCCCCCGTCGCGGGCTTGCGCGATCACCATCTTAATAAGACGCAAAACCGCCGGGTGGAAGGGGGTATAGAGGTGAGAGATCTGCTCATTCATCCGGTCAACGGCCAGGGTATACTGGGTCAGATCATTGGTGCCGATACTGACGAAATCCACTTCTTTGGCGAAAAGATCGGTCATGATGGCGGTCGAAGGCACTTCGACCATGATGCCGATGGGAACATGGCCGCTCACGGGGTGTCCTTCTTCGATGAGCTGTGCTCTCACTTCTTCGGCGCATTTTACGGCCGCCCGGTATTCTTCGAGACTGGAGATCATCGGAAACATGATTTTAAGCTGACCATGGACCGAAGCCCGGTAAAGGGCCCGTAATTGGGTGGTGAACACCGTTTTATTCTTCAGGCAGAGGCGGATCCCCCGTAGGCCTAAGAAGGGGTTCATTTCCGTTTCAAGGTTGAGGGAAGGCAGATTTTTATCGCCACCGATATCCAAGGTGCGGATGACGACGGGTTTTCCTTCCATTTGGACCAAAACTTCTTTGTAAGCCTGGAATTGCTCTTCCTCGGTGGGCAGCGTATCCCGGTTTAAGAAGAGATACTCCGTCCGGAAGAGGCCAATCCCGTCGGCCCCATACTCCAGGGCTTTTGGCAGTTCCCAGGGTTCGCCGACGTTGGCCAGAAGCTTGATGGTTTTGCCGCTTTTTGTCTGTGCGGCAAGGGTTTTCAGGCTGGCCAGCTCTTTTTTCTGTCTATGTAGTACTTCTTGTTTTTGGCGGTAGACGGCGATGGTGTCGGAATCCGGGTTGACGAAAACGGCGCCTTGCTCCCCGTCGATGATGAGGTGATCGCCGCTTTGCACAGAAGCGGTGATCTTTTTCACCCCGACGACGGCGGGCAGCTCCAGAGAGCGGGCGATGATCGCCGTATGGGAAGTGGGCCCGCCTACTTCGGTGATGAACCCTTGGACCTTATCCAAAGGCAGAAGGGCGGTATCGGAAGGGGTCAGTTCGGCGGCGACAATAATGCAATCCTCTTTTATTTCGGGGATTTGCGGTCCGCCCCCCGCGAGAAACTGGAGAACCTGGTTGGCGACGTCTTTCAGGTCAGCTACTCTTTCGCGCATGTAAGCGCTGTTGGCCTGGGACAGTAAGTTGATGTAGAAATTTACGGTTGTCTCCAGGGCAAATTCGGCATTGACCTTTTCTTGGTCAATCTGCTGTTCAACACCGGTGATTAATTCCGGATCTTCCAGGACCATGCGGTGGGCTTCAAAGATTTTCGCGGTTTCCGTTTGCTCTTGCTCCTGGGCCAACGCGATAAGACCTTCGATCCGTGTTTTTGCGGCGGTCAAAGCCTGGTGGAAACGGTCCTTTTCGGCGGTGACATCCTGGATTATCTTCTTTTCAAGCTGAAACTGTTTTTTCGGGAGGACCAGCGCCGGGCCGAGGGCGATGCCTGGGGAAGCAGGAACACCTTTGTACATTCTCAATCACCTTCTTATCAAATAATAAAAGGCATTAACCAAAAAACCTTATTGCTGAGGTTAGGTTAATGCCTGGTGTTACCAGTAACACACCTGTTAAGATCCTTATCATGTTTATTTTACTCAAGAATGGCGAGTTTTGCAACAAAAAATTAAAGTCGGTTTTTGGTGGGGTCTCTTTTTCGGAACGATCGCCTTTGCTTTTTCTGTTGTTATGTTATAATGTTGTTAAACACAATTAGCTAAAACTGGGGATTTGCCCATTGCAAGGGCAGGAGGTGCAATTTATGCCGACCGAATATGCGGTGATCAAATCTTTCAACAATAATGTGGTTCTGGCTGAGCACCAAGGAACCGAAAAGATTTTGATTAAAAAAGGGATCGGTTTTGGCGCCAAACCGGGCGACCGGATTTCGGCCGATACCGATTTCGAGCGGGTCTTTGTGATCGAGAATCCCGAAACCAGCCAACGGTTCAAACAGTTAATTGCGGAGATCGACGATCGGTTGGTTGGGGTCTGTGAGGAGATTTTGCATATGATCTCGTCGGCTACCGGGGAACCCCTGGATGAAGAGTTGCACGTGCGCTTAACCGACCATATTGCCTTTACTGTTTTTCGTCTTCAAAATAACGATCAGATTGAAAATCCCTTTATGATTGAGATCGAGACCCTCTACCCCCAGGAAATGGCGTTGGCCAGAGAAGCAATCCAAATGCTGGAGAAGGCCCTCAACCTGCATATTCCGGAGGAAGAAGCCGGATTTATTGCTCTGCACATCCACTCTTTAAAAACAAAGGATAAGCTCTCCAATACCGTGAAATACGCTTATATCTGTAATTCGGCCTTGGAGATTATCGAGGATGAGTTGGCGATTGAGGTTGACCGTAAATCCTTGGACTACGCACGGTTTGCTTCCCATATTCGCTATGCAGTCGAACGAATTATCAAGGGAAAGCCGATCAAAAACGAACTCCTGCCCGCGATCAAGCGAACCTACAAGGACTCCTATCGTATGGCAAAAATGGTGGGCAAGATGATGGCAGAGGAGCTCTATGCGGATGTCCCCCAGGAAGAACTGGGCTACCTTACGCTCCATATCGAAAGATTAAAAAATGCCCTTGACAACTAACAATATATTAACTATACTGTAAATGAAAATAAATAAAACCACCTGAGACAGCGTGCAACCTGTGGGCATGAGCTGGAGGGGATACCCTTCGGCTCTTTTTATTTTGTCCAAAAAAGAAAATAGGAGGTAAAAAGATGAAAGGTAACTTCTTGGGTAAACTGCAACGTCTGGGGAGAGCTTTGATGACCCCGGTCGCAGTGATGCCGGCGGCGGCATTGTTGATGCGTTTAGGCGCCGGTGATGTTCTCGATCTGCCCTGGATGGCCAATGCGGGAAATGCAATCTTTAACAATCTACCGTTGTTGTTCGCCATCGGGATCGCCATTGGTTTGGCCGATGAGAACAACGGGGTGGCCGGGTTGGCGGCGGCCGTTGGCTATTGGGTACTGACTTTGGTGGCCACCACCTTTGATGAAGCCATCAACATGGGAGTCCTTGCTGGTATTATCGCTGGTATTATTGCTGCTTTATTGTACAACAAATACAAAGCAATTAAGCTCCCTGATTTCTTAGGTTTCTTCGGTGGGAGAAGGTTTGTGCCAATTGTCACTTCTTTTGTGGCTTTAGTCCTGGGTGTCATCGCCGGTTTTGTCTGGCCGCTGATTCAGAATTACATTAGCACATTTGGCAATGTGATCGCCACCTCAGGCGCTACGGGCGGCTTTGTCTTCGGTTTTCTCAACCGCTTGTTGATCCCCCTTGGTCTGCACCACGTGATCAACTCCTTTGCTTGGTTCCAATTTGGCGAGTTTGTGAATGCCGCGGGCCAACTCATCACTGGGGACCTCTCCCGCTTCTTTGCTGGTGACCCGACTGCAGGTGTCTTTATGACCGGTTTCTTCCCGGTAATGATGTTTGGACTGCCCGCGGCTTGTCTGGCGATGATCGCCACGGCCAAACCGGAGCACCGGAAATCCGTTGCCGGTATGCTCTTCGGCGTCGCTTTCACCTCTTTCTTGACTGGGATCACTGAGCCGATCGAGTTTCTCTTCATGTTCTTGGCGCCGGTTCTGTACATCCTCCATGCCTTATTGACCGGAATCAGCCTGGCGGTGACTACAGCCTTAGGCATGCGTTGCGGCTTTGGTTTTTCGGCCGGTTTCATCGATTATGTTCTCAGCTTTGGGATCTCCTCGAATCCCCTTGGCCTGCTCGTCATCGGACTGGTCTTCGGTGTAATCTACTACTTCACCTTTGTCTTCTTCATTCAGAAACTGAATATTCCGACCCCAGGCCGGATTGAAGAAGAGTCTGCGGTTCTGTCCAGATTAAGCAACACCGAGCTGCGCGACCGGGCGGCAGAAGTCCTGGCGGCGTTGGGCGGAAAAGAAAACATCAAGGTGCTTGATGCCTGCGTTACCAGAATCCGGATTACGGTAAATGACGGTGAGCAAGTGGACGAAGCCCGCCTGCGGGAACTGGGAGCGACCGCCATCCTCAAGATGCCGGGGAACAACTTCCAGATTGTGGTCGGGACGATGGCTGACCCGTTGGTGACCCATATGAAAGCAGTGATGACTTCCAAGAATATAAGCGGATAATAAACCGTGCGCAAACTGCAGGAGCCATCCGGCTCCTGCAGTCCTTATAAACGATTAAAGATCAGGAGGAGAAGATGGTAAAAAGACTGCTGGACTGTGGTACCTCGGATTGGCAAAAGATGACGAAAAAGGAGATCTTAGCCGCCATCGCCGCCAGCGAAGGGCGGGTGCTGGTCAGTGAGGTGATCGGCATCTTTCCTCCGTTACTCTGGGATATCAGCAATGCTGAACTGGTGGCGGCCTGTGGGGCCGACCTTATCCTCCTTAATATGCTTGATCTGGAGCAGCCGCAATACTTCGGACTGCCCCCGCATAAACCGGCAGAAGTCATTAAAGAGATCAAAAGGTTGACGGGGAGGTTAATAGGGGTTAATCTGGAAGCAGTCGGGGAAACGACCAGTTTACCCCCGGGACGGTGCGCTTCGGCGAGAAACGCCCGGAAAGCCCGGGAAATGGGGGCGGATTTTATCGTCTTGACCGGGAATCCGGGGACGGCCGCTTCCAACCGGGAGATCAGGAGAGTCCTGACGGAGATTAACCAGGAGGTCGGGGATGAACTGATCATTGCCGCCGGGAAAATGCATGCCGCCGGCATCCTCAGCGAAAGTGGGGAGCGGTTGGTCACCGCCCAGGATGTGGAGGAGTTCATCACGGCCGGTTGTGACATAATTTTGCTACCCGCACCGGGGACGGTACCCGGCATCACCACGGAGTATGTTAAAGGGCTGGTGCAGCTGGCCCATGACCGCGGGGTTCTAACCATGACTACGGTTGGGACTTCCCAAGAAGGTGCCGATGAGCAGACGATTCGGGAGATTGCCCTGCAGGCCAAGATGGCCGGAACCGATCTACACCACATCGGAGATGCGGGTTACCCGGGGATTGCGGTTCCGGAAAACATCATCAGTTACAGCGTGGCAATTCGGGGCCGTCGGCACACCTATCGGCGGATGGCGCGCTCCATCAACCGGTGAGTTACGATATTAATTAGCGATTGCGAGGTTTGGGTATGATGAAAGCAATAAAGAACATTAAAGTAATCACCACAGAGGGGATTATAGAAGACCATGCGGTAGTCTATGACCAAACGATCCGGGAAATTCTTCCGGAGAAACAGCTTCCCCTCGGTTGTAGGGTTGTGGACGGGGGCGGTGCTTACCTTGCGCCCGGATTAATCGATCTGCATATTCATGGTTGCGCTGGTTACGACACCATGGACGATGATGACCAGGCTTTAAAGGTCATGGCCAACCGTTTGGTCTCCACCGGGGTTACTGCTTTTCTACCCACCACAATGACGATGGACCGCGCCCGGATCGAACGGGCTTTGGACCGGATTGCTGCTGCGATGAATGGTGAGCCGGGCGAAGGAGCCCAAATCTTAGGCTGTAATCTGGAAGGGCCTTTTCTCAGTCGGGAAAACAAAGGCGCCCATGATGAACGCTATATTATCGGACCCGATTTTGCGTGGCTTCAGCCTTATCTAGGGGTCATCCGGGTACTGACCGTCGCGCCGGAACTGGACGGCGTTTTGGACTTTATTCGGCAACTGGTCGCCGCGGGGGTCGTTGTTGCTCTTGGTCATAGTAAAGCCACCTATGAAGAGGCGGCGGAAGCAATTGCGGCCGGCGGTTCCCTGATGACGCACCTTTTTAACGCCATGACTCCCCTGCACCATCGCCAACCGGGTATGGTCGGGGCGGCCTTTTCCCATGAGGTGTCCTGTGAAGTGATCGCCGATAATATCCATATCGTGCCGGTGGTCCAAAAACTACTTCCTAAGCTTAAATCCGTTGAACAGTTGGTGTTGGTGACCGATGCGATGCGGGCCTGCCTCCTGGCGGATGGGACGTATGATTTAGGTGGTTTACTCGTCCAGGTCAAGCAGGGTCAAGCCCGCCTCGAGGACGGTACTTTAGCGGGGAGTACGCTAGTGTTGAACGAAGCGGTGCGTAATTTCTACCGTAACACCGAACTTCCCCTGGCGGAAGTTGTGAAGATGGCCACTTTAAATCCGGCCCGGATTCTGCGGCTGGAGGACCGAAAAGGGAGTATCGCCCCAGGAAAGGATGCCGACCTGGTCTTGTGGGATGAAGATTTCAACGTCTTGATGACGATCGTCGCCGGAGAAACGGTCTTTACGGAGCGGACTTCAGATTAGCGATGTTTAGCTCGTTGGGCAGGCGAAAGATGATGGAGCTTGGGTAAGACGTTTGACCGATGAGTGACCAAAGGGTTTGTTTACGATAAAATGCAGTAAAATTGCTGGAGCGATATGGCCGAAGAATACAGGAGTTTTTCATGCAAGTAAGGAGGAAGAGAGATGCTGGGCCTCTTCAAGAAAAACAAAACGATCGAATTTAAAGCTCCGGTTAGGGGAGAGACCGTTGACCTTAGTGTCGTTCCGGATCCAGTCTTTGCGGAAAAGATGGTCGGTGACGGTTTGGCTTTTAAACCGGAAGAGGGAATTCTCTACGCCCCGGTTAGCGGCGAAGTAGTGCAGGTTTTTCCGACCAAGCACGCCCTGGGGCTACGGACAAAAGAAGGGTTGGATGTTTTAATCCATATTGGCCTCGATACGGTGGAGATGAAGGGCGAAGGCTTTACCAGTTTTGTCGAACCTAACCAATGGGTTAATGTCGGCGATAAGCTGTTGGAGTTTGATTTAGACCTGATTGCCGCCAAGGAGAAATCGACGCTCAGTCCGTTACTGATCACCAATATGCCGATGGTAAAGGAGCTTAATTGTTACTTGGGGAAGGTAACACCACGGACAACGGTGATGAAGGTGAAGATCTAGCGTTTAATGGGGGAACCGTCGTGAAGGCGGTTATATCCTCCCGTTGACGCCGGAAATAACGACCGAATTATTCGGTGCGTATGACCGCCTGCGTGCAGGGCGGTTTTTTGTTTGGTGATTGATTCTAATCTTGAATTAACTATAATATAAAGTGGTCGCTAAGCATATGATGCCAAGAAAATCAATCGGCGGAGAATACCGTAGCCCAGCTAGGTTACGGCAAAGGCAAGCATAATCGCGAGCGACGAGTGACGAGAAGTAGAGGTGATCCAATGAAATCTTACCGAAAGGAACTGGTCTTCAACACGAAAAAACGGTTCGAGTTGATTAACATCACCGACCAGGTGGAGGCGGCGCTGCGGGAAAGTGGGATTAAGGAGGGGCTCTGCTTGGTTAATGCGATGCACATTACGGCCAGCGTCTTTATTAACGACCACGAAAGCGGTCTGTGGCAAGATTACCAGAATTGGCTGGAGAAGCTCGCCCCCCACGAACCGATTGCCCAGTACCGCCATAATCTCACCGGTGAAGATAACGGTGATGCCCATCTAAAAAGACAGATTATGGGCCGGGAAGTGGTGGTTGCCGTGACCGACGGGAGGCTTGATTTTGGCCCATGGGAGCAGATCTTTTACGGCGAGTTCGACGGTGGGCGGCGGAAACGGGTGCTCATCAAGATTATTGGTGAATAAAAGTCGACCGGGAGCTGGTGGCAAAGCCAGCTCCTTTTTTGATCGGTGTTTTTTCGGGGTTATTTCTCCTTATGATAACAATGGGCAGGCTACGGAACAAGGCTCCACCGCGCCGTGTGTTAAGGGTGGGTTTTTCAACAACGCAACAATCAATCAAAAATAAACAAAAAATTTGCCGAAACATGAAGGAATATGCTCGAATGTGTCGTATTGTTATTATATCAATGAAGCTAAGGGAAGCAGGAGGAGTTAATTTTGTTTCCGGAAGAAAGACGGCAGAAATTGATCTCCGCATTGGAACAACATTATAGTATGTCCGTGAGTGAAATCGCTGGACGCTTAGGGGTTAGTGAGGCTACGGTCCGACGGGATCTCAACGAACTGCAGAAGTTAGGAGTGATCCGACGTACCCACGGGGGTGCCCTGCTCGCTTCCCAACGCAAGTTTGAACCAACTTACACCGATAAAAAGGACCGCTTTTTGCCACAGAAACAGAAGATCGGCCGGGTTGCCGCTGGATTGGTGGAAGATGGGGAAACTGTGATCTTGGACGCCGGGACGACCACCTTGCAGATGGTCAGGCATTTGAAGGAGAAAAAGAACATCACCGTGATCACCAACGCGATGACCATCATTGAAGAGCTGGAAGGCAATGAGGAACTGGACTTGGTGGTGATCGGTGGTCGTTACCGTTCTAGTACCCGGGCGTTGGTGGGCCCTATGGCGGAGGAAAATCTACAGAACTTCCATGCGGATAAAGTGTTTATTGCCGCCAATGGTTGTACGCTTACAGAGGGACTGACCACCCCGAACATGACGGAAGCATTTACGAAGCGGGCGATGGTAAAAGCCGGATCCAAAGTGATTGCCGTTTTGGACCACAGTAAGTTTGGAGAGGTTAGTATGACTATGATTACCCCGCTCTCCCAGCTTGATATGATCATTACCGATGACGGCATCGACAGGAAACTCCAAAAGGAACTGGAAAAGATGGGGGTTCAAGTTATCATCGCCGAATAAAACCGGGTATGTGTGGAGGAGGATCGAAATTGAAGAGACGACAGGTGACCACGGTCACCCCCAATCCCGCCATTGACAAGACATACTGGTTAGAAGGGCTGCAGCCGGGGCGACAAAACCGGGTCAGCCGCGTGCGGGTTGATCCGGGCGGAAAAGGGATCAATATTGCCCGTATCCTCAAGGGCTATGGTCTGGAGGTGGCGGCCCTTGGGTTTTTTGGCGGCATCATGGGCCGGGAATTGCTCAACATGTTAGAAAAAGAGGGCGTGCAGACCGCGCCGGTCTTTGTGGACGAAGACACGAGAACCAACACGAAGATCATGGATCCAACCAGTGGTGCCGAGACCGAGATCAATGAGCCGGGGCCTTATGTCGGTGAAAGGGAACAAAGCCTAATCGAACAGCATTTGGCGGATTACGCGCTGCAAAGTGGATATACGGTTTTCTCAGGGAGTTTACCCCAGGGATGTCCGTCCGAATTTTACCGGAGACTCATTGCCACCGCCCACCAACATGGGTGCAAAACGATCCTTGATACCTCCGGACCGGCTTTAAAAGAAGGGATTAAAGCGGCTCCTTATCTGATCAAGCCGAACCATCATGAACTTTCAGAGTTGATTGGCCGGGAGATTACGACACCGGCCACGGCCGTGGAAGCCGCGGCCCATTTGGCTGCGGCATATCGTATTGCCGTCGTCGTCGTCTCTTTGGGGCCGCTGGGTGCTGTGATGACAAGTTCAGAGGGGGCCTTCCACGCTATCCCGCCGAAGGTCAAACCGGAAAATACCATTGGAGCCGGTGATAGTTTAGTGGCTGGTATTATCTACGGCATGGTCACGGACCAACCCCTGGCCGAATGTTTGCGGCTGGGTGTAGCCTCCGGGACTTTAGCGGTGACCAACCAAGGAACCTCTGTTGCCAAACCGCAGATTGAAGAGGTGTTAGCGCTGGAGAAACAGGTCGAGTTGAAGCGGTTGGATTAAACTTGGCACCAGGGTAAAATACTTTGATTAAGGGAGGTACGGGCCAGATGAAAGTTGGTGATCTTTTGCAACCGCAACTAATAAATCTGGAGCTCAAGGCGACTTCAAAAGCGGAGGCCATTGGTGAATTGGCGTCCTTAATGGCGAACGCCGGGTTTCTTGATGACGCCCAAGCTTATATTGGGGCGGTTATGGAACGGGAGGCAGTCGGTAGTACCGGCGTCGGTATGGGCGTGGCCATTCCCCACGGTAAATCCAAGGCCGTCCGCGAAGCCTGTGTCGCCTTTGGCAAGTCCGAGTCCGGTGTGGATTTTAACGGTCCGGACGGACCCGCCCATCTGATCTTTTTGATCGCGGTACCGGAAAATGCGGATAACCATCATTTAAAGATCCTGGCGAAACTATCCCGGATGTTAATCCACGAAGAAGTCCGGACACAACTGAAACAAGCTACTTCGAGCGTAGAAGTGTTGAATACTTTGAATAGTCGCGATTAAGCGGTTGGAAAGGAGGTGGTTCCATGAAATTTGTTGCTGTAACCGCCTGCCCGACGGGAGTGGCCCATACGTATATGGCGGCCGAAGCATTGGAGATGGCCGCGGAAGAACTCGGCCATGAGATTAAAGTAGAAACCCAGGGCTCAATCGGGATCGAAAATGAGATCACGCCGGAGGAGATCGCCGCGGCCGATGCGGTCATCTTTGCGGTGGATATGTCGGTAACCCGATCCGACCGGTTTGCCGGAAAACCGATCCTGAACAAAGGCGTCTCTGAGGTGATTAAACATCCGCGGGAGGCAATTTTAGCTGCTGTTGAGTTGGTGGAGAAAGGAGGGGAACAGTCGGTACAGAGAGATAGCGCAGAACCTAGGTCGGAGGAACCAAGTTCGGTTTCCAGTCAAGGAAGAAAAGGGGAAAAAGAAAAAAGGAAGGTGTTGTTTGGATGGCTAAAACGAAAATAAGTATACGGAATAGTTTGATGACCGGTGTGTCGTATATGATTCCTTTTGTAACCGCTGGTGGTATTCTGATTGCTTTATCCTTTTTAATCGGCGGTTACCAGGTGGAAAGCGGTACCTTTGCCGGTTATCTCAACCAAGTGGGTGGTACGGCTTTTGGTTTGATGGTCCCTGCACTCGCTGGCTTCATTGCTTTCTCTATTGCTGACCGCCCCGGAATTGCACCGGGGATGATTGCCGGCATGTTGGCTTCCAACATTGGGGCCGGCTTCTTGGGCGGTTTAATCGGTGGTCTGCTTGCCGGTTTTGTCGCTCTCTGGATAAAAAACTGGCCGGTGCCCAAGTCCCTTTCGAAACTGATGCCGGTCTTAATCATCCCGTTAATCTCTTCGGCGATTGTCGGCTTATTAATGGTCGTTGTGATTGGTTTGCCTGTCAAAGGAATCATGGATGGCTTAACCAACTGGCTCCGGGGCCTCTCCACCGGTAGTTCCGTTTTCCTGGGGGTCATTTTAGGCTTAATGATGGCCTTTGACATGGGCGGACCGGTGAATAAAGTGGCCTACGCTTTTGGGTTGGCGATGATTGCGGAGAACATTCTTGAACCCCACGCGGCGATTATGGCGGCGGGGATGACCCCACCGCTGGGTTTGGCCTTGGCAACGGTGTTGGCCCCGCAAAAATTTACGAAACGGGAGATTGATGCCGGTAAAGCAGCATGGATCATGGGCGCTTCTTTCATCACCGAAGGGGCGATCCCCTTTGCCGCCGCTGATCCGTTCCGGGTGATTCCGTCGATTATGGCAGGGTCGGCCGTGGCCGGAGCGTTGTCCATGTTGTTTGGCTGTACCCTCGTTGCCCCCCACGGTGGGATCTTTGTTATCCCGATGATTGGCAACTTTGGCCTGTATCTAGTGGCTTTAGCTGCTGGAACGATCGTTACCGCCCTCGTGGTCAATGCCTTGAAACCAGCGCTTGATCAGGAGGTTGCCGAAGGGACGGGTGTTAGCGGGTAAGCGTCGACAAGGCCGGAACCGTGAACCGGCGAGCAGTTTGCGCTGCTCGCCGGAAAAGCGATTCGAGGTGGAGTAAATGGTTAAAAAAATGGTCACGATCAAAAACAAGTCTGGTTTGCACGCCCGACCCGCGGCGGTCTTCATGGAAAAGGCCCAAGAGTTTGCAAGTCAGATCTACCTGGCGCGTCCCGGAGAGGAACCGGTAAACGGGAAAAGCATCCTGGGAATCCTTACGCTCGGTGTGGAAAAAGGGTCGACAATTGAGATTGCGGCGGAAGGGCCCGATGCGGAAGAAGCCGTGGCTGCCCTGGCTGATTTGGTTGAATCCTTTGAAGCCGATCTTTAGAGCACGAAGTTAACGGGCCAGGGTATTTTAAGGCGGCCGGGGCATAGTTTCCTTTGGTTAATGGTTAAACTTATAACCGGAGTAAACTACCAAAGGTGAACAGATGCAAAAGAGGAAAGCCGCCAAAATGGTCTGTGTCCAAATAGAGCGAATAGCGGAAGCGATGGGATACCCATCCGACCTCCGGGTGACGCCCGTAGGCAAGGAAGGGTTATCCCATCTTCTTTATTTAAACAGTCTTGTGGACGATGAAACGGTGGCGTGGGCCACAGATCAATTTGCCGCCTTCACGGCGGTGCGGACAGCAGGGCTAGAGCTTCCGGTACGGGGACGCCTCCGCCCGCTAGATGGTTCCAGCGCTGCGGTCGAGGTGTTACTGGAGGGCAACTTAGTAGTGGTCAATGGAGAAATGTTGGCCGTTGAAGCCCAGGGTTGGCTGAAACGGGAACCGCAAGAACCCGAGACCGAACGGGTGATCCGCGGCCCGCGGGAGGGCTTTACCGAGACGCTGGCGGACAATATCGGGCTGGTGCGGCGTTGGATCCGGGACCCCTCCTTACAAGTGGAAGAACTGCGGGTCGGTCGGCGCACCAAAACCCGCGTTGTTCTGGTCTACCTGGCCGATGTGGCCCCGCCCCGGATGGTAAGCGAGGTCCGCCGCCGGCTGGAAGCGCTTGACCTTGACGGTATCTTAGAGTCCGGCTATATTCAACAGTTAATCACCGACCGGCGGGCCAGTATCTTTCCGTTAATCCAGGCCACCGAGCGCAGTGACCGGATCGCCGCTGGTATCCTGGAAGGACGGGTTGCGATCTTGGTGGATAAGAGCACCACTTCCTTACTGGTCCCAGTGACCATCAATGAACTTTACCAAACACCCGAAGATTACTATTTAAGCTTTTGGGTGGGCTCCTTCCTCCGTCTCATCCGGCTCTTGGGGAACAATTTGGCGGTGGCCCTGCCCGGTCTTTATATTGCGGTGACCGACTTTCATCCGGAACTTCTCCCCACCCAACTGGCTTTAGCGATCGCGGGCACCCGTACCCGGGTTCCGGTACCGCTACTGGCGGAGCTCTTCATCATGGAGATTGCCGCTGCATTGTTTGGTTTGCATGGTCTGACCATCGCCGGGATCTTGGTATTGGTCCATGCCGCTGACCTCAAATCCTTTGGTGTTTCCTATTTAGCGCCGTGGGCCCCCCTCCAATGGGAAGAACTGGGGGATGCTCCGGTGC